>NZ_JAKTII010000009.1:0-90954 GCF_027855175.1 Acinetobacter sp. AOR14_HL | reverse complement strand
TAGTGTGGGGTTTCCCATGTGAGAGTAAGTCATCGCCAGCTCATTATTCGAAACACCCTCAACTTAACAGTTGAGGGTGTTTTTTTATGCCTGAAACAGAGGAATAAAGAATTTAATGAAATTAACTGCATATTATTGCGATCTTTGCTTATGATATGAGCAATTAAAATTGAGCTTCTGCTTATGCAGTTTAAAATTATCGCGGCCCAAGATCTAAATAAGCAACAGCGACAACAGATTGCTGAGCTATGTTTTGCTGCTTTTGATGAAGATCCTTGGAGTCAATATACCTTTATGCAAGCTGCTGTTCATTTATTAGGCACATTAGGTGGTAATATTGTGTCACATGCTTTATGGACAGATAGAGTTTTCACCATAAATGGCAGTTTCAATGTAAAAACTGCTTATATAGAGTATGTGACTACTGACTACAAGATGAGGGGTAAGGGGTTCGCATCGCAATTATTAAGACATTTAGTTGATACATTAACTTCTTTGGAATATGGGCTTGCGGCATTACAACCAGAAGATGAAGCATTTTATAAAAAATTAGGTTGGATTTCATGGTGGGGAGATTTATACATCAAACAAGATACTTCTACTTATCTGACTGATGACTATGAAATTATGCTATATCCTTTGAGTACTAAGCTGACAGACCGACTATCACATCGTTCAGAAGAGAATACTATTTGCGCAGAATGGCGAGAGGGTGAAGTTTGGTAGTTTTAATTACATAAAATATTGAAAAATATTAGCTTTAATGTTCGACCAGAAGATTAGCGTAGTCTTAATAATGTGAAATATTAGCCAGCCTTCCTATTATTTCTAATGTGGTATGTAGATAGGAAAATAAATTAATCTAATCTAATAGTTTGATTCTTAAAAGTATTTTTAAATTGTTATTTGTTAAAAATAAATCTATGACAAGACATGTTGTTAATTTGATAATTTAGGCATTACTTAGCTTTTCTACTTTCCTGTTTATTAGAGAAGCTTATAATGATTCAGAATCATTCCAAATCTAATAAGGATATAACATGTCTACCGACCAGCAATTTCCAACACCCAATAATTTAGGGATCGCAGTTTATTCAAATAATGCAGAAGCAATAGGTAATACACCTTTAGTTCGTATCAATCGTTTGATTAAAACTGATGCAACTGTATTAGCAAAAGTAGAAAGTCGGAATCCCGCATTTTCTGTGAAATGTCGTATTGGAGCGGCACTTATTGCAGATGCAGAAAAGCGTGGTGTGTTAAAAGAAGGCATGCATATTATTGAACCAACCAGTGGTAACACGGGGATTGCATTGGCTTTTGTTGCAGCGGCTAAGGGTTACCCAATTACTTTAACTATGCCTGCAAGCATGAGTCTTGAGCGTAGAAAAGTGTTAAAAGCACTCGGTGCCAATTTAGTTTTAACTGAACCAGCGAAAGGGATGAAAGGTGCAGTTGATGAAGCTGTGCGATTAGAAGCTGAACAACCAGATGTTTATTTCCTACCTCAACAATTTGAAAATCCAGCCAATCCACAAATCCATGTGGATACAACTGGTCCTGAAATTTGGCAAGCAACAGGCGGGCAAGTCGATATTTTGGTTGCTGGTGTAGGTACTGGTGGCACAATTACCGGTATTTCTCGTTATTTCGAACAAGTTCAAAATAAACCTTTGTACTCTGTAGCCGTTGAACCTGCTGAGTCTCCAATTATTACTCAAACTAGAAATGGTGAGAATATTACACCTGCACCGCATAAAATTCAGGGAATTGGTGCGAACTTTATTCCAAAGAATCTTGATTTAGATCTTGTTGATGAAGTCTTACCAATAACTAGTGAAGAAGCAATTAAGTGGGCAAGAAATTGTGCAACGCAGGAAGGCATTTTAGTGGGTATTTCAAGTGGAGCAGCTTTGGCTGCGGCTGCTAAAATTGCAGAACGTCCTGAAAATGCTGGCAAAACGATTGTTGTTATTCTTCCAGACAGTGGTGAGCGTTATTTATCTTCTGTTCTATTTGAAGGTTTATTTGACGAATAAAATTACTTGTATAAAAAAGCCCATCAACAGATGGGCTTTTTTATTTGACTTTAATTTATAAGGCGCTTTTTAGAGCTTTTTGATGACGTTTAACAGATCGGGCATATTTCTTAGCTTTGTGACGTGTCCAGAAACTTCGCTCATATCCTGTAGGTCCAACATTGTAATAAGCAGTGGCTTTGAACCAACTATCCGCTGACTGATAATAGTGATTTAAGATATAAGCACCACATTGAATATTTGTAGATTCATCATACAAATTACCAGCACAAGTTTGTTGCCAATAGCTAGGAATAATTTGAGTTAAACCTACTGCTCCCGTAGGTGATAGCGCGTTAGTATTGTAACTCGATTCTTGTCTTATGACCGCGGCAAGTAAAAGAGGGGGCACATTATATTGGTCAGCACTTTGAATAATAATTGGAGATAACCGATTCGCTGTGTTTTGTGGAACAGAATAAGCTTTTTGTAAACCAGACGAGAGTTTATTTGAACGCCATGAAAATGAACCACTATTCGGGCCTAAGCTCGTACATCCCGTCATTATTGTCATTAAAACAATTGTAAAAAATTTGAGGCTCAAAATGTGTATTTGAGTTGGTTTAAAATAATTGTTAGATAAAGATGAGGTAAGCAAAATATAAAACCGATAATCAAGTTTCAAATGAAATCATGGTATTCAGCTGTAACTAATGGATCAATATAAGTTCTGTTGCTCAGCACAAGCAAATAGTGATAATTTTGTATAATTAAAATGAAAAAACCCCGACATCCTGTCGAGGTTCCTTCGTATTCAGCTTATGTAGCTAACTCCTGTCAACTACCGCTTCCTGCGTTCTTATTCTTCTTCAATGAGACATCCTGTCTCTCTATGTTTCATATATTATAAAAAAATACTAAAGCTGGATATCCGCAATTCACCGCAAGTTTTGTACGTTTTAACTTACAGATATACTTTTTCAACTTTCTTAAATACGATGTCGACTAGTTTCTGTGCTACAGGAGTACAGATCAACACACTTGGAAAAGTAAATATCCACGCAATACCCCATGCGGATATCCATAATGAAAAGAAATTTTGAACTGGTCCTACTGCTTTGAAAGTCGTAATTCCTGAAATTATAAATGACATCATTGCAGATAATATGAGCGGAAATAAAATCCTTTGTGCTGTCATAATCTTAAACTCCAAGATAAGCATTCAAGGTCATTGCAAAATTATTTCCAAATAATTGAGCAGTTTTAATGTCTCCTTCATCAAACCTATCGGGACTACTGCCGTGTTCAGCCTGAGCCATTAATCCTGACCATGAACCAAGACGATTAGCAGCTTCAGAATAAGGCACACCTTGATGTTGCTCGGGCAGAATTGGATTACCGATCCATAACATGCCATGTTGCATACAGAAGGTAAAAAGTGAAATTAATGTCGATTGTTTATCACCCGCGGGAAGGGATGATACGGTAAACCCAGCCGCTAGTTTTCCTTTAAAGCTCTGTTTTTTCCACAATGGACCTGTTGCATCCATGAGTTGTTTTAATTTGGAGGACACTCCGCCTAAGTAAGTCGGAGATCCCCAAATCAAGCCATCGTATTGGATAAGTATTTCAGGGTTTTCAATGAGATGTTCAGCACTCAGTAGATCTACTTTAATATTTTTTTGGCTTAATACGCCAGTTTGAATTTGCTGAGCAATAAACTGAGTATGACCTTGGCGACTATGGTAAATAATAGCAACGGTTTTCATGAGATTTTCCTTTATTTTAAATTTGAAAGATTTTTGCAGTGAGATATAAACCACAGCCAAAAAAACTATGATTAAGCAAACTTTTTAGACAATTCAAAAATGGATGAGGGGTTTTTGAAGAAGCGAAACCACTACCCATCGCAGGTTGCATAATAAAAAAAGGAATGAGAACAGTGACTAAACCAAAAAGTAGCGCTGAGTAAAACTGAGGATGAATGAGCCAATCGGAGCCCACAATGCAAAGAAAGCTGAATGCAAAGATCAGCCCAACACTATAGTGTGCGATCCAACCTAGTAAATATTCACCCTTAATTTGAGAGCTTTGGGCAATGGATTGATGTATGAATTTGCCTTGAAATATCCAACCAACCCAGCGTCCGAGAAAGGCAAAGTTTAAGGTAGGAATTTTGAATATCTTTAATATTAACAGCCAGATATCCATAATTACTGTTGCCCCGATACCGAGGCATAAAGCTTGAAAGAACAATGTGGAGATATTCATTTTTACACCTTGCTTTTATACGTATGAAACGTGATAAATTTATTGTGCAAGTTAAAGTTCACTTGAAGTCAAGAGGGTATTATGGATATTGGTGAAGTCGCGAAAAAGGCACAAGTCACAACAGCAACGCTACGTTTTTATGAAGAGAAGGGATTAATTAAATCAATAGGGCGGCAAGGTTTGCGTCGGCAATATGGTAAACAGGTGCTTGATCAACTGGCACTAATTGCGTTAGGTCGTGCTGCGGGTTTTTCTTTAAATGAAATCGCCACAATGTTTGGACAAGATGGTAAACCTGAACTTGATCGTCAAAAATTAAAAGATAAAGCTGAACAATTAGAGCAAATGGCAAAGCGATTACATTTTATTAGTCAAGGATTACAACATGCGGCAGTGTGTCCTGCTGAAAATCATATGCTATGTCCTACCTTTCAGAATTTTTTGAAAGCAGCAATTGCTGGAGAATATCAGCCAACGAAACTTTAGTGAAATCTTGAGCCAATAGTTTTTTAACATTAATCTAACAGATATATTTGTCATATTTTCGCCATAAAGATTTCATCTTTTTGAAGTAAAAACTTCATATAAGCTTGATTAAATTTGCTTAATTTTTTACCGACTGTATAAAACCATGAGCAAAAAAACTTTAGTCGCATTATTATGCTGTGCCAGTTTAGGATTGACGGCATGTAACGATGATAACGATCAAGAACAAACTTCACCCACTGAAAACGTTACCGAACCGACCTTAATTTCTTTTGCCAAGTTACCTGTAGAAACCTACGCTGCTGGTCCAGACTCTGGCGCATATGTGAAAGGTGCAAATGGAATTTATCCTCCATTTAAAGGTCAACCTGTACAGGGCTTTTCTGCTGCATTAAAAAATGAAGATGGCAGTTATATGGCAATGGCCGATAACGGGTTTGGGACTCAAGATAATTCATCAGACTTTTTACTTCGTATCTATAAATTAAAGCCTGATTTCAAAACTAAAGCTAAAGGCACGGGTCAAGTGACTGTGCAAAGCTTTATCCAACTGCGTGATCCAAACAAGTTAATTCCATTTAATATTGTTAATGGTGATACAGCTGAGCGTTTATTAACGGGCGCTGATTTTGACCCAGAGTCAATGCAACGTACTAGTGATGGGACTTATTGGATTGGGGATGAGTTTGGTCCTTATTTACTTCATTTCTCAGCAGATGGTGTGTTGTTGGATGCTCCAATTGCTCTGCCAAATCCACTAAATCCGACACAAGAACTTCGCTCTCCTCAAAATCAGTTTAATAAAGCGCAAATTAATTTTGTAGAGCCTCTAGTTCAGCAAAGTGGTGGTTTTGAAGGAATGGCAATTTCTCCAGATGGCCAATATCTCTATCCTCTTGTAGAGAAACCGCTTAAATCAATTCGAGAAACGGAAAGACAATTGCTGATCTCGCAATTTGACCTGAAGAAAAAAGCGTATACAGGAAAATATTATTGGTTCCAATTGGACAGTAAGGCAACCAATATTGGTGATTTCCAACTCTTTAATGATAAAGAAGGCATTATTATTGAGCGTGATGCGACTCAGAATAATTTAGGCGGATATAAAAAATTAATTCGTATTAAATTAAATGAGTCAGGTCAACCCGTAAGCCGCGAAGATTTAGTCGATTTAATTAAAATTGCCAATCCTAATTTACTTTACGGCACAGCAAGAGCAGGGGATATTGGGACAGAACAAGTTTTTTCCTTCCCATTTGAAACTATTGAAGATGTCATCATTGAAAATGGTACAACGCTGACTGTTCTAAATGATAATAACTTCCCTGGGTCTACAGGGCGTAACGCAAAATTGGCTGACGATAATGAGATTATTCAAATTCGTTTGCCAAAAGCTTTGTTCTAAACCCTATAAATAAATGAGTTAAAACTGCGGCGGCTTTTATTCCGCCGCATTTATTAGAAGAATAAAATGTTGAATAAACTTTAATCAAATTAATTTTTATATCCTTGTTTTCGTTTGTTTTATAAACAGGGAAAATGAATGGAATTCATGTTAAAATGATCGGCTTTCATCTTTAGATGTCTCTCCTCCATCTGCTAGCCGAGATTCGCAAGCCATGTCTACTGCCTACACCATGCAAACTGCGCCAAAAGCGTTGTTTGATTACGACAAATATTGGGCGTCGTGTTTTGAACCAGCGCCATTTTTGCCGATGTCACGAGAAGAAATGGATCAACTAGGCTGGGATGCGTGTGACTTCATTTTAGTTTGCGGTGATGCCTATATTGACCATCCGTCATTTGTTTCAGGTGTGATTGGACGTGTGCTTGAGGCACAAGGTTTTCGTGTCGGAATTATTGCACAGCCAGACTGGACCAATGTTGAAAGCTTCCGCGTTTTAGGTAAGCCTACCATTGCTTGGGGTGTGACGGCAGGTAATATGGATTCGATGATCAACCGTTATACGGCAGATCGTAAAATCCGTTCAGATGATGCTTACTCTCCAAACAATGAGCCAAACAAACGTCCTGACCGTGCAGCAACGGTATATTGCCAGCGTTGTCGTGAAGCATTCCCTGATGTACCTGTGTTATTAGGTGGAATTGAAGGCAGTTTACGTCGTATTGCACACTACGATTATTGGTCGGATAAAGTTCGTCGTTCGATTTTGATGGATTCAAAAGCCGATTTGCTTATGTATGGTAATGGTGAGCGTGCCATTATTGATGTGATGCACCGTTTGGCTAAAGGTGAAAAAATCCACGAGATTACAGATGTTCGTGGTACAGCATTTATTATTAATAAACATAACAAAGCTTCAAAAGCAAAGTTTGTTGAAGTTGCGAGTAATGATGTAGATACGATTGGACGTGTTGATCCAATTATTAACCCTTATGTTATGACTGAAGATATTGATGGCTGTGAGGTTGAAAAAGAAAAAGGTAACTCATTAGCTCAGTATCAAGATTTCCAGAAAGAGATTGTTGCAAATCCGATTGTGCGTGAAGGCGACAAACTAGATGACGACACTCAAATCGTTCAATTAAAGCCAGCACCGTCAAAAGCAATTAAACATAAGTTACCTCCACGCGAGTTAGCGGTCATTCGTTTACCTTCTTTTGAAGAAGTGTCAAATGATCACGTGCTTTACGCGCATGCAAACCGTATTTTGCATCTTGAAACTAATCCGGGTAATGCCCGTGCTTTGGTTCAACGCCATGGTGAACGTGATGTTTGGATCAATCCTCCACCAATTCCTCTAACCACTGAGGAAATGGACTATGTGTTTGATCTTCCATATGCACGTTTGCCTCATCCAACTTATGGCGATGCTCGTTTCCCTGCATTTGATATGATCAAATTCTCGGTCAACATTATGCGTGGCTGTTTTGGTGGCTGTACTTTCTGTTCGATTACAGAACATGAAGGACGTATTATTCAAAACCGTTCTGAAGACTCAATTTTACGTGAGATTGAGAAAATTCGTGACACGGCACCAAACTTCACAGGCATTATTTCTGACTTAGGCGGTCCAACAGCAAACATGTACCGTTTGCACTGTAAAGACCCTGAAATTGAAAAGAACTGCCGTAAACCTTCTTGTGTATATCCGGGTGTTTGTCAAAACTTGCATACCGATCATGCACCTTTAGTACAGCTTTATCGTAAAGCACGTGCGATTAAAGGTGTGAAGAAGATTTTAATTGGTTCTGGTTTACGTTATGACCTTGCCGTACTGAATCCGGAATATGTTAAAGAACTGGTACAACATCACGTTGGCGGTTATTTAAAAATTGCTCCAGAGCATACCGAAAATGGTCCTTTATCTAAGATGATGAAACCGGGTATTGGTACGTATGATCGTTTCAAGCAAATGTTTGACCGCTTTAGTAAAGAAGCAGGAAAAGAGCAATATTTAATTCCTTACTTTATTGCTGCACATCCAGGTACGACTGAATATGACATGATGAATCTGGCAATTTGGTTGAAGAAGAATGGTTTTCGTGCCGACCAAGTACAAACCTTCTATCCATCACCAATGGCAACGGCAACCACCATGTATCACACGGGTAAAAATCCGTTGGCGAAAGTGGCGCGTTATACTGAAAATGTCGATATTGTGAAAGGTGACAAACGTCGTCGTATTCATAAAGCATTCTTGCGGTACCATGATCCAAACAACTGGCCATTACTTCGCGAGGCCTTAAAAGAAATGGGCCGCGCCGATTTAATTGGTAATTCGAAGCAGCATTTGATTCCGACCTATCAGCCACAAGGTACTGCTGAAGGTGAATATAAATCTGCGCGTAAGAAGAACTCGTCTGTGGCGGGAGATTCAGCAAAACGTGGTCAGGGGCAAACTCGCTCAGCAGCAGGGCAGAAACGTCCACAAAAAGGACAGGTTCTAACCCAACATACAGGTTTGCCTCCTCGTGAAACCGGTGAGAAAAGACCGTTTGGTGGAAAAAGTAAACCGAAAACCAAGGTTCGTGGATGATGATAAAACAGGCTCTTAAATAGAGCCTGTTCTCTTTTTAAAATATGTGTTTAAATCGCATAGTGAGATTTTTGCAGTTTTAAAGTACAAAAAGCGTAACGAAAAACGATAAATACCATAAATCTGACGAGCTGCACTTGATTGTTGTTGACTCTATGATTATAAATAATGTGAGGGTGGCTAAATTTAAGCCAAGCTTGATAACTACAAGTGAAATTACTAAGTGAACCTTTTAAAGAACGGCTGTGTCGTTATCAATTAAAACAAAGTGTGATCTAGCAAAATCATTATAAAAAACTTAAAGGATTAAGCCCATGTATTATCTAATTACGATCTTATTATTATTTTTGGCTGTTGTGATGGCAGTGAAAAGTCTTTCACGAAGGCATCAACATGATAGTGCCTTGAAGCGCCGTGCAGTATTAACCAGTCATGAGCAAATAACATTAACCAGACTACAAACAGTTTTGCCTAAATTTACAGTATTGGCACATGTATCCTTTGATGCACTATTAACTACAAAATATGCGCATACACGTCGAAAATATCAAAATATGGCAGCTGATTTTGTTGTACTTGATCAAAATTATCAGGTTGTTGTCGTTGTTGTTCTTGGCGAAAATGGTTTACGCCGAGCGCATCAACAATATGAACGTCGCCTGTTGCAACTCGCTGGTTATCGTGTGCTGCATTATAGTGAGGTACCTGACTATCATGATCTAAGAAGAGACTTATTGAGTCCAGAAACAGAGATGGCAACTTTACATGCAACGCCACAGCTAGAAAGAATGTCAAATGCTTTTGTGAAGTCTTAAAAAGTAGGTAACGTCGGATTGAGATAAGCGTTCGGTGCAATAAAGATTAAAAATAATTGTATCTAATCCTGAATAACAAGTATGGGCAAGCTTAGCAATTTGATAATCCCTAATAAGATACTGACCTTAATTATTTAAGCTGTAAAAAATTGAGCAATATAACTAGAGATATTGCTCAATTTAATCTCGATTTATATTTATAAAAATTATGGAAGTACTGCAACAACCGTCATTTCTACAAGCACGTCTGGCGTATAAAGTTTGGACTCAACACAAGTACGCGCTGGTGGATGTCCTTCACTAATCCATGCATCCCAAACAGCATTCATCGCTGCATAATCTTTTTCGATATCTTTTAGAAAAATCATGACAGAAAGAATGTGGGTTTTATCTGTTCCAGCTTCTGCCAATAATCGATCAATATTATCTAAAGTTTGCTGAGTCTGTGATGTAACATCTACGCTTGTATCATCTGCGAGTTGCCCAGCTAAGTGTACTAAATTACCTGAAATCGCAACTTCGCAGTAGCGTGAAGTAACGTGTAAACGCTTTACCGTCATAAAAATGCTCTAGAGTGGCTTTATTTAATAGTTTTGATTTTATGAAGAGTTGCTAGGTAGGTGCAAGCAAGTAGAAAAGAATTTCAGTAGATTATTGTGATGAGGAGTATCAGATCAACCATGTATTGGAAGGGCCCTGTAATATTCGGATTTGGTCGTCACGCCAATCACAGGACGGTATGCCAAAAGTAAAGGTTGCTTTAGGCATGTTGCAAATACATGGGTAATGAATATGCGCTGATTAGGTTACTCTAAACTTGGAGCAAAAGGGAATAGATTTTGTTCAAAATCCACTCTTTTTGAGTGAAAAGTAGTCAATCACCAAAGGTTAAGTTGAAAGTCATCGGATTGAGTTTGTAACTGATAAACCCCTATACCAATTAAGCGAAACTGGAAATGTTCGGGAATCTGCATTTCATTTAATAATAAAAATAAAACTTGGATTAAGTCATGTAGTGACTGAATGGGCCTTTTAAAGCTTTTACTATGTTGTAAAGTCTGAAAATTCTTGAGTTTAAGTTTGACATTAACACCTCGTGCATTGAGTTGTTTTTTCTCTAAGCTTTGCCAGACTTTTTCGGCTAATCCCTGCCAATAAGGCTGACATTGAGCCAAAGTAAAATCACTATCAAAGGTCGTCTCTTTTGAAATTTGTTGGCGAGCTCTTTCAGCTTGAACAGGTCTGTGGTCAATTCCTTGTGCATATAGATAAAGCTGTTGTCCATATTTACCAAAGTGGTGAATTAAAACAGCCTCTTCAATTTTCTGTAAATCACCCAGCGTATGTAATTGAAGCTGCTGTAATTTCTCTTGAGTGACTTTACCTACGCCAGGAATTTTTTTAAGCGGAAGATCCTGAATAAAATTGGCGACCTGCGAGGGTTTTATTACACATAAACCATTCGGTTTATTCCAGTCAGAAGCGATTTTTGCTAAAAACTTATTGGGTGCTACACCTGCCGATGCAGTAAGTCCCGTTAACCGAAAAATATCTTCCCGAATATGCATAGCAACTTCGGTTGCACTCGCAATCTGTTTTAAATTCTCAGTGACATCCAAATAAGCTTCATCTAAAGATAATGGTTCAATAAGAAGCGTATATTGCTGAAAGATCGAATGAATTTGAGCTGAAACTGTGCGATATTTTTCAAAATTTGGCTCAATAATAACGACTTGAGGACATAACTTTCTTGCCTGACTCATCGACATGGCTGAACGCAAACCAAATTCGCGGGCAGGGTAAGATGCAGCAGCAATCACAGCTCGCGGATGATGAGACGAAATAACAACGGGTAAATGCCTTAATTCTGGTTGTTCCCGTAGCTCGACTGATGCATAAAAGGCATCCATATCGATATGAATGATTTTGCGCATATTATTGTGCTTTCACGATGCCTTGCTGCTGTAAAAATTGGTGCCATTCTTTGACTGAACCCTCATAAACATTTAAGTCTACTGGCTTTGTTATCCCTTCAATTTTACCTTGATTACTATGCTGCCAAAAGAGCCATTTGCTTTTGTCTTTGAGCTCAGGTTTTCCTTCGTAATCTCTTACCCAAAGTGGTGTATTCTGGAAATTTCCCATTAATACAATGTGATAAAAAGTTTTAGAAATATAAAAGATAGGCTGTTTACCATAATGCTGTTGTAAGCTGTCATGCATGATGCCAATTTCTTTAATTAATTGTTCTTTGGTGTATTCATTAATACAGTTACTGTCGTACTCCAGATCAATAACTGGCGGAAGCGCATCTGATTTTTTAGGTACTGTCGCAATAAAGTTATCTGCTTGCGTTTTACCATCACGACATAGACGATAAAAGTGATAAGCCCCTACATGAAACCTATGTTCACGCGCCTTGAGCCAGTTTTCTTGAAATTTTGAATCTTTAAAATCGCCGCCTTCAGTTGCTTTTAAATAGACGAATTGAAATTTTTCAGGTGATATTTTTTTCCAGTTAATATCACCTTGATGGTGAGAAACATCAAATCCTTGAACTGGGTAATCTTGCGCAACGGCTTTTTGTTGATAGAACAGACCAAAATAAGCTAATACTCCCATAATACACGCCAAGCCAATTCCGATTAGGGTATTGTGGTGCCGTGCTGTGAAAAAGGTTTTAGCCAGTTTGGTCATGCAAAACTCATTAAAGATGTTAAGCCGACATCATAACGTGATTCAAGAGTGATAAACCACGCTAAAAATGCAACGGCTTATATGGGGGTATTTTTTGGAATTTGCCAAAAGATAAGTGCAGCAATTATATTGATACAACCGAGGCAAATTAAAGTGAGATGAAATGCTGTTGTCACGTGATCGGCACCATAATAATTGGTAAATACATTAATGAGTGTACCTGCCAGTGCCACGCCAATACTCATTGATAGCATCATGATCATCGATAAAAAACTATTACCGCTACTCGCATCTTGTTGAGGTAAGTCTTTTAATGTGAGCGTATTCATCCCAACAAATTGTAATGAATTTAATGTGCCAAATAAGAAAAAGTGTAAGGCTCTAAACCAAGTTGGGGTATCGACTGTCATGATGGCAAAAGATGCAATACATAACCCTACCAGTGTGGTATTGATAAGTAAAAAACGTCGGTAGCCAATTTTCTGAATAATCGGTCTGACAATTGGCTTTGAAAATAATGAACCTAAGACCAGAGGAATCATCATTAAACCCGCAATAAAAGGTTCAAAACCAAAAGCGACCTGTAACATGAGCGGTAAAACAAAAGGTAAGGCATTACCACCAAAGCGGGCAAAGAAATTACCTAAAATACCAATCGCATAAATTTTATTTCTAAATAGTCGACTGCGGAATAATGCGTTTTGATGGGTATGAGAATGATAGGCATACCAAAGTGTTGCGATTATGCCGACCACCAATAGCGAAATGCTAAACCATTTTGAATATTCAGGCGATGCTAGATGTTCAATACCCAACGACCATCCGATCATTGCTACCACTAATAAGATGAAGCCGCCTAAATCAAATGTTTTGACTGAAGGTTCTTTTAAATTAGGCATGACTTTTAATGTCATTAATATGCCTAAGATACCCATAGGAATATTGATGAGAAAAATCCAGTGCCAAGTTGCAACTTCAACTAACCAGCCGCCTAAAGTTGGACCAGCCAAAGGTCCGAGTAAACCTGCAAGACTCATTAAGCTCATTGCAGCTAAGAACTGAGTTCGAGGAATAATTTTTAAAAGAGATAATCGACCAACAGGGAGTAATAATGCTCCACCCACGCCTTGGATAACTCGGAAAACTAACAGCTCATTGAGACTTTGAGAAAGACCACAACCTAAAGAAGCCAGAGTAAAAATAACGATTGCCGATAAGAAAATATTTCTAACACCAAAGCGGTCTGCTAACCAGCCACTTAAAGGAATACAGGCAGCTACTGATAAGACATAGGCCACTACTACGCTGTGCATGCGTAATGGATCTTCATTTAGGTGATGAGCCATTGCAGGAATAGCGGTATTTACAATTGTTGTGTCCAAAGCCTGCATAAAAAAGCCAATGGAAACCAAAAGTACGAGTAAGCGATATTCAGGTTGCAAGGCTTGGTGAGTCGGCGTGGCATTCATAACATTTGAGAGTTAACGTTTTGGTCTAGTGTAAAACAAATTGAAAGTAAAAAAAGTAAGACAATGTTGAGTACCCCTTTACTAAATCTAAGTACTTTTGAAGGCACGGTGAAAATAGTTAAAACAAAAAAAGCGGCAGGACCGCTTTTTTTATGGAGAGTAGGGGGAAAACTACACAACAAATCTTTTTGGCATTTTTAAGTTTTTAATCACGTTATAAATTTGATCAACGTCTTCGCAGATAATCAATTTAGCGCGGTGTTGAAGTGGGAGAAAACCCTCTTGAACCGCATGATCTAACTGAGCAATCAATGCATTATAAAAACCATTTACGTTATATAAAATCATGGGTTTTTGGTGTTGGTTGAGTTGACCCCAAGTGGCTATTTCCAATATCTCTTCGAATGTTCCTAAACCACCCGGTAATGCAACAAATGCACTTGCACGTTCAGCCATCATAGCTTTGCGCTCATGCATGGTTTCTACCACGTGTAATTCGGTTAATCTTGAGTGTGCTTCTTCATAGTTAAGCATAAAATCAGGGATCACTCCCACAGCTTCACCGCCATTTTCGAGTACGCTGTCGGCTACTTGTCCCATTAATCCAATGCTTGCACCGCCGTAGACCAAACCAAAGCCTTGCTCAGCAATTCCGCGAGCGAGCTCAATTGCTTTTTCTCGATAGATTGGATTATTTCCTACACGTGAACCACAATATAATGCAATAAGAGGTTGTTTTGTTTTTACAGCTGTTATTGGTGAATCATTTACTGCCATTGTTAATACGCTATTCATTGCTTTATTTTCACCTTATCACGTTCATATTTCTTGTCTACACTAAGCCAAAGATATGACAACTTTATAAGCAGATTAATAAGAAAGATTCATGTTTTGTATGGGTTTGGTGAATGCCCGTCATGAACAAATAAAAATGATGAATTTCTATTAAATCTTGCCTATACTAAAAATTCGTTTAACAACATATGAACAAATATGGGTAGTGGTTGTAGTCGCTCCGTTTTAATTTCTTGTCCTAAAAAAACATTTTCCCTCCTTTGTATGGGCATGCCTGCTGTGTTGCCAAATAAAGATAAAATCCAGTCAGCGCAGGAGCAGGATCGATGATCTTTGAATGGATGTCTGATCCCTCCGCTTGGGTGGGCTTAGCTACTTTAATCGTTCTCGAAATTGTTCTGGGGATTGATAACCTCGTTTTTATTGCTATTTTGGCCGAAAAGTTGCCGCCAGAACAGCGAGCTAAAGCGCGAGTAATTGGTTTGGTACTCGCTTTGGGAATGCGTTTAGTACTTTTAGCCGCTATTGCTTGGGTTGTGACACTTACCCAACCACTCTTCCATATTTTTGATCATCCATTTTCTGGTCGTGATTTGATCTTGTTGTTCGGTGGTGTGTTCTTGCTCTTTAAAGGCACCATGGAATTACATGAGCGCATGGAAGGCAAACAACTGCAAAAAGAAGACAATCCAGTGCATGCAGCATTCTGGATGGTCATTGTCCAGATTGTCGTGCTTGATGCTGTGTTCTCATTAGACAGTGTGATTACCGCAGTGGGGATGGTCAAAGACAAGAGTGTCATGATGCTGGCAATGATTGTTGCTGTCGGAATCATGTTGTGGGCATCAAGACCACTTATGGACTTTGTCAATAAGCATCCAACCGTGGTTATTCTCTGCCTTGGCTTTTTAATGATGATTGGTTTCTCTTTGGTCGTGGAAGGTTTTGGTTTCCATATTCCGAAGGGCTACTTATATGCTGCAATTGGTTTCTCGATTTTGGTAGAAATAATCAATCAGAGCATGCGCCGCAATCAGGAAAAGCTGGTTACAACCACAGACTTGCGTTATCGCACTGCCTCTGCGGTTTTACGTATGCTAGGAAGTAAAAGCAGTGGTTCTAGCTCAGATACACAATCTTCTGATAAAGAAGATGTATTGGCTACACAAGCTTTTGCAGATGAAGTTTTTGACGAAGAAAATGGTGCTTATCATAGTGTACTTGTGCAAGGTGTTCTTAGTTTATCAGAACGTCCTGTAAAGTCTGTTATGACTCCACGACCTGAACTTGAATGGATCGATTTAGACGACGAGCCGGAAGTTTTAAAAGAACGTTTAATGTCAATGACACACTCTCGTTTGATTGTTGCACGTGGTGAACTTGATAATATTGAGGGTATTGCACTCACTCATAAAGTTTTGAATGGCTTTATTGAAACAGGTGTGGTCGATTTTCAAAAGCATTTACGTGAACCCGTCATTGTGCATGAAAATGCTCAAGTACTTATGGTGATGGAGCAATTACGTCAAGCACCTTTACAAATGGCAATCGTTTTAAATGAATACGGTTCAATTGAAGGTATTGCAACACCAATCGATATCTTAGAAGCAATTGCGGGTGAATTCCCAGATGAAGATGAACTAGATGCAGCTGCTGAGAGCTTGGAAGATGGTTCATTAATACTTGAAGGTTCAACGGACATTCGCCACGTATCCCTTTTATTGGGCCGTGATTTGGTTGATGAAAGTGAACAGTATTCTACTTTATCGGGCTATTTGTTATTCCATTTAGGTCGCTTGCCTGAAAATGGTGAAACTGTTGAAGCCGATGGTTATCGCTTTGAAGTGGTGACGATGGAAGGCCATAAAATCGAGAAAGTTCATATTGTTTCTATCGAACAAGATGAATTGAAAGATTAAATGACATTTCAATTCTAGAAACATCATAAAATAGCTCAAATCTGAGCTATTTTTTTATTTGAGAAACACAGAATGACTCAACACACTTGTCCATGTGGAAAAGCCAGCTATGCAGAATGTTGTGAGCCTTTACATTTAGGCACAGCAAAAGCCCTAACAGCAGAGCAGCTTATGCGTTCGCGTTATAGTGCTTTTGCATTGCAGCAAATTGATTATATTGTGAAAACAACTGCTTTAGGTCAGCAAGCTGCTCTTGATAAAGAGGCTATTGCAGACTGGAGCAAACAAAATCAATGGTTGGGTTTAGACGTTATTCAGGCCAAAGAAAAATTAGACAAAACGCATGCGCAGGTTGAGTTCAAGGCACATTATCATGATGGACAAAAAGCTCAAGTTCACCATGAGGTTTCACATTTTGTATATCAGCAACAACAATGGTTTTTCCTTGATCCGACTGTAGAAATGAATGTCAC
Source organism: Acinetobacter sp. AOR14_HL (assembly GCF_027855175.1). NCBI lineage: Bacteria > Pseudomonadati > Pseudomonadota > Gammaproteobacteria > Moraxellales > Moraxellaceae > Acinetobacter > Acinetobacter sp. AOR14_HL. The sequence goes on along the minus strand of NZ_JAKTII010000009.1, from coordinate 74,010 downwards.
GATGAAACAACCGTGTGTATGTGGCTCCGGAAAAAAATTTAAGCAATGCTGTGCACAATTTCTCTAAGTTTATCTTAAAATACGGCCACCGTTTGGCCTGAGGGAAAGGGCGATGTTACTCACCGTTATTTATATTATTGCGATTACTGCTGAAGCCATGACAGGTGCATTGTCTGCTGGGCGACGGAGTATGGACTGGTTCGGTGTCGTACTGATTGCCTGTGTGACGGCCTTGGGTGGTGGTTCTGTACGTGATGTACTACTTGGCCACTATCCTTTAACTTGGGTAAAACATCCTGAATATTTGGTTCTGACTTGTTGTGCTGCATTTGTCACAATCATTATTGCCAAATGGATGCGTCACTTACATAACATCTTTTTGGTGCTCGATGCTTTAGGTTTAATCGGGTTTACCATCATTGGTTGCCAAATTGCCTTGCAAATGGGACACGGTTTTGTCGTATCAGCTGTAGCTGGTGTATTGACTGGGGTTTCTGGCGGTATTTTACGTGACATTTTATGTAACGATGTCCCATTTGTTTTCCGCCGCGAACTTTATGCGAGTATTTCTTTTGTGGCGGTCATCTGTTACTGGGTATGTCAGGATTTAGGGTTAAGTCTAGAGTTAACCGTCATTTCAACCTTAATTTTCGGTTTTACCCTGCGTCTAATTGCCATCTATTTTGGTTTAGAAATGCCTAAGTTTATTTATAAAGATGATGATGCAGAATCGGCTTCCTCAACCGACGAACATTAATCATGTAGAACTTCATGTGAGCATGCTATAACAATTAAATATATTGTCTTGCTCACTTATTTTTTCCAGTAGAGTTTTCCTATGGACCTGATTTCACGTATACAAAATCTTCCAATCGGCAAATTCCACTACACATTATTGTGGGTGGTTGGGCTAGGTTGGATGTTTGATGCGATGGACACAGGAATCATTGCTTTTATCATGACGACCTTAGTCAAAGACTGGGCATTAACTCCAGCCGAAAGTGGCTGGATTGTGAGTATTGGCTTTGTGGGAATGGCGATTGGAGCAGTTTGTTCGGGAGCTTTAGCAGATCGATTTGGCCGTAAGACAATATTTGCTACTACCATGGCAATTTATAGTATCGCCACAGCCTTATGTGCATTTGCTCCAGATTTAAAGTGGTTATTAATTTTTCGGTTTGTGGTTGGCGTTGGTCTTGGTGGACAGTTGCCTGTTGCTGTAACACTGGTGAGTGAGTATATACCCTCACATGTACGTGGTCGTTTTATTGTATTACTTGAAAGTTTTTGGGGTTTAGGTTGGTTAGTTGCTGCATTAATTTCTTATTTTATTATTCCTAAGTTTGGTTGGCATATAGCATTTCTCATGGGTGGCCTCCCACTAATTTATATTTTAGTGATTTGGAAAAAACTCCCTGAGTCGATACCGTACCTGATTAATCGTGGTCGTATTGAAGAAGCGCATGCATTAGTTCAAAAATTAGAAGCTCAAGCTGGTGTTCAAATTGTTCATCATATTGAAGTCATGCCTGTAGCTATACGACAAAAGGTTTCTTTTAAACAACTTTGGAGTGGTCCTTTTGCACGCCGTAGTTTAATGCTCTGGCTCATTTGGTTTGGGATTGTGTATTCATACTATGGCATTTTTACTTGGTTACCGAGTTTATTAGTGAAACAAGGCTATGACATTGTTAAATCTTTTGAATATGTTTTGCTGATGATTTTGGCGCAACTACCGGGTTACTTGGCAGCTGCATGGTTTGTAGAGCGTTTGGGAAGAAAGATTACACTGGCTTCTTTTATTGGCTTTTGTGCTTTGTCTGCATATTTCTTTGGACAAGCCGACAGTGTGAACAGCATCATGTTTTGGGGCTGCCTCATGTCATTCTTTAATTTAGGAGCATGGGGAGTGTTATATACCTATACGCCAGAGCAATATCCAGCCAATATTCGAGCTTTTGGTTCTGGTTGGGCTTCGGCAATGGGGCGTTTAGGCGGGATTTTGGCGCCGATCGTTGTTACACATATGATGGTGGCTAAGAACGGATTTAGCCATGTTTTTATGATGTTTACAGTTGTTTTGCTTTTGGTTGCTGCTGTAATTTTGATATTGGGTGAAGAAACCCAAGGAAAAAGATTAGAGTCGATAGGCCTCTAGTTTTGCCTAACTTTATAGCAAGTAACTAAAAATATAGAGAGATGAGACATAATTTGACGCTCAGGTGACAGACTCCCTCTTGTGTCTGTAACATAGCCCACTTAGCATAAGACTCATTTAAAATAACGACTGATTTGGAAGATAAGCTGACTATGACCAGCCTTGCGCATCAAGCGACAGAAAACCGCTCTGTAGCCGAATTTACTGAACAGGCTTACCTGAATTATGCCATGTACGTCATCATGGACCGTGCATTGCCACATATCAGTGATGGTTTAAAGCCTGTACAGCGCCGTATTGTATTTGCCATGAGCGAATTAGGGCTGAAAAATAGTGGGAAGCCAAAAAAATCAGCCCGTACAGTCGGTGATGTACTTGGTAAATACCATCCTCATGGCGATTCTGCATGTTATGAAGCCATGGTATTGATGGCACAGCCGTTTAGTTATCGTTATCCTTTAATTGAAGGACAAGGTAACTGGGGGGCGCCAGATGATCCTAAATCATTTGCTGCGATGCGTTATACCGAAGCAAAACTTTCTGCCTACAGTGAGTTATTGTTAAATGAGTTAGGTCAGGGCACAACTGACTGGCAAGATAACTTTGATGGTTCATTAAAAGAACCTATTACGTTGCCAGCACGTATTCCTAATATTCTACTCAACGGCACAACGGGGATTGCTGTTGGTATGGCGACAGATATTCCGCCGCATAATTTACGTGAAGTGATTAAAGGAACGATTGCCTTAATTCGTAATCCGCAAACTTCAGATGAAAAATTGGCTGAATATATTCCAGCGCCAGATTTACCAACAAAAGCTGAAATCATTACTCCACCAGAAGAATTACTCAAAATCCAGACTACTGGTCGTGGTAGTTACCGCATGCGAGCGGTTTATACCATCGAAAAAAATGAAATCGTGATTACTGAATTGCCTTATCAGGTATCGGGTTCTAAGGTCATTACTCAAATTGCCGATCAAATGCAGGCTAAGAAGCTACCATTGGTAGTGGATATACGTGATGAGTCGGATCATGCAAACCCAACACGATTAGTGATTGTACTTCGTTCAAATCGTATTGATGCTGAAGCGGTGATGAGCCACTTATTTGCAACGACGGACTTAGAGTCAAGCTATCGTGTTAATTTAAATATGATTGGTGAGGATGGACGTCCTCAGGTGAAATCGATTCGTCGTATTTTGCTGGAATGGATCGAAATTCGTAAGAAAACGGTAACTCGCCGTTTAGAATATCATTTAAACCGAATTGAAAAGCGTCTGCATATTTTGGCAGGTCTTTTAATTGCTTATCTTGATATTGATACGGTTATTCGTATTATTCGTGAAGAAGATCAGCCTAAACCTGTATTGATGGAACACTTTAAGATTGATGAGATACAGGCGGAAGCAATTTTAGAACTCAAGTTACGTCATTTAGCAAAACTGGAAGAGATGGAAATCCGTCAAGAGCAGGATGAACTTGCAGCAAAAGCAGCAATTATCCGTGAGCAATTAGGAAATCCAGAATCTTTAAAGAACCTGATTATCGGTGAATTAAAAGAAGACGCGAAAAAGTTTGGTGACGAACGCCGTTCTCCAATTGTGGTACGTGCTGAAGCTGTTCAGATTAAAGAACAAGACCTTGTACCAGCAGAAACAGTAACGGTTGTTTTATCTGAAGCAGGTTGGATTCGTGCCGCAAAAGGTGCAGATGTTGATGCAGAAAATTTAAACTACCGCGCTGGCGACCAATATTTAAGTCACGCTGTGGGTAAAACCAATCAACGGATTTATTTCCTTGATGAGACAGGTCGTAGTTATGCTTTACCTATCAGCAGCTTGCCATCAGCAAGAGGTTTAGGTGAACCATTAAGTTCCAAACTTGCTCCTGCAAGCGGCGTGTCGTTTATTCAGGTTTATCTAGAAGATGAAGCATCAGAACTTATCGCTGCGAGTACATCAGGTTATGGATTTAAAACTCAAGCCAAACAGCTAGATACCAATGCTAAGGCAGGTAAAACATTCTTGTCGGTGCCTGAAAAATCAAAAGCTTTACCATTAATATCTGCTCAAAATATGACACATTTGGCTGTGCTCAGTTCAGCAGGGCGACTCTTAATTATTGATTTGGCTGAACTGCCGAACTTAAATAAGGGTAAAGGTAATAAGTTGATACAACTTGAAGCGAAAGAGCAAATTTTATCCATGACAACCCTGAACTTAGATGAAATAATTCAGGTGGTTGCAGGTCAACAACATTTAAAATTAAAAGGTGATGATCTACAAAAATACATAGGTAAACGAGCTTCAAAAGGTCAGCTCTTACCACGTGGATATCAAAAAGCAAATAAACTGTTGATTCAGAGATAAAGCTAGCGTCTGGCAACATAAATACGCTATATATGGCAACATGTTCAAGCAATGAACTGAACTTGTTGGTATTGAATAATGATTAAAAGGACAGCAATTTGGAGTACGTAATTTGTACTCCATGCAAAAAAATTGACAGGGTCAAATTGTCAAAATTTCTGTCTCATAATCTTGTTCGAAAGTGTCATGAATGTGCCAATAAGTTTTAAATATGTTCTGGCACCAAGAAGCTAAAGAATAGCTGGGGCATTGAATAACAGTTATTACTAAGGATTACGAATCGGAGATAATGGCATTATGGAAAAAATTTGGTTTGCAGAATACCAAAAGACAGGGATTCCAGAAACAGTAGAATTGCCTGCAGAAAATACCTCACTTGTTGATATTTTTGAGAGTAATTTCCAAAAATTTGGTTCTCGTGATGCCTTTATCTTCATGGATAAGGCGATGTCATTTAATGAGTTAGAACTTGCAAGTCGTAAGTTCGCGACCTATTTGCAAAATTTGGGGTTAGCAAAAGGAACTCGTGTTGCAGTAATGATGCCGAATGTGTTGCAGTATCCTGTAGTTGCATTAGCTGTGTTACGTGCAGGCTTGGTATTAGTGAATGTTAATCCGCTTTATACGGCACGTGAGCTTGAGCATCAATTAAATGACTCAGGTGCAGAAGTACTCGTAATTATTGAAAACTTCGCTAGTGTGTATCAAAGCATTTTAGGTAAAACTCCAGTGAAGCATGTTGTAATTGCTACTGTAGGAGATATGCTGGGTACACTTAAAGGTACTCTAGTGAACTTTGTATTACGTAAAGTACGTAAGCAAATTCCAGCTTGGAATATTCCGGGACACGTTAAATTTAATTCAGCGTTAAATAAAGAAAATCCAAGTAATTACAAGCGTCCGACTTTAACCTTAAGTGATACGGCTGTGCTTCAATATACTGGTGGTACTACTGGTGTTTCAAAAGGTGCAGAGCTTACTCATCTCAATCTTGTCGCAAACTTACTTCAGTGTGATGGTATTTTCCAAAGTAAATTTGGTGCAAACGATGGCGCTAAAGGTGACCGTATTGTTTGTGCATTGCCGCTTTATCATATTTTTGCGTTCATGGTTTGCGCTATGTACGGTATGTATAAAGGTCAGGCAAATATCTTGATTCCGAACCCTCGTGATTTACCAGCTGTTATTAACGAGCTGCGTAAATATCAACCATCATTCTTCCCAGCAGTAAATACATTGTTTAATGCTTTAGTCAATAATGAAGAATTCAGACAACTTGACCATAGCAAGTTAAAAATGGCGATGGGCGGTGGTATGGCTGTTTTATCTTCTACAGCAGAAGCTTGGAAGAAAATTACTGGCACAACCATCATTGAAGGTTATGGCTTGTCAGAAACCTCACCGGTAGCAACTGCAAATCCACCTGCTTCTACTGAATTTAGTGGCACAATTGGTATTCCATTACCTTTAACTGAAGTTGCCATTTTAGATGATGACGGTAAAGAAGTTGCTTTAGGTGAGCAAGGCGAAATCTCGATTCGTGGACCTCAAGTCATGAAAGGCTACTGGAAACGTCCTGATGAGACAGCTAAAGTCATGACAGCAGATGGTTTCTTCCGTACGGGCGATATCGGTGTTATGGATAGCCGTGGATATACAAAAATTGTAGATCGTAAAAAAGATATGATTTTGGTTTCTGGCTTTAACGTTTATCCAAGTGAAATCGAAGAAGTTATTGCTAAACATCCAAAAGTATTGGAAGTTGCAGCGATTGGTGTTCCAGATGAAAAATCAGGTGAAGTGCCAAAACTCTTTATCGTGAAAAAAGATCAAAGCTTGACTACAGAAGAAGTTTTGAGCTTTGCTAAAGAGAACTTAACAGGCTATAAGCGTCCTCGTTATGTTGAGTTTATGGATGAATTACCAAAATCAAACGTAGGCAAAATTTTACGTAAAGACTTACGTAAACCAGCCTAATCAGTTAATAAAAAAAGCGCCTTAGGGCGCTTTTTTTATTTTATATTTTATGACTTTTCATAAACCAGCGGTCTATATAAGGGCGTCCAATTCCGACCATCCCCACAAAAACAAGCATTGTGCCGAGTTGCAGGCGTAGGTGAGTCAAATCAAGCTGACCATAACTTAAATAATTATCTGCTAAGCAATATACGGTAATCACAATCAGCCAGTGCCACAAAGGAAGTCGCTTAATACCGACAGCAATAAAGGTAATTGTTAAAATAACAAAGGTGCCAAGTGTAGATTGCCAATTCAAATTTGCACAAATCACACTCAGTAAAAAAGCGACAATAGGGAGTACGATCTTTAATATGCGATCTATCTGAAGTTGATTCTGTTTTTGCTTATCTAAGACTTCAAACAGTTCTTTTTGATCAGGTTGTTGCATACATGGCCCTATTCATCAGTGTTGACAAGTGATTGCATAAAATTTCAGGTAAAAACGCAATGTTATGATAGCATGATCAACAGTATTTTCAGTGATGGATGGCACTATGCAGGGCATCAGCGGCATTATCTATATTATTTTAGTGGCATGTTTACTGCCATATGCATTTACCGCAATTGCAAAAATTACAGGTGGTTTTCAGCCTGCCGATAATCAAAACCCGAGAGCTTTTTTTGCCAAAACAACTGGTCTGGCTGCTCGCGCTAATGCCGTACAACAAAATAGTTTTGAAAGCTTACCTTTATTCTTAACGGCTATTTTAATGGCCGAATATATGGTTGTTCCAGAATATTTTATTCTGAGATTAGGTTGGGCATATATTATTTTAAGAGTTATTTATGGGATCTGCTATTTAAGTAATTGGGCAACTTTACGCTCGATTGTCTGGTTCTTATCTATATTGTGTCCAATCTTCTTATTAGTGGTCACGATTAAACTGACTTGAGTGTCATTCTGTCATCATTCATATCAACTTTCGCGTGTGCGCATTGTATAATCGGCATCATTTTGATGATATCCACGCTATAATCGAGTGGATTTTACATCTGACTTCATAACGAAAGAGTATTGATATGAGTTACAGCAATATCCCAGCAGGTAAAGATGCCCCAAATGACATCTATGTCATCATTGAAATTCCTGCAAATGCAGCACCAATTAAATATGAAATCGACAAAGATTCTGATGCATTGTTTGTAGACCGTTTCATGGGCACAGCAATGTTCTATCCAGCGAACTATGGTTATGTTCCAAATACTTTGTCTGAAGATGGCGACCCGTTAGACGTACTTGTTGTAACTCCGCATCCTGTTGCTGCTGGTTCTGTAATTCGTTGCCGTCCAGTGGGCAAATTAAAAATGGAAGATGACGGTGGTATCGATGCGAAATTAATCGCTGTTCCACACGAAAAATTGTCTCCACTTTACAAAGATGTGAAGGAATATACAGATCTTCCTCCATTGTTGATTAGCCAAATTGAGCATTTCTTCAGTCACTATAAAGATTTAGAACCAGGTAAGTGGGTAAAAATCAGTGGTTGGGAAGGTGCTGATGTTGCTAAAGCTGAAGTACTAAAAGCAATTGAAGCTGCTAAATAAGCTTTAATTGATATGGCTCAGAGTTTCTCAATTGATATTCTGAGCCTAATAAAAAACCTACATCTGTTGCCAGATGTAGGTTTTTTTATGCTTGATAGGTCTGCGAATTAGAATAATTTCACAGGAATATCAAGGAAGATACGCCATTCGTTTGTATCACCGATGTACGCATTAGATTGGTAAGCATCACTTGCACGGTAGTAAGAGTTACGAATACGAAGGCTCGCATCTTTAGCGAAACCACTTTGAACTGTGTATTTCACTTGGTTAAAGAATTCGCGTTCTTCAGCATCATCAGTTAAACCTTTAACTTTGATGTCCCAACCGTATACAAATGCAGTTGTCCAGTTTAGACCAGGTAATACGCCTAACTTACCAAAATCAAGACTGTATTGGATTTGTGCAGATTTTTCATCGTTGCCGATGAAGTCAGACATATAAGAGTTTGGTAAATAAATACTTTGGAAACCATCAGCATTTTGGCCGTAATCATAACCTACGTTACCACTGTTCTGTTGGTAGGCAACCATTACATTATGTGGGCCAGTGTTGTACGCTGTAGAAATTGCCCAAATATTGTTTTTACGGTTAGACTTGTCATCAGTAGTTTCTGAATATGTGATAGCATTTTCATCAAACTTAGTATGATAACCACTGAAATCATAAGTTAATGAACTGTCATTAGCCAGAGGCTGTTTAAAGTTCACATTCACATAATGACGTTCAAGAGCATTTTTGCTGTCTAAACCGTAGTAAGATGCATTTAAATTGTCATCAAACTTATATTTAGCACCCCAAACAATGGCGCGATCAAGCCCATTACCATTTACATCCGCATCGGTATTGATTTGATCAGACATTTGGTCTTTAGTAAATTTACCAGCAACCAATTCAAGATTCTTGATTTCATGGCTGGTTAATAAAGTACCTGTAAAGTATTCAGGAACCATACGTCCAGTATTACTTGCAAGAACAGGTAGGTCGAGTACTTGAGTACCGTAACGCACTGTTGTATTCGAGAAACGTGCTTTAACGTTCGCACCGCCACGAGCCCAGTGATCGTAAGCGGAACCGTCGTTATGTTTAGGAATCATTTGGTTTCCGGCATTTTTATTTTCACCGATTTTAAATGAACCGTCGCCAACAACGCCAACACCAACGCCAACAATACCAGGGGTGAAACCAGAATCGATACTTACAATTGCTGACTGAGCAAATGAGCTAGTATCTTTCGCGCCCTGTTTTTTGTCACGGCTGATATAACCTGTACGGAAGAGAATAGAACCGTTCGCATCTTCAACAAATCCTTTTGCCTCACTTTGCTCACTTGCCTGAGCTGAGGAAATTATTGCCGCAGAAATGAGAACTGCTAATGTAAGTTTTTGTGCATTTAGCATATTTAAAGAACCTCATAAAAACGATAAATCCTGTGCCTTGTTATTGTTCAGGGCCTAGGATTTGAATCAATTGTATAAGTAATCTATAAAAAAGATATATTTTTGTTGATTTTATTTTATATATGCTATGCAGAAATTGATTAATGTGTTACTGGTTGTTTACTAAATTTACTGTTAAGCTTTTATACTTAATGTATTGTTTAAAATAAAAAAAGTAATTTATTTTTTAGTGGATTTTTACCATTTATTTTATATTCTAAGCTCAAAAAACAGTTGATTCTTGTGTTCATTTTTTAATCTTTTTTGATGGATATGTTTACTTTTTAATCTTGTCTTAAGTTGATTTTTTTAATGGTTTATTTTCAATGCTCTCTAAAATGTTACTATATAACATTATTTTTAATGCATGATGTGCAAAAAGAGATCACTATAATAAGCCAATGGAATTTAATTGATTTGATCAAATTTAGTGCGATATTTTGCGTGAATTTTGTGCATTACTATTTTTGCTCATATTATTGCTTAAAAAAGACCCAAAATAGTTCATAAGTTTTAAAACAGAAAAAATAAAGAAATCTAATTAAAAGAAATGCCCATTCACAGACCATTACAAGCTCGGCTTTAAGAAATTTACGTAATTTTTATATCTCTTATTTAAGTTTAAATAGAAATTTTACATTGAGTAAATGGATACTGCTGACGTCGCTAATTTATTTCCGACAAGGTGTTTTCTTATGTTGCTCTTTTCTAATCGGATAGATGTCTTATTTTATAATATTGTTTTTTATGAATATATTTTTGTAAAAATAAAATGGAATTTTTATTGTAGAGATATTTTGATTTCAATATTAATGATATGCAGCGAAGGGGAATATGGACTTGGCACAGCAATTGCTAAAGCTTAAGTAACACAATGTGTTTTATATACATAAATCGTGCATTCATTATGGGGGAGATCAAAATGATGAAATTTGCACTTAAGACCTTAGGTCTTGGTATTTTCGCAGCTGGTTCAACCATGGCTATGGCTGAAGAAGCACCATCTTTTTATGGTATCACTGCAACAGGTAGTGTAGCAGCAACTACAGACTACCGCTTCCGCGGTGTTACACAATCGTCAAATAACCCAGCTATTCAAGGTGGTTTTACTTTTTCTCATAAGTCAGGTGCCTATGTCGCGCTGTGGGGTTCAAGCGTTGACTTTAATACACCGGGTGTTTCAACTGAAACTGATATCTCTTTAGGTTATACCAATACATTAAAACTGTCTGATACGCTTGCACCGACCTATGACGTGGGTGTAATTCATTATGGCTATATTGGTTCTGACTCAAAATTTACTAACCCATACAATGGGGATACTGGTTTTGACTTTACCGAGTTTTATGGAAAATTAACTTTTGCTGATTCTTTATTTAAAGGTGATGCACTTAGTGTGGGCGTAAGCTATTCAGATGACTATTGGGGTCACTCTGATGAGTTCTGGTATTTTAACGTAGGTTATTCAGCACCAATTGCAGATACAGGCTTCACGGGACTTGCTTCAGTTGGCTATAACAAACTCAAAAATAAAGATTCTTTACTTGTAGTTGCGGGTGGACCAGGTGAAGACGATAGCTATATCGATTATAAAGTGGGTGTGAATTATAATATTTTGGGTATTGTCGCTGAGCTAGATGTTGTGGGTACAGACATTAGCACTTCTGGTATGACTGATGCTGGTAAAAAACCTTATGACACAGGCTTAGTGTTTAGTTTAACTAAAACATTCTAAGTTTATGTTGTAAAAAAGCGGGTTTATTTACCCGCTTTTTTTATTAGTCCTCTATTTGAGCAAGTAACTGTTTTAATTGACTAAGCTCAACATCATTTGCTTTGATCAGAGGTTTACGTGGCGTACCCGCAGAAATACCTTTTAGCTGCAAACCTGCTTTAATCGTTTTAGGTAAACCACCACTTACGATAAAGCGTAGTAAAGGGAGTTGCTGGTAAAATGATTTTTGAGCCTGATTTAAATTACCATTTTTCACATGCTGAATAAGTTGTTGGGGGAGCTGACCTAATAGATTAGGCGCTGCTGTACACCAACCACTAGCTCCTGCACATAAGGCTTCTAAAGCTAGAGGATTACAGCCGTTATAAAACGGGAGTTCTCCTTTTGATAGCTCATAAATTTGATGCATACGCTGAATATCACCGCTACTTTCTTTCACCATCGTAATGTTTGAAATCTGATTAAACATACGCACGATTAACTCTGGAGACATATCAACACCACTGGTCGCAGGGTTGTTATAAATCATAATCGGCAAAGTCGTTGCTTGTGCAATTGACTGATAATATTCAAAAATCTCTTGATCTGTTAGCTTCCAATAAGATACGGGAATCACCATAAGTGCATCTGCACCATAGCTTTGCGCGATTTGGGCCTTTTTGATTGCTTGATCTGTTGTGAGTTCAGAAATCCCAATAATGACAGGTAAACGTTTATTGATGCTTTCAATTGAAGTTTTAGCCACTAGGCACCACTCATCCCATTCAAGATAAGCGCTTTCACCTGTACTGCCTAAAGGTGCGATGGCATCACAGCCATTTTCGATAAGTAAATCGAGCATCTGCTTTAAAACAGCAATGTTAATGGTGTTGTCATCAGAAAATGGAGTAACAGGGTAGCCAATAATACCGTTTAGTTTCATGGTAGAAGTCTCTTTTTAAATACAGTCAGAATGTTTTTTCAAAGCTTTACGTGCGTAATAAGCAAAGTTCACTTTGTTACGTTTGTCAGTAGATACCCAGTCATGAGCTTCTGTTGCTAAATCGTGGGGGATAGGCTGAATTTGTCCGGCCGACATCGCTAGCAGTTGCAGTTGAGCTGCGCGCTCAATTAAAAGAGCCAAGTTGCATGCTTCTTCGATGGTTTTACCTGTGACCAATTGACCATGATGAGATAACAAAACAGCACGGTTTTTACCCAAAGCAGAAGAAATCAAAATACCTTCTTCATTACCTACAGGAACACCCGGCCAATGGCCTACAAATGAGCAGTCTTCGTAGAGTGCGCAAACATCCATTTGGGAAATCATGAGTGGAATCTGTAGCATGGAGAGTGCTGCTACATGGGTAGGATGCGTGTGGATAATACAGTTCACCTCTGGGTGTTCTTTATAAATCCACGTATGAAAACGATTGGCTGGGTTTGCCATTCCTTCTTGATTGATTGGTTCTAAATCTTGATTAACCTCAAGCAAGTTTGAGGCAGTAATTTCATCAAAGCCTAAACCAAAACGTTGAGTAATAAAGGAATCTTTATTTTCACTACGACATGTAATTTGGCCCGCTAAACCAACATCATGGCCATGATCAAATAAAATACGACAAGTGAGTGCAAGCTTTTGGCGGTCAGTTAAATCTGAATCGCTAATCCACTTTTGCATGTCTTGCTGTGCATGTTGCATCAGATCTTGTTTGTTTACAGAAGCAGTCTTCATCTCTTCTCCAGTCCAGTTGACCAAATTAAGTAGGTGAAGGCAGAATAGAAAACAACTGGGTGAATCAATACATCCAGTTTTTACAAGTTATATGGTCCAGATGGGGCGAATATGCTAAGACCTTGGCAAATACATTTCCGTATCGATGAAAGAGAAGAAAAAACAGTTTTTTTAAAACTGACTAACTTGATTAGTCAGGAGATTTTAAGTGGTCGCTTGGTGCAAGGGACTATGTTGCCTGGGTCTCGTAGCTTGTCAAAAGAATTGGGAATTAATAGAAAAACAGTACAAGCAGTATATGAAGAATTAGAGGCGCAAGGCTGGCTTGTGACTCGTCCTCGAAAAGGCACATTTGTGGCAGATATTTTGCCGGAAAAGCAGCTCCAAATAGACTCTGTAAATGAACGAAAAGTTAATGATAAGCCAACTATTCAAGAAGCTGCTTTATACCCACACAACGATGGTGTGCCTGACCCAAGGCTTATTCCGTATGAGTTATTTTCAAGAGCCTATCGGCATGCATTGATTAAAATTACCCAAAACCAGTACATGGGTTATGGAAACCCCCAAGGTATGATTGAATTAAGACAAGCCTTACAAAAAATGTTGTCGATGGAACGTTTTATGAGTGTTGCCGAAGATGAGATTTGTATTGTACGTGGCAGCCAGATGGGAATTTTTCTTGCATCCCGTGCACTACCAAATCGACAGGGAGTGATTGTAGTTGAAGAGCTGTATTATCCCTCTGCTTTTAAAGCGTTTCAGTCGAATGGGTTTCAGGTCGTTTCTGTCAAATTAGATGAACAAGGTATTGTCATTGAGGATTTAGAACGGATTTTACAAGAACATTCGGTTGCTGCCATTTATACAACTCCGCATCATCAATATCCCACAACTGTCACGATGCCAATGAGTCGCCGTCTTCAGCTCTTAGAACTTTCAAAAAAATGGGGGTTTTATATTATTGAAGATGATTATGACCACGAATTCCACTATGACAGTCGGCCTATGCCACCCTTAGCGAGTTTGCCTCATTCTGAGCTGGTCATTCATGTTGGCTCATTATCTAAGGTTTTTGCACCCGGTATTCGTTTGGGATACATCGTGGCATCTGCATCAGTCATTCAATCCATTACCGAAGATATTTTATTGATTGATCGACAAGGTAATAATATTACTGAACTTGCTTTAGCAGATTTAATGCAGCGCGGTGAAATCAAACGACACATTCGTAAAATGAAAAAAATATATCAGTTACGCCGTGACCATGCCTTAACTGAATTTAGCAGAGTTTTTTCAGGTGATGTCCAGATTCAACCTCCAGCAGGTGGAATGGCTTTATGGGTGAAATTCCAGAAATCTTTTACTAAAGAGCAAGCCTTAAAATTAGACGAACTCAACATGGATACAGAGCATAAGCTTAGACAGGATGATTCTTCTAATCGTTGTATTCGTTTTGGCTTTGCAGCTTTATCAGAGAAAGAAATTACTTCTTTAATCGAGAAGTTAAATGAGGTTCTTAATAAAAGAACAGCGGACTCATAATTCTTTGTTCTAATCTTAGGGCTGATTATCTCTGATAAGACAGCGCTTTTGTAAGGAGAGGACGTTTTGAGCCAAATCGACAATGGTCCGTGCTACTCGTAAACACGGTGATCAGCTTACTCTAATTGATCTTGATACTTTTGAATCTCTGAGACAAAGCTAAGCAGGAACGGTGTAATTTGTGACTTATATTCTTCAGTTTGTAGTATCTCAACAATTTGTTCAGGCGATTTGCTAAGAAGAGAGAAGCGTAAAAATAAATCTTCAAAAAAATTGCTGCTAACAGTCGACAGTACTCTTCTTAAAGAAACCAGCATATCGTCACCGCGACTAGATGCATGAACTAGAACAATAGGTTTATCTATGATTTCAGTGCGCGAAACCATCCAGTCAATTGCATTTTTGAGACCGCCTGGAATACAACGGATATATTCAGGACTTGAGATGATAATGCCATCTGAGGCAGAAACAGATTTGATAAATTCTTCTACTATAGCAGGCGTTTTTTCTCCCTCATCATCTGGAGAGAAAATGGGAAGCTTATTAAGGCTATGGAAAACTGAAAATTCAATACTGGACGGTGCTATATCTTTCATTGCTCGCAATAGCGCTGTATTTGTTGATGCCTCTCTTGCACTGCCGGATATAGCCAAAATTTTCATAGCATCCTCTTTGCCTTTTTATATAGGCAGTAATAAATTCTTTAATTAACAACTCATATAAATATTAAAAAACAGCGGACTCACGATCCGCTGTTTTTTCATTTGTTAACTATTTCCTCGATAGGATAATGCTTCTGTAAGGTGAGAACTTTGAATCACTTCACTTTGAGCTAAATCGGCAATAGTACGAGCAACCCGTAAAACACGATGATAAGCGCGGGCCGATAAATTTAAACGTTGTTGAGCCATTTCAATCATTCGTTGAGAAGTACTATCAAGTACAGCATGTTGTTCTAGCTGTTTCGGCGAAAGCGCCTGGTTTAAACAATTTTGTCTTTGAATCTGTTGTTCATAGGCATAAATCACACGTTGTCGAACACTACTCGAATCTTCAACAGGCGTTGGATCTTGTAGCTCTTGGGCCTTTAACGGTGGTACATCAATATGTAAATCGATACGGTCAAGTAATGGCCCCGATATACGATTTTGGTAGCGCTTAATACTCTCAGGTGAACACTGACAACGGCTATCTTGATTAAATGCATAACCACATGGACATGGGTTCATCGCCGCAATCAGTTGGAAGTTAGCGGGGTAAGTAATTTGCCGAGCTGCTCGTGAAATAATGATTTCTTTTGACTCAAGCGGCTGGCGTAAGACTTCGAGTACTTTTCTATCAAACTCGGGGAGCTCATCTAAAAAAAGTACTCCTAAATGCGATAATGTAATTTCGCCCGGTTTAGGGTGAGAACCGCCCCCAACGAGTGCAATCGCTGATGCTGTATGATGGGGCGCTCGAAATGGTCGCTGACCAAAAGTATGTGATGTATTTGAAATAGAATAAATGCTAGCAACTTCAAGCGTTTCTTGATTAGTCAGAGGCGGTAAAATTGAAGGAAGCCTTGAGGCGAGTAAAGTTTTACCTGTGCCAGGTGGTCCTTTAAAAAGTAAGGAGTGCCCCCCAGCAGCAGCAATTTCGAGTGCACGGCGTGGGCGTAGCTGACCTTTTACATCTGCAAGGTCAAATTTATAAGGCATTTGGTTTGAAGTGGCCGTAGGCTCAACCGAAGGTAGAGACTTTGTGCCCAGAAAATGTTCACAGACTTCTTTTAAGTGGCTCACTGGATAACATTTAAAGTCAGGTAAGTAACTAATATCCTGACTATTATCAAGTGGTAAAAGCATTTTATGTTTGGCTTGTTGACAAGCCATTGCCAAAGTTAAAGTACCTGACACTGGCCTTACATGACCATCAAGTGCTAACTCTCCAATAAATTCAAAATCTTCGGCACAGTTTTCTGGGAGCTGACCAGAGGCAATTAAAATACCTAAAGCAATTGGTAAATCCAGACGTGAACCATCTTTGGGCAAATCTGCTGGTGCAAGATTAATGGTCAGTCGTTTAGTCGGAAATTGAAATCCACTGTTAATAATCGCTGAGCGAACTCGGTCTTTACTTTCTCTTACTGCCGCTTCGGCTAGGCCTACAATGGTAAGAGAAGGTAAGCCTTGACTCACATGTACCTCTACTTCAATGAGAGGTGCATGTAAACCCAAAAGTCCCCGTGTATAAATTTTAGAAAAAGACATCTTGTTGTTCCATTATGGTGCTTCATTTTTAATCGTTGTAAAGTATAAGTGCGCTACATTGGTGCTTATTTTTTATTCTTTAAAGTTTCTTCTAACAGTTCCACTTGTTTTTGTAGCTCTGCTAAACGTTGGTTGGCTGATTGCAGTGCGGTCTTTTGGCGGTCAATTTCTTGTCTGGAAACAAGATCTAACTTTTCGACTGCTTCATTTAATAATGCACGTAAATTTTTTTCCAAATCTTTTTTAGGCTCATCAATTTGTTCCAGAATGGCCTGTAATAAAGTTTCTAGCATGAAATATCCAAAGTGTTGTATTACCTTATGGTTTACAGTTTACCACTGCTTGAAGGTGGGATATAGGTTTCAATTCTTTTAGTACAAATAGAACATTAAATCAGCATGTAAACATACTGAAAATTCATTTTATTTTTAATAGCTCATCTACATCTTGATCACTAAATAGGTTATAAAGAAAGTTCATGCAATAGATTCATTTCCCTCAACCTTTGAAATATTGGCATGAAAATTGAACATAAAACCTTACTGGTGAAAAGAAGCCGAAGGAAACAAACATGAAGCTTGTAACTGCAATTGTAAAACCGTTTAAATTGGATGATGTGCGTGAAGCGCTCTCTGACATTGGTGTACAAGGGATTACCGTAACTGAAGTTAAAGGTTTTGGTCGTCAAAAAGGACATACAGAACTCTACCGTGGCGCGGAGTATGTGGTTGATTTCTTACCTAAAGTAAAAATCGAAATTGCGATTAGTGATGAAATGGTCGACGCGGTAATTGAATCAATTACACGTGTAGCAAGCACAGGAAAAATTGGCGATGGTAAGATTTTTGTGACTAACCTGGAACAAGTTATCCGTATCCGTACGGGTGAAACTGGACCAGATGCTGTCTAATTGGCACAAAGCTTGCTGAGTAGAAAATAACTCGCAAATGAGGTTGGGGGACACGAATGAAAAAAATGCTTATGGCGCTGAGTCTATCAGGCGCTCTTTTGGGTGGTACTGCCGTTTGGGCAGAAGAAGCTGTAACAACGCCTACATCGGAAGTTGCGGCTACATCAACATCTCAAGCTACTGCAACCACTGCAGAAGCACCAGTTGCTGAAACTCCGGCAGCTCCAGCACCGACACCTACTCTTGATACGGGTGATACCTCTTGGATTTTAGTTTCAACAGCTTTGGTACTGTTGATGACCATTCCTGGGTTGGCATTATTCTACGGCGGTATGGTCCGTAAAAAAAATGTACTCAGTACTATGATGTTCAGCCTTTCTGCTGCGATTTTAGTCAGTTTGCTGTGGGTGATTGCAGGATATTCAATCGCGTTCTCTGGCACAGGTGCATTTTTTGGTGATTTGTCTAAAGCAATGCTAAACGGAGTCGCGTTTGACGCATTGAGTGGGACAATTCCTGAAAGTCTCTTTGTTATTTTCCAAATGACCTTTGCCATTATTACAGTTGCAATTCTAAGTGGTTCTATTGCGGACCGCATGAAGTATTCAGCTTTCATGGTGTTTATTGCAGTTTGGGTACTCGTAGTCTATGCACCAATTACCCACTGGGTTTGGGCGGCAGATGGTTGGTTATTTAAAGCAGGCGCATTAGATTTTGCTGGTGGTACAGTTGTACATATCAACTCAGGTGTTGCAGGTTTAGTTGCGGCTTACATGCTTGGAAAACGTATTGGTTTGGGCCGTGAATCTATGGCTCCGCATAACTTGACTCTAACTGTAGTCGGTGCAAGCTTACTTTGGGTAGGTTGGTTTGGCTTTAACGGTGGTAGTGCTTTAGGTGCTGGCGCTCGTGCAAGCATGGCAATTTTAGTGACTCAAGTTGCTGCCGCTGCTGCTGCATTCTCTTGGTTGGTTGTTGAACGTATGATCCGTGGCAAAGCATCTGTATTAGGTGGTGCTTCTGGTGCGGTAGCTGGTTTGGTTGTGATTACGCCAGCAGCAGGTTTTGTCGGTGTAGGCGGCGCTTTAGTCATGGGCCTTATCGGTGGTGTAGTGTGCTTCTGGGGTATTACTGCACTTAAACGCTTACTTAAAGCTGATGATGCTTTGGATGCGTTTGGTTTACATGCTGTAGGTGGTATTGTCGGTGCGATTTTAACTGGCGTATTTTACAGTGATGAAATCATCAAAGCAGCCAACGTTACCTTAGCTCCAACCTTTGCTGGTCAATTATGGGTACAAGTTGAAGGCGTATTGGCAACCATGATTTACAGTGGTGTAGCGACTTTTGTAATTCTTAAAGTGATTGATCTTGTGATTGGTATCCGTGTTAACGCTGATGATGAACGCATGGGTCTGGATTTAAGCCAACATGGCGAACGTATTGAATAATTCGTAATATATCTGCTGTCTTAAAAGAACAGTCTTGCGCTGTGATCAAAGCGATGCTTTGATCTTGCTCAGGACTGTTTTTTTGTCTCATAGAATGCTGGTTCTGTAAGTGTAGAAATTTTGCTACACTAGGTCAAAGTAATCGACCCTATAAATCCGCTATGCATTGTCCATTTTGCAACGCCGCAGATAGTAAAGTCATCGATTCACGTTTAGCCGCCGAAGGCTGTCAGATTCGTCGACGTCGTGAGTGTGTAAGTTGCGGTGAACGTTTTACCACTTTTGAAAGCTATGAAGTGGTGATGCCCCGTGTGATCAAATCGAATGGAAAGAATGAACCTTTCGATGAGGCCAAGCTACGCCGTTCGTTAATGCATGCATTGCAAAAACGTCCGGTCACCCAAGAACAGATAGAAACTGTTTTAAGTGATATCCAATTGCAGATTCGCCGTTTAGGTGAGCGTGACGTGAAGTCTAGAACAATTGGTGAAGTCGTCATGCAATCTCTATTTGCACTCGACCATGTCGCTTATGTTCGATTTGCTTCTGTTTATCAAGATTTTCAGGATGTTGAAGCTTTTCGCCGACAAATTGAGCAAATGCAGCAACGTGAACAATAATTATTTGAGATTTTTATGTCTGAGTTGAAAAAAGATCAATATTGGATGCAACAAGCTATTGAACTTGCCAAACGAGGTCTATATTCGACTAAGCCTAATCCAAATGTTGGTTGTGTCATTGTCAAAGATGATCAGTTAATCGGTGAGGGCTTTCATCCTAAAGCAGGTCAACCACACGCAGAGGTTTTTGCCTTACGTCAGGCAGCTGAGCAGGCTCAAGGTGCAACAGCGTATGTGACGCTTGAGCCATGTGCACATTATGGGAGAACTCCTCCTTGTGCCGAAGCATTGGTTAAGGCACAGGTTAAAAAGGTGGTTGTGGCATGTCCTGATCCAAACCCACTCGTTGCGGGTAAGGGTGTTCAGATTTTGAAAAATGCCGGAATTGAAGTAGAAGTTGGCATTTGTGAAGATTTGGCAGAGAAATTAAACCAAGGTTTTTTAAAGGCGATGTCTACGGGCATGCCCTATGTACGCTTAAAAGTAGCTTCAAGCTTAGATGGACGTACTGCAATGGCATCGGGTGAATCGAAATGGATTACTGGTGCAGTTGCGCGTCAGGATGTACAACATTGGCGTGCCATTTCAGGAGCAGTGATTACAGGGATCGATACTGTGATTGCAGATGACTGTCAGCTTAATGTACGAACTCTGGGCAGTGTTGATATTGAGACAATTGCACAGCCAAAACGGATTATTTTAGACCGCCAAGGTCGTTTGCCGCTTGCTGCTAAAATTTTAGAAAACCCTGAAACTGTGATGGTGATGGGGCCATATCGTCAAGAACTTGCTGATTTAGGCGTGATACAATTAGAAATTCAGCCTTTAAAAGTGCTGTTACAGACCCTATCTAAGCAATATCAAATTTATGATGTATTGGTAGAAGCCGGTGCAACATTATCTACTGCCTTTTTACAAGAAGGTTTGGTAGATGAGTTGATCAGTTATATTGCCCCGACATTATTGGGGAAAAGTGCAAGAGCCATGTTCAATGCAGAGTTTGAATATATGGCACAACAACTTCGTTTTACACTTCTTGATGTGACACAACTTGATCAAGATATACGCTTAAGGTTAATCCCTACGCAAGAGAAAGTATGAATCCAGAGCCTTCGGTTTATCACAAACGTCGTCATGCAGCCCGTACGACAGACGAATATCTTTTCCATCAGCTTGTTCCTTACTTGGGTAATAAGCGCCGATTGCTCCATCTAATTTTAGAAGCCCTTGAAATTACAGGGACACTGAATAGCAAGAAAAAGAATCCTCCGATTTTTGCCGATTTCTTTGCCGGCAGTGGCGTAGTATCTCGTTTGGCGCGTCAAAATGGTTACCGAGTGATTGCGAATGACTGGGAACCTTATAGCCATGCGTTAAATCATGCGATTTTAGCTTGCATCGATGCACCTGCTTTTAAAGAGCTAGGCGGGTATCAGAAGGCAATCGATTATTTAAATCGCTTACCTGAAGTTAAAGGTTGGGTAACGCATAATCTTTGCCCACGTAATGATGATATTTATGATCCAGCTCGTGACCGTTTGTTCTTTAAACGCCGTAATGGTATGCGTATTGATGCGATTCGCCAGCAGATTGCAACATGGCAATCTCAAGGTGCAATTAATGATGTAGAGATGAGTGCATTGCTCGCGCCTTTGCTCTATTCAGCAAGTTTTGTTAGTAACACCAGTGGCGTATTTAAAAGCTTCCACCAAGGGTGGGGCGGACGTACACAAACTGCATTAGAGCGAATTGAGTCATTACTTTGGTTAACACCAAGTCGTTTTTGCGAGATTGGTGACCGTAAACGTCCTGCTGCTGAAATGTGGTGTGTAGATTCACAGCATCTAGCAAATCAAATGAGTGGTTTTGAAGTGGATGTTGCCTATCTCGATCCACCGTATAACCAGCATGCATATAGTAGTAATTACCATGTTTTAAATGCATTAACTTTATGGGATCAGGTCGATTTACCTTCACCAGATACCAAAGGTTATAAGAGCGGAATTGATAGAGCTTGGCGTAAAGAGCGTCCAAGCCCATATAACTCTTCTAAATATGCGAAAGATGCGTATGAAAAACTACTTTCAACCATCAATGCCCGCTATATTCTGACCAGTTATTCAACTGATGGTAATATCGAGCCGAAAGATTTGCTTATGGCCAATCTGGAGCGGGGCAAAGTGACCTTGTTAACACAAGATGTTCCACGCTATCGAGTGAGTAAACAACGACAGTCTGAACGTGCACGCGTGCTTGAATTTATTGTGATTACTGATACTCATGCCAAGTCAGGACCACCATTACGTCAGTTATTAGGCCAGCTTTACCACTTCGCCGAGCTAGGTGGTGTAGATACCTCAGGTAATAGCACACAGCTCGCACTTTGGTAAGCGCTGCAATTTAAGCAGTGTAAAAAGATTTGGAGATTGAGCCATGTTTACAGGCATTATTGAAAGTTTAGGAAAAGTTGAAAGCCTGCAAAGCGTAGGTGGTGATGTGCGTTTACGTATTCAGACTGATCTGGATATGTCAGATGTACATTTGGGTGACTCAATTGCGACCAATGGAATTTGTCTCACCGTGATTGAATGGGGCGATAATTGGTATGCAGCTGATGTTTCTCGTGAGAGTTTAAACCGAACGACTTTGGGTCACTGGAAAGTTGGGCAACGTGTCAATGTTGAAAAGGCAATGTTACCAACAACACGCTTTGGTGGACACATTGTAAGTGGTCACGTTGATGGCGTAGGTGAAATTACAGTAGTGCGTGAAGATGCTCGTTCAATCTATTATGAAGTGACGGCACCCGCAGAACTTGCTAAATATTTAGCAGAAAAAGGTTCTGTGACCGTAGATGGTATTAGTTTAACGATTAACCACTTACGTGGAAATATTTTAAGCTTGAACTTAATTCCGCATACAGCAGAGCGTACTAACATTGGAACATGGCAAGTAGGCAGTAAGGTAAACCTTGAGGTCGATGTTTTGGCGCGTTATATCGAGCGTTTATTACTAGGTGATAAGGCTGCTGAACAAAAAACAGAGTCAAATATTAGTATGGCTTTTTTAGCTGAGAATGGTTTTTTAAAATAAAAAGCTAAATCGTTAAAATAAAAAACCGGACACTTGTTCCGGTTTTTTATTTTGAAAATTTATTGCTTGGTTAGCGTAACCGAGTTTGTGCCGACCCATGGCTTGTTATGCTGAGTACGTGTAATTGAAAATTCGCCTTTTTCTGACTCTCGTGTGAGTAAGATAGATAAAGAGTTAAAGTCGTTATGACTCATATAAAGTTCTTGTGCTGAAAATGTCCATTGTTCACCCTGATTAAGCTGCTCAAGTTGCATTGAAATCTGATGCGGAATGTCCATTTTTACCCTCATTAATTTTCATAAATAACTATGCGATATTCTAATAATTATTTGAACTAAAAGAATATTGTGCATGACCATTCTGTGACAATTAAATGTCATTTTTATGACAAAGAGGGTCTTAAAAACTTTACTTTTCTATTTTTTCATCAGAAAACTTAGAATTCTTTAAAATGTATTCAATTTCTTCTTGAGCTGCCGAATTTAGCTTGGCTCGGAAAGCCGTTACAGACTGTTCAATTAAGCTCTCAGCTTCAAGTTCTAAACGAATACGTAAACTTTCAAGCTCAGATAAGATTTGATCATCGGTAATACTAAGTTTTACGCCAGCAGAGTAATTGACTGCTGGTGTTTCAGGGTTTTTCTGATAACGCGCAGTTTGCTCTGCAACCTCTTGTTCTAAATGACTACGTAATATGTGTAATGTTTCAGTCTGTTCATTAAACTTGCGAATTTCGTCTGCTTGCAACTCCGCAGCATAAGCAGCTTCTGATGCACGTTTGTCAGCAAGTGCTTTTTCTAAAGCAAGTTGACGACGAATACGTGCCTGCTCAATGAGCTCTGCTTTGAGGTCTGCGTAGGCTTGTTCAATTTTTTGCTGTGATTCTAACTGAGCTTTTTCGTCATTTAAAACCCAAAGCTGAATAGGGGTTTGGGGTTCGAGTAGATCGCAAATACGTGCCAAATCCTGTTGATAGGTATGACGGACAGCTTCAGGCGCATTTAACCATCTTTTTTTAAAATCTTGCCCGACATTTAATGCCACCATGTTTCTCCTTGATCAACAGTATTTACATTTTAGCGCGTTATAATTTAAAGGTCCGCGGTTCTATACCCAAACGGCGATACATTTTAAATTTTTCTCGACCAATTTGCTTGGCTGTTTCATTATTTTCAACAATTTCTATAATGTGGCTAAAATGATCAACTTGTTCAAGTGCATGATTGTTAAAATTAAATACTAACAGGCCTTGTTCAAGTGGTTGTTTAGCCGAAATACATACAGCAGCATCAGTCTGGTCAACTCCATGCGCAATGAAACTGACAGGGTCGAAATCCCATAATCTTTCATCAAGCATCTGTTGTAGCTGCACATCTGGACAATACCACCAGATTTTAGGATGCTTCTGTAATATTTTTCGACATAAACGGCAAGCACTATCGACTTGCCGTTCTTCGCTGGTTTCAAATAGATAAAAACTAACTTTAGCCATTCGTACTTACACGATTCGCTAGAAATTGCATGAGTAATGGTACTGGACGACCAGTTGCACCTTTAGCTGGACCAGATAACCATGCTGTTCCTGCTACATCTAAATGAGCCCAACGATATTCACGTGTAAAGCGCTCAAGGAAACATGCAGCTGTAATCGCGCCGCCGTATGGACCACCGATGTTCGCAATATCTGCAAATGGTGAATCAAGCAACTCTTGATAATCGTCAATGACTGGCATACGCCATACACGGTCAAATGATTGTTCGCCCGCTTGTTGGAGTTCAGCTGCTAAAGCATCATCTGGTGAGAACAAACCACTGAGTACTTTACCTAAAGCGACTACACAGGCACCTGTTAAAGTCGCAATATCAACCACTACTGCTGGATTGAAGCGTTTGATATAGGTCAATGTGTCACACAGTACTAAACGGCCTTCAGCATCTGTATTTAAAATTTCAACAGTTTGCCCGCTCATGGTGGTCACAATGTCACCCGGACGAGTTGCTTTGCCAGAAGGCATATTTTCTGCTGCTGCAATTGCACCAACTACATGAATAGGAAGTTTTGCTTCGCATAATGCACGAATGGTACCTAGTACAGAGGCTGCACCACACATATCGAATTTCATTTCATCCATGCCCAGGCCTGGTTTTAAAGAAATACCACCCGTATCAAAAGTTACACCTTTACCAACGAGAACAACCGGAGCTTGATCAATCTGTGCTTGATATTCGAGAGTTACAATACGGCCCGGACGATCAGATCCTTTGCTGACTGCAAGAAAAGCATACATGCCTAAATCAGCCATTTGTTGCTCATTTAAAACAGTGACTTTAAGTAAGTCTGGGAATTCTGCCGCTAAAGCTAGAGCTTGTTCTGCCAAATATTCTGGGAAACAAATATTACCTGGGCGGTTGCCAAGATCACGTGCATAAGACTGACCAGACTGTACTGCATGTACTAAAGCCAGTTGTTTTTCATCTAGGCTAGTCGTTGAACTAATTAAATCAACCTGTTGTAACACAAATTCATTTTTTTTCGATTTAAACTCATCATAACCATAAGCTGCTTGAGTTAAGCTTAAAGCAAATAAATAATGGTGCTCGACAGGTAACGCAGCAATATCAATTGCGATATGCTTAAATTTATTTTGTGTCGATTTGATAATCGTTTGGGCAAGTTTAGCGAGTTTGACTGTCTGAAGTTCAGCTGTTTTTCCTAAGCCAAGTAATTGGCTGTGAGGCTGATTTGAAATCTGACCAAATAAAGGCAGAGTTTCATTGAAGTTGCCTTTAAATTGGGTAGCGCTAAGAACGCTTTCTAGGTTATTGATTTGATATGTGTTGACGTTGCTTTGTAGCTGTTCTGAATCAACTAAAACCCACAAAGATTCATTAGATGTCTGTTCGGGAAAAGTTGTATAAGTTGTAAATTTCATGGCTGTCGTGATTGCCTATAGAAAGTTATGATGAATTAAAACATTGAAACACTTTCAAGCATAGCGTTGCAATGTGCGGTTTTATATTTTTAACATTCGGGTAAACTAGCAGTCGTCCCGATTAGCCTTTTGGAAGTATTACTTTGATTATTCGGCGTTATCTCGTCAAGCAAGTTGTCTCTACCTCATTGGTGGTCATTTCTTTATTGACCTTAATCATGATGGGTGGTCGTCTGATCAAATACTTTGGTGTGGCGGCGCAGGGGCGTTTAGATGCCAGCATCTTGTTTAGCATCATTGGATATCGTTTACCTGAATTTCTAACACTCATTTTACCACTGGGTTTTTTCATTGGTTTAATGCTGGTGTTTGGTCGCTTATATGTTGACCATGAAATGGCTGTATTGAATGGTAGTGGTGTGAGTCGCCATCAATTAGCACGATTACTCATTCCAATGACGCTTGTTTATATGGTTTGTCAGTCTGTGCTTATGCTCTGGATGACGCCGTGGGGACTGCGTGAGTTTGAAAAGCTGACAACTACCCAAGCGGTTCGGACAGGCTTCGATTTGGTTCGGCCAAGAGAGTTTATTTCTTCTGGACCCTATACGATTTATGCGGGTTCTTTGTCAGAAGACCGAAAAAATTTAAAGGATATTTTCTTTTATCAACGCGCTGCCAAAGAAGATAAGCCAGATGTCATGATTTTGGCAAAAGAAGCGACTCGTGTAGAGGTTGCAAATGATACAGCCAATGTAGTTGATCTGGTGCAAGGCCGCCGTTATGAAATATTCCCGGGACAACCAAAATATACGCAAGCAGAGTTCCAGTCTTATCGTCTACGTTTAGAAAATGACAAAGATGTTAAGTTTGAGAGTGGCGATGTAGAAGCCTTATCAACGACTAAACTCTTTTCAAAAACAAATGATCCAGTCATAAGAAGCGAGTTGGGATGGCGTTTGTTTGGACCATTCACCATTATTATTGCTTTAATGCTTTCTGTGGCATTGTCTGAGGTGAGTCCAAGACAAGGTCGTTATTACCGTCTTATTCCGGCGATTTTTATTTTTTCCAGTCTGATCGTATTAATGATTGCAATCAAGACTCGTATTAGTAAAGAAGAACTTGATATTTGGGCTTATCCTGCCGTGTTGGTTGTTTATGGCGTTGCAGCCGCCTTATTCTCACGTAAGCAGAAGTTAGGGCCAAAAATCAAGAAACAGATCAAGCGAGTGAAATTATAATGTTAGCACGTCGAATAGTCGCCAAATATGTGACGAAAACCACTGCGCTTGCAATGTTTGGCACCACAGTTGTTTTGTCGATTTTACAGGTCTTATTTACGTACCTTGGCGAGTTGGGTGAGCTCAAACCCGACTATAACGCATGGCAAGCTCTCATCTATGTGTTGTGGGGAGCGCCTCGTTATCTATATGAAATTTTGCCTATTTCTGCCTTGATTGGTGCTGTAATTGGTTTAGGTTCACTAGCGACCAGCAGTGAACTTATTGTTATGCGCTCCGCCGGTATTAGCTTATGGCGTATTGTTGGTTGGGTGATGCGCTCAGCTTTACTGCTTATTATTTTGTCGTTTGCCTTAAGTGAGTGGGTTATCCCTTATACGAATGAAAAAGCACAAAGTGTTAAAAGCCACCGCTCTGTAGCTGCTTTAGGCGAAGTCAAAGGTTATTGGTCACGTGAAGGGCAGAGATTTATCTATATTGACTATGCTAACTCTCAGGGCAATTTAAAAGATATTCAAGTGGTCGACTTTGACCAGAACTATTACTTGCAATCATTGATTAATGCTCAGCAAGGACAGTTCGTAAAAGATGGTCAATGGGCGTTGAAGAAAGCAGAACAAATGGATATTTTGGCGACAGGCAATGCCATCAAAACTGACCATGACGAACAATCGCTTTCTTTAGCATTACAGCCTAAATATGTGCACATGGTGACTTTAGATCCTGAAGATTTATCTCCAAGCCAGCTCATTAGTTTCATGCGCTATATGGATGAATACAGTCAGGTACCAAAGACTTACCAATTGGCTTTCTGGCAAAAAGTTGCCTCGCCATTTTCGTTGATCGCTTTGGTTCTAGTGGCGTGTTCATTTATTTTTGGACCATTACGTCAACAATCGATGGGTTTCCGTTTGGTAATCGCATTGTTTATTGGCTTGAGTTTCTATTATTTGCAGGATTTCTTGGGCTATGCCAGCTTGGTTTACTCCCCATCTCCAGCTTGGTTTGTACTTGTACCTATATTATTAATGTTTGGTGCCGGAAGTTATTTGCTTTACCGCGCTCGCTAGTAATAATTGATATTTATGGTTTTCATCAATCGTAGATATTGGTGAAAGCCATAGGAAAAAATAGAGTCTTGACCGAAAATTCGGTAAGATATTGTGACGAAATTGTAGACAAAAGAGAAATAGATTATGACGGATGCAACTGCTGGCAAGATCCCTCACGTTCTGGTCATTATGGATGGTGTTGGTCACCGTGAAGCGATTGAAGATAATGCTTTTCTTGCAGCAAAAACACCGAATTTGGCGGCAATGACAGCAAAGCATCCAAATAGTCTAATTTCTGGTTCTGGTGAAGATGTTGGTTTACCTGATGGACAAATGGGTAACTCTGAAGTTGGCCATATGAATCTTGGTGCTGGTCGTGTTTTGTATCAAGACTTTACCCGTATTACTAAAGATATTCGTACTGGCGACTTTTTTAAACATGAAGTGTTGATCGACGCGGTTGAAAAGGCCAAAGCTGCTAATGGTGCTGTCCATATTATGGGATTGCTCTCAGACGGTGGCGTCCATTCACATGAAGACCATATTGTGGCGATGTGTGAGCTTGCATTAAAACGTGGTGCAAAAGTTTATTTACACGCTTTTCTTGATGGCCGTGACACACCTCCACGTAGTGCTCAGCCATCTTTAGAAAAATTAGATGCATTATTTGCTCAATATCCAGGTCAAGGCCGTATCGCGACTATGATTGGCCGCTACTTTGCAATGGACCGCGATAACCGTTGGGATCGTGTTGAGCAAGCTTATCGCTTGTTGACCGAAGGCGAGGCACTTCGTACTGCGCAAACAGCAGCGGAAGGGTTAGAGTTAGCTTATGCAGCCAATGAAAACGATGAGTTTGTAAAAGCGACTCGTATTGGTGATGTTGCTAAAGTACAAGACGGCGATAGCGTTGTATTTATGAATTTCCGTGCTGACCGAGCTCGTGAAATTACTCGTGCATTTGTAGAAAAAGACTTTGCAGGTTTTGAGCGTAAAGTTGTACCAAACCTTTCTAAATTTGTCATGCTAACCCGTTATCAAGCTAGCATTGATGCGCCAGTTGCATACATGCCAGAAGCATTAAAAAATTCATTGGGTGAATATTTATCTTCTCTTGGAAAAACTCAGTTACGTATTGCCGAAACTGAAAAATATGCTCATGTCACGTTCTTCTTTAGTGGCGGGCGTGAAGATGAATATCCAGGCGAAAAGCGTATTTTGATTCCATCTCCAAACGTTGCAACGTATGACCTTAAGCCTGAAATGAGTGCTTATGAAGTAACTGATGAATTGGTTAAAGCCATTAATTCTGGTGAATACGATTTATTGGTTGTGAACTATGCCAATGGTGATATGGTAGGTCATACAGGTATTTTTGATGCTGCTGTTAAAGCAGTTGAAGCAGTCGACCTCTGCCTAGGACGTGTCTATGAAGCGGTAATGGCAAAGAAAGGCCATATGTTGATTACTGCTGACCATGGTAACGTGGAACAAATGCAAGACTACGAAAGCGGTCAAGTTCACACTCAACATACAACGGAACTTGTACCGTTTATCTATGTTGGCCCAACACAAGCAACAATTGCAGAAGGTGGTGTGCTTGCCGATGTAGCACCTACGATTCTCAATTTAATGCAGATTCCTGTTCCTGCTGAAATGCAAGGGCGTAATCTGATTACATTATCTGCATAAGCCAAAGGTGATTGGATGCTGCAACACATTAAATATAAAAAACTTATTGTAAGTATGTTGCTGTGTTGCAGCCAATTTGCTTTTGCGGCGCCAGTTGTAAAAGAGAAATTGTCACCTCTGCATTCGGATTCGGAAGAACCGGAACATAGTTATGCAGAGGTACCGATCGAGTCGATTCAACAGTTTGTTCAAATCTATGGAATCGTTCGAGATAATTACGTTGACGTGAAGTCCGACGATGCCTTATTTCAACAAGCCATTAAAGGGCTGGTGAGTGGACTAGATCGTTATTCGCGTTATTTGTCGGCAGAAGAATATCGTCAACTCATTCAATATACCGAAGGTGACCTCGCCTCGGTTGATTTTGCTTTAAGCCCTGAAGTGCATGTCCATAAATGGATGATTCGTGATCTTAAAACTGGCTCAGACTCATACAAATTAGGTTTGAGAAATGGTCAAGCGATTCTCAAGATTGATAATCAAGACTTAAAAAATTTAAACCAAGATCAGGTGCTTGGGCTGCTTTATGGCTCTATCGGAAGTACGCTTCAAGTACAAGCAGAAGATTTAAATGGAAACCTCAACTTAGTTCGTAATAAAAAAATAGAAACCGATATAGAACCTGTAATGCTGCATAATCAGGTTTTGGTGCTAAAAATTAGAGTATTCCAGCAAGACACGGCAAATGAAATTAAACGGTTAATTGAAGAAAATAGTTCACCACGTTTAAAAGCGGTTTTAATCGATTTACGAAACAATCCAGGTGGGTTGTTATCGGCAGCAGTCGAGTCGGCAGATTTATTTCTAAATAGTGGGATTATCGTCTCAACTAAAAGCCGTTCGGAAGGTAATCAGCAATTTCAGGCTCTGCCTGGCAATGAATTTCAGAATATAAAATTAGGTATATTAATTAATCATCGTTCTGCATCGGCAGCCGAAGTTTTTACTGCGGCCATGAAAGAACACCAGCGTGCTTGGGTAATCGGTGAAAAAAGTTATGGGAAAGGCGTAGTGCAGAAACTGTTTCCTTTGCCAAGTGGTGCGGCACTACAAATGACAGTTTCACACTATTACACGCCAAATGGCAATATGATTGAAGGGCAAGGTATTCAGCCTAATCAGACCTATCCTTTGCCCCCAGAAATGAAAGAAGAGGTATATTTAGATCGTGTTGCAGACTTATTTCTAAAGAAAAAATAGTCTTTTATACTTCCTCTCCCAATTCAGTATCTAAGCCAAACTTTTTCAATCGATAGCGTAAAGAGCGGAAGGTCATTCCTAACTTCTTAGCTGCTAAGGTCCTGTTCCAATGTGTCATGTCCAACGCGTTCAGTAGAATATCTTTTTCAATATTTTCTAAGTAGCGTTCTAAGCCTTCCATTGGTAATTTTGGTCGAGTCTGAGCAATCGCAGTTGATGTGTCATTCACTTGTTTAGTTGTGATTTGCGAGTTAACGCTACTGCCTCTGAGAGGAGGTGCTAAGTGTGTTAAATCAATACATTCATCATCACTTAAGGTAATAGCTCGTTCAATCATATTTCTTAATTCACGAACATTACCTGGAAAATCTTGCTGCAATAAATAAGTTTCAGCAGTAGTGGTTAATTGTTTGCTTGGAATTTCCCATTCCATACAAACCTTTTGAATAAAATGATTGGCTAATAACAAAATATCTCCACCGCGCTCACGTAGTGGCGGCAACATGATATCCATAACATGAATACGGAAAAATAAGTCCTGACGGAATTTGCCTTGTCGGACTAATAACTCTAAATCTTGGTGGCTGGCGCTAATCACCCGAAAATCAACATCGATTTCCTGATCTGAACCTACTGGGCGAATTTTTTTCTCTTGTACTGCCCGAAGTAATTTGACTTGCATACTTAAAGGCAATTCAGCAATTTCATCTAAAAATAAGCTGCCGCCATGAGCAGACAAAATCAGGCCTTGTTTGTCTTGGGTAGCTCCAGTAAAACTGCCTTTTTTATGTCCAAAAAGTTCACTTTCCATGAGCTCAGTTGGAATTGCTCCACAGTTAATCGCAATAAATGGACCTTCGCTGCGGTTACTCAAACGGTGAATAAGATTAGCAACAACTTCTTTACCTGTACCAGATTCCCCCGTAACAAACACAGGAGCTTGGGAACGAGCTATTTTTTTTATAGCAATACGCAAGTTTTGTATCGGTGGAGAACGTCCAATCAATAGGTCATTTTCCAACGTTATTTCACCGAACTCATGCTCTGGTTTTGGCTGATTTAGCGCTTTTTTTAATAACTGATCTAAATGAATTTGGTTAATAGGTTTACTTACAAAGTCAAAAGCTCCCGCCTTTAACGCTGCAATTGCAATATCCATATTGCCGTACGCAGTTAAAACTGCAATTGGTGTGTGAGAATAAGTTTGAGAAACATGTTTAACTAATTCTAAACCGCTACCGTCGGGTAGGTTTAAATCGGTTAAGCATGCATCGTAATGAAACTGAGTAAAGAGTTGTTTGGCCTGTTCAACCCGATAAGCAAGATGTGTTTTAATCCCCATTCGCGCAAGAGTCATTTGCATTAAAAGGCACAAATCTTCTTCATCGTCTACAAGCAAAACTAGTGGTTGCTGTTCTGCCATTTCCCCAAAAACCTAATAAAAAATCAATATATTATTGGGCATGCCATTCGGAAGCATGCCCCTTGTTTTTGCTCTACATATGTGAGCTTTGCATGGTTTGCCTCACAAAAACTATGAGACAAATATAATCCTAAACCAGTTCCATTAATTTCGGTACTAAAAAATGGTTTAAATAATTGAGATATATCACGTTTTGAAACACCTTCACCGTAATCGATCACATCAATATAAATTTTATTTGTTTGTGAATGAATGTTGATCAGAACATGGGGTGAATCGGGTGCATTATGTCGTAAAGCATTCCTGACAAGGTTAATCAGCACTTGTCTTAGTTGTTTCTCGTCAAATAATAATTTTAAGGATGAATCAGAGATTTTAAGCTGTATAGAATGTTTAACATCCGATAGATCTTCGTCTAATAACGTCTTTATGAAGTCGTTTAATTCAATCTGGATTGGATGAGTTCTTTCGCTGCTGGCAAGTCCTAAGGTGTCTTGAACAATACTATCGATGCGTTTTGTTTGCTTACCAATCATACGGCGTAAAGTATTTTGCTGCTCTAAATCACTATCTTTAAGTAAGTCATTTGCCTGAACAATTGCTGCCAGGGGATTACGGATTTCATGTGCAATACTGGCTGAAAGTTGCCCTAAGGCAGCCAGTTTGAGTTGTTGAGCTTGCTGATTAATGTGTTGTGCATCTTGTAAAATGAGTAGCGTCAATGCTTGTTGCGGCACCACAAGATGCTGCACTTTAATGTTAATAGAGTAAGCCGACAGTCGAGACTCAAAAATAAATCGATCACCTTCTTGTAGGTTATCAAACTTAAGAATTTCAAATAAATCGGGGTGCCATTTTGCTAAAGGATATTTTTCACTGGCAAATTGTGGGGGAATGCCTAACAGAGAGCAGGCAGCCGGATTACTTAGAACAATGTCGTAGTTTTCATCTAGAACAAGATAGCCTTCTTCAATTTGTTCCAAAATATAGCGGTTAATATTTTGTAGTTGATAGAGTTCTATTGATTGGTGGAAAGTTAGCGCCTCAAGTAATTTAAAGCGCTGAACCGCAATTTGTCCGATCCCATGCACCACAAAAAATAAGAAGGCTAATAAAGCACTATTACCAATAGTATTTAGATTATTGTAGTCAAATAAACTACCGACAAAACGTTGGTAAATAACAGCAATGACCGCAAGTAATGTAATGAGTAAAGACATTCTTGCGCTGAGTAAAATTGCCGAGGTGAATATAGCAATAACATACAGCAAGCTGAGTTGTAGATTTGGTTCACCTACAGAAAATGTAAGTAAACTCAGACAGATAACATCAACCACAAAAAACAAAATAAGCTGCTTTGTTGCCTGAGTTGCAATAAACTTAAAACACAAAAGCTGAAGAAGGCTTAATATGGAATAGCCAAGCAGTGTGTAAAAATATAATGCGGGTTGTTGTAGACTATTGTCGATTTGAGCATCGGTTAAAACCAAAATAATATTGAGGCTAACCGCAATAATAAGACGATATAAACCATACCACGTGCCCAAACGAAAAATCGTATTGGACAACGATGAGTTTAAGGGAAATTGCATATAAGCTTGATTACGGCTTGATCAGACCATAACGGATCGCAAGATGAGTTAGTTTAACGTCACTATCGATGGCGAGTTTTTCAAAAATACGGTAGCGGTAAGTATTCACTGTTTTGACACTTACAAAAAGTTTGTCCGCAATTTCTTGAGCGCTAATACAATTTACAACCATCATTGCAACTTGCATTTCTCGTTCGGATAGAGCGTCAAAAGGTGATTGTTGTGTGTCTGATAGATAGGAACTCGCCAACTGCTCAGCAATATCGGCACTGAAGTATTTACCACCTTGCATGACTTTGTTGATTGCTCGAACCATTTCTGTAATTGGAGCACCTTTCGTGATGTAGCCTTTAGCTCCTGCTTTAAGCAAAAGAGAAGGGTAAGGTTCTTCTGATAAGCCACTTACAGCAATAACTTTTGTATCTGGTGCGGTTTGTAGTAAACGACGCGTTGTTTCTACGCCCCCGATGCCTGGCATGTTGACATCAAGTAGCACAACTTGAGGATGTTTCTGACGAACAATAGCAATTGCTTCTTCACCCGATTCGGCTTGTCCAATGACCTCTACATCGGCATGATCTTCTAACATACGGCAAATGCCTGTACGTACAAGTTCATGGTCATCCACAACTAAAACTGTAATCAAGAAGACCTCCTTTCTTTCAAAAAACAAGTTTTTTGTTACATAAAGCAAAATTAGCTTGCAATGGAATGACAAAATTAGCAATCCTATTCTTATATAGTGAGCGAATAGTTGTGCACAATTGTGTCGGTAAAAGCGTTATACCTTATACCTCAAATGTAAGGCATAATTATAGTAAGCGCAAATGTGTATCACCCTGAGTCGAGTATTGTGCCGTGAAAAATTCTAAAAAGTCTTTAATACATGTGCTAAGCATGTCTATTTTGCTTAGTTTGAGTTCAACAAGCTTTGCAGAACTCGTCAATAACCCGTCCTCAGGGAGTAGTGGTACTGCAAGCTTAAATTGGTCTTCAGCTGACGCTAGCCAATTTTTGAATGAGGAAGATGATGAACCCACTCCGCAAGGTTCAACATCTGTAACTACAACATTGCGTGGTGGGAATGCACCGAAAGTTATAGCGTCTGCTCCTAAGCTTGCTCCAATTCGTGATACGAGTGGGTACAATGCTCAGCCGAGTGTAAGTGCTCGAGCTGCGTTAGTGATGGATGCGCAAACTGGTGAAGTACTGTTTAGTAAAAATACGAACGCTTCTGTGCCAATTGCATCTATTACCAAGTTAATGACAGCAGTGGTAACGGCAGATGCTCGTTTAAACATGTCAGAAGAAATTATGTTAGAGCAAATTGATTTTGCTGGCGCAGGTGGTAAAAATTCAAGTTCAACACTCCGTGTTGGCGACAAGATGAACCGTGCAGAAGTGTTGTTGTTTGCTTTAATGAAGTCTGAAAATCCGGCAGCAGCGGCTTTAGCGCGTACTTATCCGGGTGGTCGTCCTGCATTCGTTGCTGCAATGAACTCTAAAGCACGTGCTTTAGGTATGAACGCAACTCATTATTATGAATCTACAGGCTTAGATCCGCGCAATGTATCTTCTGCGCGTGACTTAGGGATCTTGGCGAGTACAGCATCTCAATACGGTTTGATTCGTCAATTTTCAACCACACCAACTTATGATTTCAACTTGGGTTATCGCGTATTGAAATCTAATAATACCAATGCTCTAGTGCGTAATGGTGGTTGGAATATTAACTTGTCTAAAACGGGTTATATCAATGAAGCAGGTCGCTGTGTTGTCATGCATACGACTGTAAACTCACGTCCAGCAGTGATTGTATTGCTTGGTGAGCCAAGTTCGCAAGCACGTAATAATGATGCAACTAACCTATTGAGTTGGTTAAGTAATTTACCAAAACGTATTTAATTTAATTATTCTAAAAACGCTTCTATCTAGAAGCGTTTTTTTATAGCTATTAAAAAAGACATAAAAAAACGGCTGTGTTGAACAGCCGTTTTTATGAAAACTCAGATTTTACATGTTAGATAAAATCGAATCTTTTACTTGGCTCATTGTTGCATCAATTGACAACATTACTGCATCAGCACATTGTTTGATTGCAGTATCTGGGTCTTTTAAGCCATTACCAGTCACTGTACATACAATTACAGAACCTGCAGCAATTTTACCTGCTTTAATGTCACGAATTGCACCACCGATAGAAGCAGCAGATGCTGGCTCAACAAATACGCCTTCATACATAGAAAGTAAGCGCTGAGCTTCTAAAATCTCGCTGTCTTGAAGTTCATCAAACCAGCCTTTAGAGTCACGTACTACCGCTTTAGCATGGTTCCAGCTTTGTGGGTTACCAATACGAATTGCAGTTGCAACTGTTTCTGGGTTTTCAACTGGAGCACCACGTAAGAATGGAGCTGCGCCAGAAGCCTGATAACCTACCATTGTTGGTAAACCTTCAGGTTTTGGACCAGTAAACTGATCTGTTGCTGCGTCATAAATAACTTGTTCAAACTGATCAGCAGGCTGATTTGCTACTGCTTCAGTATAGCCCATCCAGTGAGCTGTGATGTTACCTGCGTTACCTACAGGTAAGCAGTGATAATCAGGTGCACGGCCTAAAGCTTCAACGATCTCATAAGCAATGGTTTTTTGGCCTTGCAAACGGTAAGGGTTGATTGAGTTTACAATCGTTACAGGCGCTTGATCAGCAACTTCTTTTACAAGACGCATACCATCATCGAAGTTACCACGGATTTGCATAGTGATCGCACCATACATCATCGCTTGCGCCATTTTACCCATCGCAATTTTGCCTTCTGGAATCAAAACAAACGCTTTGATACCTGCACGTGCAGCATAAGCAGCAGCAGCAGCAGAAGTGTTACCAGTAGATGCACAGATAATCGCTTTAGAGCCTTCTTCAACCGCTTTGGTTACAGCCATGGTCATACCACGGTCTTTAAATGAACCAGTTGGGTTTAAACCCTCATATTTCACATAAATTTCAACATCTTTGCCAATAATACGTGGAATATTCTCTAGTTTAATGAGTGGGGTGTTGCCTTCCCCCAAAGAGATAGCACGAGTAGTTGCCGAAACTGGCAAACGGTCACGATAACGATCTACAAGACCAGTATAACGATTGGCATTAGACATGATGGTGTTCCAATTAGAGATGAAGCGGGAGAGGGAATCTTTCCCTCAACCTGATTAACTATCGAGCGATTCTAAACGAATTCTTACGATTTCGCCACGAATTGCAGGTAAGGCTTGAATTTGTGCAAGTGCCTCATCCATTTTAGATTCGACGATTGGATCGGTGAGAATCACGATTGGAATAAGGTCTTTTAAACGGGATTGTTGCATGATGGCATCAATACTAATTCCAGCACGGCTTAAGATGGTAGTGACATCTGCAAGTACGCCAGTTTGATCTTCTGCATTTAAGCGGATGTAATAACCTGTGGTCATTTCTTCACGGCTTAAAATTGGCACATTTGTTAATGCTTCAAAAGCAAGTTGAGGAATAGTTCCAGCACCATCTTCGGTATAAGAAATATCACGGACAATATCAATTACATCGGCAACAACAGCAGAAGCAGTTGGACCAGCACCAGCACCAGCGCCGTAATAGAGTGTAGGGCCTACAGCATGCGCTTGAACTAAAACAGCATTTTTAACACCATTTACATTGGCAATAAGCTGCTCATCTGGAATGAGTGTTGGGTGAACACGTAACTCAATACCTTTTTCAGCACGGCGGGCAATACCTAGGTGTTTAATGCGGAAACCGAGATCTTCGGCATATTTCACATCTTGTGCAGTAATTTTGCTAATACCTTCGGTATAGACCTTATCGAACTGAAGCGGAATACCAAACGCACAAGACGCTAAAATTGTAAGTTTGTGCGCAGCATCGATACCTTCAACGTCAAAAGTTGGATCTGCTTCTGCATAGCCAAGTTCTTGAGCTTCTTTTAATACATCATCAAATGCACGACCTTTCTCACGCATTTCGGTCAGAATAAAGTTGCCTGTGCCGTTAATGATACCTGCCAACCATTGAATATGGTTTGCAGCAAGACCTTCACGGATGACTTTAATAATTGGAATACCGCCAGCAACGGCTGCTTCATAAGCGATTTGCACAGCATTATCTTCAGCTGCTTTAAATAGTTCGTTGCCATGTTCAGCGAGTAGAGCTTTATTTGCAGTAACGACTTGTTTGCCGTGTTTGATCGCTTCCATTATGACTTCGTAAGCAGGGTGTATACCACCCATCACTTCAACAACCATATCAACATCTGGTTGACGAACGATATCAAGTAAATCTGCGCTTTGTTTAATCCCTTCTAATTCGAGATCTGGACGAGGGCGGCGTGTTCCAACGTGGGTAATTTGAATTTCTCGACCGGTGCGACGTTTAATTTCAGCGGCATTTTCTTGTAGTAGTTTAAGGGCTCCTCCACCTACGGTTCCTAGACCGAGTATTGCCAGGCGAACTGGTTTCACGTCACACTCCATTCATCATTTAATCATTTAGTTGAAGCTAGATCATAGCTAAAAAAAACGCCAGACTCTAGCGCTTTTAGTGCCTGTTCAATGAATTAGAGTGCGATGTTTGGAAAAGAAGAGTAGATCAGTCTTTAAACACAGGTGGATAAAGTATTAATTAGTGAAAAAACAAAGCGCTGCAATAAGAGCAGCGCTTTTCTTAAGAGACAGATGATTAATCATTCATCAACTTTAAGTGGATTATTTATCCAGACGTTTAATTAATTCATCTGGTGTTAGATATCCACCCAAGTACTCGCCATCAGCATTGTAAATAGCAGGTGTACCATTTACACCCATATTCAAGCCAAGTTGATATTGCTCTCGAACAGGGTTTTTACATTGAGCTGGTGGAATGTTGATACCTTGTACTGCTTGATTAAAGGCAGCTTTACGATCTGCACTACACCATACAGCTTCCATGGTCGGCATAAATTGTTCGCCGCGTGGCCAAGCGATATAGCGTATCTCAATACCCTTTTCATTAATTTCGGGTATGTGCTCATGTAGCTTATGGCAATAAGGACAGCTTGCATCGGTAAACACATAGATCACGTGCTTAGCCTTACCTTTTGCAGGGTAGACAATAAGATCTTCATTTTTTAAAGCGGCAAGATGCTTTTTATTTTCTGATGCTTGAAGTGAGTCACCAATATTATGAAGCTCTTTGCCTCCTAAGCGGATAACATCACCTTGAATTAAATATTTACCATCACTTGTTGTATAAACTGATGTCATCCCTTCTAGATTTACCCAATATAAATTAGGAACTTCAGTCGGCTTGATATCTAAAATTTTGGCGCTGATATTTGCATTCTTAAATTGTTTTTGCAAAGTTTCGATCAAACGCTGCTTGGCATTACGCTCGATAATGGTTGAAGCTTCCCCTGTAGCAGGTGCAGTCGCTGTGAGCGCATCTTCTTTTTGTGGTTTGTTTTCTTTAGAACAAGCACTGAACAAAAGGCTAGATGCCAGAGTACAGGCAAGAAAAATTTGAGAGCGGGTAAAAGACATAGATAACCCTTATTTCATCAGTATTTATAGTCAGAAGCTGCTAAGCATACCAAAAAATCTAACGTGTATTGTTAAAACTTTCTTAACCTTTGTGAACGAAATCAAACGATTGATCTGAAATACTTGCGTGGAGCTTGAAAGCTTTATCATCCTCTAGGGTGATGTTTTTCATGTAGTTGTTGCATTCTGACTTGCGCAACATGTGTATAGATTTGAGTTGTAGATAAATCGCTATGACCCAGTAACATTTGCACGACGCGTAAGTCTGCGCCGTGATTGAGCAGATGCGTTGCGAATGCATGGCGCAAGGTATGAGGTGAGAGTTCAGCTTGAATATTGGCTTGTAGCGCATAGCGTTTAATGGCATACCAAAAGTTTTGTCGACTCATAATCCCGCCATGTTGGGTTAAAAAGAGATAGTCAGTCGAACTTTTATAGAGTTGAGGCCGAGCATTATTCAAATAGCGTTCTACCCACTCACAGGCAAATTGTCCTAACGGCACCAAACGCTCTTTATTGCCTTTACCTGTAACACGTAAATAGCCTTGTTTTAAATTAATAAGTTCCAGACGCAAGTTAAGTAATTCTGAAACACGCAAACCACATGCATAAAGCACTTCAAACATTGCTCGGTCACGTAAGCCAAGTGCTGTATTGATATCTGGTGCTTGAATCAGGGATTCGACATCTTCTTCAGATAGATCTTTGGGTAATGCTCGTCCAATTTTAGGAGAGTGGTGGGTCGCAACGGGATTGTCACTCCGTAACTTCTGTTCACGTAAAAATTTGTAAAACTGACGTAGGGCAGATAAACACCGTGCAATTGAGCGGGGACTTTTTCCTGCTTTTGTCAGTTCGATAAGAACATCAGCAATATCATCACTTGACCATTGTGGAAGAGTATTTTTTTTATGGAGTTCGCTGCATTGAATGAGGTCAGATAAATAAGCATTACGTGTATGTGGACTCACTGTCTGTGCAACGAGATAGTCGCGAAAACCTTGTAAAAAGCTTAAATGTTCTGGAATTTGAACAGGGCTTGGAATACGCGGTTTTTTATTTAACATACACTACATCCTCTAAACCTCTGTACTGTAAAAGAAACTTTAAGGTTTGTCGATTAAACTGAATAGGAAGTGAAATTTAACCTTATTTGGTAATTATTCTCATTTATATGTATACTAGAAAAAAAGGTTTAGGATCGGATGCGGTGCGTTTATCAGCTTTAAAAGTGAAGCAAGCGGCGACCATCAGCAAAGTGAATCGGATATCAATAGAGTCCGAGCAGCAAGATTTGGTCGCAATTCGTTTGGAAAGTCTGGGCTTTGTGCCAGGCACACGAGTGGAAGTGATTACCAAGGGTATTTTTGGTGGTGATCCGATCTTGATCCAAATTGGCTTTACTCGTTTCGCTTTGCGTAAAGCAGAAGCGGACAAAATCGAAATTCAAGTAGAAGAAGGAGTACCCGCATGAGTGATGCGTTACGTATTGCCCTTGTGGGAAATCCAAACTGTGGTAAAACCTCTCTTTTTAACCATTTAACTGGAACTCGACAAAAAGTCGCAAACTATGCGGGCGTAACTGTCGAGCGTAAAGTAGGTCATTTTCAGTTACCTTCAGGGCGTGCAGTGCGTGTACTCGATTTACCGGGTACATATAGTCTAAATGCAACCAGTCCTGATGAGGTTATTACCCGTGATGTTTGTTTGGGTAAGATTGCCGAAGAAGGTCAGCAAGATGCCTTTTTATGTGTGGTCGATGCGACTAACTTAAAATTGCATTTAGGACTAGTGCTCGAAATGATTGAGCTTGGCCGTCCGATTTTACTTGTACTGAATATGATGGATGAAGCGCGTCGTCGTGGTATCCAAATTAATACTCAAAAGTTGTCTCAACGTTTGGGCGTAGCAGTCGTTGAGACAGTTGCTGTTCGTAATGCGGGTATTGAAAATTTATTACATGCCCTTGATCAAGAAAAATACAGTGTGCCACAGACCGAACTGAGTGGTTTGACTGGGACGCATCATCAAAAAATCGATATGATTTTTAAAGATGTTGTTCAATATGTCGATCAGGGAGATAAGCGTACTGATTTTCTAGATCGAATTTTCTTACACCCAGTTTTAGGCCTACTTAGCCTTGCCCTCATGATGTTTATTGTGTTTCAGGCAGTTTTTGCTTGGGCAGCTCCGTTCATGGATGGCATTGAAGGCTTCTTTGGCTGGTTGGGTGAAGTAATAGGAAGTGTGATTACACAGCCCCTACTGCATAGTTTGGTTGTTGACGGAATTATTGCTGGTGCAGGTGGCGTAGTTGTGTTCTTGCCACAAATTCTAATCTTGTTCTTCTTTATTTTAGTATTAGAAGAATCGGGTTATTTACCACGTGCAGCATTCTTGCTTGATAAATTAATGTTTCAAGCTGGTTTAAGCGGACGAGCCTTTATTCCTTTACTTTCAAGCTTTGCCTGTGCAGTACCGGGAATTATGGCAACGCGTAGTATTAGTGACCCTCGTGATCGCTTTACGACCATTATGGTTGCACCATTAATGACCTGTTCGGCACGTTTGCCCGTATATGCTTTGCTGATTGCAGCTTTTATTCCAGAGAAAATGATCTGGGGTATTTTCAACTTGCAAGGTCTGGTGCTATTTGGTCTGTACATGGCTGGTATTGTGAGTGCTCTTTGCGTTTCATTTTTAATGAAGTTTTTGCAAAAAGATAAGTCACAGCATGCTTTACTGCTAGAGCTACCGAGTTATCGTTTCCCTGATTTAAAAAGTGTGGGAATTGGTTTGCTGGATCGTGCAAAGATCTTCTTGAAACGTGTCGGTGGAATCATTTTTGCGCTTTCTATTTTGCTCTGGTTTTTGTGTACTTTCCCACAGCCACCAGAAGGGGCAACATTGCCGGCTATAGATTATAGTTTTGCCGGTATGCTCGGACATCTTATCCAACCTTTATTTGCTCCAATTGGTTTTAACTGGCAAATCTGTATTGCTTTAATTCCAGCAATGGCAGCACGTGAAGTCGTAGTGGCAGCATTAGGTACAGTTTATGCTTTGTCTGCAACGAGTGACGATGCTGTAGCTCAAGGTTTGTCACATCTGATTAGTGCAGATGGCTCGGGTTGGTCCTTGGCAACAGGATTATCGCTTTTAGTGTGGTTCATTTATGCTCCACATTGTTTGGCCACATTGGCAACGGTACGACGTGAAACAGGTTCATGGAAACATGTTGCTGTCATGACTGCATATCTGTTCGGCTTGGCTTATTTGGCATCGTTTGTTACCTATCAAATTGCTTCCCACTATTGGGGTTAAGGCAAGAAAGGAGGTTGTACATGATTCAATATCTGATTATTGCGGTTTTAGTGAGCTGGAGTGCTGTTGTTGTTTTTAAGAAAGTATTTCCAAAAACAGCAAACTCAGTCTTTTCTACACTCTCTTCATTTTGTGAAAAGCAGGGTTGGACAACCTTGGCAAAATGGCTTAAGCCAAAAATGACCTTTGGCTGTGCTGGCGGCTGTGGTTGCTCAAGTGAAGATAAACCTACGAATACAGTTCAAGAAATTAAGCCGATTAAATGGCAATAAATTTAGTATTTCTTGTTTCGTCTAAAAAGCCATCATATTGATGGCTTTTTTACGCACTGACACAAAAAAAGATGAATAAAGTTCAAACTGAAAAAGCATTCAAAACAGCAAAGTGCTAACATTTTTGCCATTCTGTCGATTGATAAATTGTGGGGCAAAAATGTTAATACAACGTGGTGGATTAAAAGTTGTCGCAGGCTTGGGAATATCAGGCGTTTCTGCTGTTAATTTCCTGCATGAACAAGGCTACCAAGTTGCAGTAACGGATTCTCGTCCCACACCCCCAGGCTATGACCAGATTCCAGCTGGCGTTAAAACCAGCTTCGGTCAACTTGACCAAGAATTATTATTACAAGCAGAAGAAATTATTTTAAGCCCAGGCCTTGCACCGCAATTACCAGAAATTCAGGCAGCTATTGCTCAAGGGATTTCAGTGGTAGGCGATATTCAATTATTACGCCGTGCGACCGAAGTACCTATTGTGGCGATTACGGGTTCTAATGCGAAAAGTACAGTAACGACTTTAATTGGCTTAATGGCTAAAGATGCCGGTACGAAAGTTGCTGTTGGTGGAAACCTTGGACGCCCAGCTCTAGATTTATTAAAAGATCAACCAGAGTTGCTTGTACTTGAGTTATCAAGTTTTCAATTAGAAACCACGTCTCATTTGAATGCTGAGGTTGCTGTGGTTCTTAACATGAGTGAAGACCACTTAGATCGTCATGGCGATATGTGGGGTTACCACCAAGCAAAACACCGTATTTTCCAAGGTGTTAAAAAAGTCATATTTAACCGTGATGATGCTTTAAGTCGTCCTCTTGTTCCAGACACAACACCAATGCAAAGCTTTGGTCTAAATGCTCCAGACTTAAATCAATATGGTGTTTTAAGAGATGGAGATGGCACGCTTTGGCTTGCGCGTGGCCTACAGCGTTTAATTAAAAGCTCGGATTTATATATTCAAGGCATGCACAACGTAGCCAATGCTTTAGCTTGTTTGGCGCTAGGTGAAGCTATTGGCTTACCTATGGAATCTATGCTTGAAACGTTAAAACAGTTTAAAGGATTAGAGCACCGCTGCGAGTATGTGAGAACTGTACATGATGTACGTTATTACAATGACTCTAAAGGGACTAACGTTGGTGCTACACTTGCAGCAATTGATGGTTTAGGCGCTGCAATTGAGGTTAAAAAGGGTAAGGTTGCCTTGATTTTGGGTGGGCAGGGCAAAGGTCAAGATTTTGCTCCATTACGTTCTTCTATCGAAAAATATGCCAAAGTTGTGGTATTGATTGGTGAGGATGCTCCAGTTATTGAACAAGCTATTCAGGGCGCAACCAAAATTTTGCATGCAGCAACGCTCAAAGAAGCTGTAGAGCTGTGTCAACGTGAAACACAAGCTGAAGATGTTGTGTTGTTATCACCAGCCTGTGCAAGTTTTGATATGTTTAAAAGTTATAATGACCGTGGTCAGCAGTTTGTTGCCTGCGTCAATTCGTTGGTTTAAAGAAAACATGATTAGGAATGTAGTATGGCAGGCTTAGCTCAGACCACAATCCAGAAAATCAATCATTGGTATGAACGGATATTGCCTAAATGGCCAGCGGAAGTGACGCCACGTAATGTCCTGATTTTCTGTGTCGTTGCATTATTGTGTATCGGTTCAGTGATGGTCGCATCTGCTTCGATGCCCTATGCTGAATATATGCATGAAAACCCGTTTCACTATGTGATTCGTCATGGTATTTCGATTGTCGCTGCGGCT
Source organism: Acinetobacter sp. AOR14_HL (assembly GCF_027855175.1). Taxonomy (NCBI): domain Bacteria; kingdom Pseudomonadati; phylum Pseudomonadota; class Gammaproteobacteria; order Moraxellales; family Moraxellaceae; genus Acinetobacter; species Acinetobacter sp. AOR14_HL. The sequence goes on along the minus strand of NZ_JAKTII010000009.1, from coordinate 29,098 downwards.
GTGGTGGCTTATTTGACCTATCGGATATCACTTAATACGTGGTTTAAAAATACTTTCCCGTTGTGGTTGTTGACCATGGTTCTTTTGCTTGCTGCTTTAGTAGTGGGTTCAGAAGTCAATGGTTCTACACGTTGGATTAAGATCGGTGGCTTTACTTTGCAGCCAACCGAGGTTGCTAAAGTCATGATGGCGATCTTTACCGCAGACTACGTTGTGCGCCGTGCCAAAGAGGTTCGTACTCATTGGAAAGGCTTATTACGTTTAAGTGGGGTCATGGCAATCACGGTCGGTTTGATTATTGCTGAGCCTGACTTGGGTGCTACGATCGTAATTGTATTGATGATGGTCGGGGTGTTCTTTTTAGCTGGTGCGCCGCCAACACAGTTCTTAATTATGTTGGGTGCGATTGTAACCGGTATTGTATTTTTAATTTTGTTTGAGCCTTACCGTTTCCAGCGTTTGATTTCATTTACTGACCCTTGGGCAGACCCATTAGGGGTTGGTTACCAGTTATCAAATGCGTTAATGGCCTTTGGCCGTGGTGAGTGGTTTGGTACAGGCTTAGGGCACAGTGTACAAAAGCTATCTTATTTGCCAGAAGCACATACTGACTTTATGTTGGCAGTGTTAGGTGAAGAGTTTGGTTTCTTTGGTATTTCGATTGTCATTGTATTATCTTTCTCGATGCTTGCATGTTGTATCAAAATTGGTCATCGTGCATTGAAACATCATTACCTTCGCGCAGGTTATTTGGCGTACGGCATTAGTATTATTTTCTTGCTCCAGATCTTGGTAAATGCGGGCATGAATATGGGTTTGATGCCGACTAAAGGTTTGACTCTGCCATTTATTAGTTATGGTGGTACATCTTTAATGATGTGTGCTGCGATGATTAGCTTGATCTTAAAGATTGATGCTTCAACACAAGAAGTTAACCCAGAAAGGGAAGAATCAAACTTCTAGTTGAGTATTTAGGTATTAAAAAACCCGATTTGATATCGGGTTTTTTAATTTATAGATATGTTCCACTCAGCTGCTCTACATGTGGAATTAAATCTACATTCCACTGCGCTACTGCTTGTTTAAGCATAACTTTAGGCTGGTCTAAATCAACGTTAGGTTGTCCTAGTGCTTGTATTGCTTGTTGCAGCAATTGAGGAGCTTTTGACAAATCGAGTGCTTGAGCAAGGTTTTGCTTAGAAAGCTTTTGCCCTTGATCGTTCATGGCGAGGGGAAGGTGCATATAGCTCAGTTTAGGGTAACCTAGGAGTTGACCCAGCCAGATCTGACGTTCGGTGTTATCTAATAGGTCGGAGCCTCGAACAACATGGGTGATGCCTTGCAGATAATCATCAACGACTACGGCAAGTTGATAGTTAATAATCCCGTCACGGCGTTTAAGAACAAAGTCTCCAAGGTCATGTTGCAGATTAGAACAATGAGTTCCTTGTAGTCGATCATCAAAACAGATCTGTTGATCTTGAACTTTTACCCGAATCGCTTGTCCTTGAAAATCAAGCCCTAGATTGCGGCAAGTTCCGGCGTAGATTGCATTTGAACCCAGCATTTTGCGTGTACATTGACAAGCATAGATAAGACCCTCTTTTTTAAGTTGGTCTAATACGCTTTCATAAATGTCTAAACGGTTTTTTTGAAAGATGATTTCTGCATCGGGTTCGAACTGGAAGGCTTCCAGTGATGTGAGAATATGATCTTCACTGCCTGGATAAATACGAGGGATATCTGTGTCTTCGACACGAACGAGCCATGTGCCATGATGGGCTTTTGCATCACAATAACTGGCAACGGCAGTAATGAGTGATCCAAAATGCAAAGGGCCGGTTGGCGATGGCGCAAACCGACCTGAATATGCAAAGCTAGGTTTCTCTTTAGGAGTTACCTCGGTCATATTAACCGTTATTTTGCTTCTCTTTGATTTCTGCCAAAGTTTTGCAATCAATACATAAAGTTGCCGTTGGACGTGCTTCTAAACGACGTAAGCCGATTTCGATACCACACGTTTCACAGAAACCATAGTCTTCATTTTTAATGGCTTCCATAGATTGTTCGATTTTACGAATTAACTTACGTTCACGGTCACGTGTACGCAATTCAATTGCAAACTCTTCTTCTTGGGTAGCACGGTCATTTACATCTGGCAATGCAGTTGATTCGTCTTGCATCGTATTCAACGTACGATCAACTTCAGACATCAATTCAGCTTTCCATGCTTGCAGAATTTGTCGGAAATGCTCGAGCTGTCCTTCAGACATGTACTCTTCATTTTTCTTAGGTTGATAAGGTGCAATACCAAATAAACTTGCAGTTGTGCCTATATCAGAAGTTTTAGGTTTCACTTTACGTGCACGTTTTGCAGAAGCTTTTTCACCTTCCACTACAACTTCTGTATGTTCATCCAAAACTTGGTTGTGGTTGTCATTCGCCATAATAGGGCATTCCTCATCATACACGTATTATCTATACGCAAAAAATATGGTGATATGCAAGTGTTTTTATAGAAAACCATCGATGGATTTTACCATCGGGTCGTCATCATATAGATTTTTCCTGCAAGATGATAGTCATTCCGACCCGTAAATATTTTCAAAACGTGTTTACCCTAGTCATAATTGCATATAAGCATATAAAAAATAGAGCTAATAGCCTGAAATATCAGTATTTATAAGGCCCTGAAAATTTTCAAGACGGAAGACTTCGGTTTCAAAACTACCATCGTTTTTTAGACGAATGTAACGGTAGCCGGGAGCATTTTGGTCTAGGGCAAAGTCATTACTAAACGGTTTAAACTGAACACTGGTCGATGGGGTCGAGAAAAATTCCATCCCTTGCCAAGTGTTGAGTGAGTCTTGGTGAACATGCCCGCAGACTAAAGCTTTTACATTTTTAAATGGAGCTAATGTTGTAAGCAACGCATTAGAATTTTGTAACTTGTGATGATCAATCCATTTGGATTTCATTGCAAAAGGATGATGATGACAAGCCAATAAAACAGGGTTATCTGAAAATTCTTCGAGTAATGTCGCTAAATTTTGTAGTTGTTCTGGTGACAGATGTCCATCAATCTGACCTTGTACCGCACTATTTAATAAAATAACACGCCAGTTTCCTAAGCCAATCACCACAGGTTCCTGATGGTTTTCTTTATGCAATGGAAAATGGTCAACGTTATCATGATTACCCAGTGTCTGAAAAAATGGCAGACCTAACGTTTGCATATATTGAATATAACGTTTGTACGTAATAGGCGTTGGTGCTTGAGCCAGATCTCCGGTATGGATAATGGCATCAGTTTCAGGATGTTTTTTCAGGATCTGTTGAATAATTGCATGAAAACTTTCTTCAGGATTCATCCCCACAAATTCTAAGTGCGGATATTCCAATAGGTGAGTATCGGTAATTTGTATAATGACATGGTCTTTTTGTGAAAGTGTTGAGACTTGAAAAGTCACCGTCCTACCTCGTCGGATTTTATTATCGTTGTGATGTGTTGAGACAGCCATTGTAACGCCATAATGACAGGAGCATTTCTTAAACGTCCGCTGTCGAGTAGAGTCTGAATTTCACTATAATTAAATAAGTGCAGTTGAATATTTTCACCTTCATTATCTACACCAAAAACGCCGCCTTCAGCAGGTAAATCGGTTTCGCTAACATAGAGATGAAATAACTCCGAGCACGCACCAGCTGACGGATAAAAGCTAAATAGATGTTGTAAATCCTGAACTGCACACCCTGACTCTTCGAGGCTCTCTCGACGAATACAACTCTCGGGTGTTTCATCACCGTCTAACACGCCTGCGATTATTTCCAGTTGCCATGGGGAGTGAGGGTCATCTAAAGCGCCAACACGAAACTGTTCAATAAGTGCGAACTGTTGTTTTTGATCGTTGTAGAGTAGAACGCCTGCAGCCTCAGGGCGATGAATAAGCTCGCGCTGTATTACAGGGGTATATTCAGACTGGTTAAATAGACGATGTCGAAGGCTGACTTTTTCAACCTGAATAAAACCGCGGAATACATATTCACGGGATGTTATTTCGACATCTTCAGATATATAGCTTGGATGTTCAACAATGCTCATGAGCCAGTCAGGATAAAATCTATTTATTTCATCCTAACTGAGAATCATGGCTAGGCAAGTGTTTTTTTTGAATATTTACACTTTGTGATACAGTTTTTGTCCTTGTTCTTGATAAACCTCTTTCATGGTTTTGAGGCCTTCTTCAACCTCTGTATTAATATTGGTGAGGTTGTTGGCATAGTCGCGAACATTCTGGGTGATTTTCATCGAGCAGAACTTTGGTCCACACATTGAGCAAAAGTGTGCAGATTTGTGAGCCTCTTTCGGTAAGGTTTCATCATGCATACTACGAGCTGTGTCAGGGTCCAGACTTAAGTTGAACTGATCATCCCAACGGAATTCAAAACGTGCTTTTGACAAGGCATTATCGCGAACCTGTGCACCCGGATGTCCTTTAGCAAGATCGGCCGCGTGAGCTGCAAGCTTGTAGGTAATAATCCCATCTTTAACATCTTTCTTGTTTGGTAGACCCAAATGCTCTTTTGGTGTGACATAGCAAAGCATAGCCGTGCCGTACCAACCAATCATGGCTGCACCAATTGCAGAGGTAATGTGGTCGTAACCCGGAGCGATATCAGTCGTTAAAGGCCCAAGCGTATAGAATGGTGCTTCTTTACAAACCTCTAGCTGCAAGTCCATGTTTTCTTTAATCATGTGCATTGGTACGTGACCAGGGCCTTCAATCATGACTTGAACATCATGTTCCCATGCACGATGAGTGAGTTCACCGAGTGTTTTAAGTTCGCTGAATTGTGCTTCGTCATTTGCGTCTTGGATACAGCCCGGACGTAGGCCATCGCCTAAACTGAACGAAACATCGTAGGCTTTCATGATTTCACAGATTTCATCGAAATGTGTATATAAGAAGTTTTCTTCATGATGCGCTAAACACCACTGCGCCATGATTGAACCACCACGAGAAACAATACCGGTCAAACGGTTTGCAGTGAGTGGTACGTAGCGAAGTAATACACCTGCATGAATCGTGAAGTAGTCAACGCCTTGTTCAGCTTGTTCAATAAGCGTGTCTTTAAAGATTTCCCAAGTCAGGTCCTCTGCAACACCATCCACTTTTTCAAGCGCTTGATAAATAGGTACGGTGCCGATTGGAACAGGTGAGTTACGAATAATCCATTCACGTGTTTCATGAATATTTTTACCTGTCGATAAATCCATAATGGTGTCAGCACCCCAACGGGTTGCCCATGTCATTTTGGCAACTTCTTCATCAATTGAAGAACCAAGCGCTGAGTTACCAATGTTGGCATTAATTTTAACCAAGAAGTTACGACCAATAATCATTGGCTCAAGTTCTGGATGGTTAATGTTGGCAGGAATGATCGCACGACCTTCAGCAACTTCTTGGCGAACAAATTCAGGTGTAATTTCTTTTAAATTTTTTGCACCAAAATTTTGTCCCGGATGCTGGCGCGTATCAACACCTTCACGCTGGCGCTGATTTTCGCGAATTGCAATATATTCCATTTCAGGTGTGATAATACCTTGCTTGGCATAGTGCATTTGAGAGACATTTTTACCAGCTTTGGCACGGCGTGGGTTTTGAATGTGGGCAAAGCGAATATCTGCGGTACGGATGTCTTTTAAACGTTCTTGACCAAACGTTGAAGTTAAACCAGAAAGTACGTCAGTATCGTTACGTTCTTCAATCCAGTTTTGGCGAACTGAAGGTAAACCTTTGTCTAAATCAATTTGAACATTTGGGTCGGTATAAACACCTGAAGTGTCATAGACCATAACAGGGGGATTATGTTCGCCACCAAGACCAGTAGGGGTGTCGGTGAGAGAAATTTCCCGCATTGGAACCTGAATGTCAGGGCGAGAGCCTTCAATATAAACTTTTTTTGAAGCGGGTAAGATGCGAGTTAAATCTTTTGCATCTTGTTCATGTTGCGCTGAAATTTCAACAGAAGAGAGATTCGTTAACTGGTTCATTACATGATCCTTATGAATAACATCAACGAATCAAGCACGACCAAAAACGATGGCGGATTTATCTTTACTAGATAAATTTGAGGCTTTAGTTTTTAGATGGCTTGATTCCTACGCAGGTCTTAACCTGATCAGGTTCAACGGTACTTGTGATCAAACTTGTGTTGCGATAACACGAAATTTACACAATCTCAGCGAGCTATTACTCGCGCTCCGTCAAGCGAATTACAGACTAACATGATTTAGGTTGGCTGGCATTGTCAATTTGTATCTATACAAACGGCATCTATATGGCAGTCACGATAGACTTCAGTGTTCCATGGCGAATCAAATTTTAATAGCTGCTCAAGTTGTTCATGGGTAATCTGATAATTTGATTTTTTATCGCCATTCTTTTCAGTTAAATCTATTTTAAATTGCTTATTGCGCTCTTCTACAGGCGTGGCAATAAATTTAAGAAATTGCTGGGCAGGTTTTGCTAAACTCGATTGGTTTTGTGTAGATAGAAAACGGATTTGTTCAAGAGCATCTTTATCAAACCATGTGTTTGGTGCATATTCATCTGAAACAGGTGTGTTATCTAGGCCAAAGAAAATAAAATAGCGATATTCGTTAAAGAGTAGTTTTGCATCACCAATAAAGTAGCTTTTTGGATATTTTTGAATAAATTTTTCCCAAAACAGCGCTCGTTCAGTAAGTTCTTTCCACGAAACAGCCAAAGCTCCATCGTTATAGAAAATATTTTGATTGTCTTTCGCCATACGAGTTAAAAACTCTTTTTGGTCCGCGGTTAAGGCTTTAGAAAAAACATCGACTAGATAGTTTGGCTGACGTCGATAGGTAAACATGCCTTCGCCTTGATAAAGGAGGTCAATATAGGCTTCACCATTATGTTGAAGTAAGTATTGGTCACGTGGACTAAGTTGGTCGAATAATTTTTTCTGGCTTTGAATGACTTTTTTAGGGTCTCGTTGTTTTTGTTCTAAAACAGCATAGCCAAAAGCTTCAAAAGCTCTGGCTGTTTTGTCAGTGTAGTCTTGCTTTAGAAAACGTTGATACATGGTAGTTGATGCATTAATAAGCTTAAGCTGTTCATCATTCTTTAAAGATGGAACACATGTTTTCAGCTTCTCATTAATTTGATTTAAGTCTTCTATTTTACTGTTCTGATTAATCTTCTGTATTGCAGCATTGATTTCGATACAGCTATTGTTTTGTTTACTTACATGCTTTTGTTCAGTTGACTTTTGCTCTTTAGAAACAGCTTGATCTTGCTGCGATGTTTTATTGCATCCAGATAAAAGTAGTGCGCTGCACACACTCATCATTAGAAATTTTTTCATCATTGTATTTTTATCGAAGTGAACATTGCTCAAATTATAACTCGGAAAAAGATTGCATCATTGTTAGAAATCTTTATTATTAGGTAGATCGGTCTACTTAAAAATAAAACTATGAATGATAAAACAGCAAGACAGAAAATTCTCGATGCAGCAGCAACTTTGTTTTATAACGATGGCATTACTGCAACTGGAATTAACTCGGTTACGGCAAAAGCAGATGTTGCTAAGATGTCGCTTTACAATAACTTTTCTTCAAAAGGTGAGCTTGTTGATGCCTACATTGCTGCGCGGCATCAGGAGTGGCTTGATCTTTATCAAAAACGTTTAGAACAAACGAAATCAGCTACAGAAGCTATTTTGGCAGTGTTTGATGCCTATCAAGACCATGCAGAATTTGCCTATGAAAAAGGCTTTCGAGGTTGTGGGTTATTGAATGCTGCGGCTGAGTTTCCAGCGAATAGTGCCGGGCGAAGTTCTGTCAGACAGCATAAAGAAGAGGTTGAAGCTATTGTTGCTGAACATTTAAAAAAATTAATACCAGACTCGCAGCACGTTAGCTACGTGGCTACGCAGCTTTCCTTTCTTTTAGAAGGTTCTATGGCAAGAGCAGGGTTGGAAGGAAGTAGTCGTCAACTCCTCTTAGCAAAACAAATGGCAGAAGATATTCTAAAGAGAGAAGGCCAACATGATTAGCCTCATTAAAAATAGTAGTTATGGCGGCACAATTGCAATTTTAGTTGCCTCTGTTTTATGGGGAACAACAGGTACTGCTGCCGCATTTGCACCAACACTTGGACCACTCGCCATTGGTGCTGTGGCTATGGGTGGCGGAGGTCTTTTGCAAGCTTTGGTTGCATCGCGGGCTATTCGGGAAAACCGTCAATTTATAAGGCAAAACCTTCTAATACTGCTTTTAGGTGTTGCGGCAGTTGGTATTTATCCTTTGGCCTTTTATTCCTCAATGCATTATGCAGGAATTACGATTGGCACCGTGGTTTCTATTGGTGCAGCGCCACTGATCGCAGCAATTTTAGAACGATTTTTTGATCGGAAGTCTTTGTCAGCGATATGGTTCTTAAGTTTTATTTTTGGTGTTATGGGCGTAAGTTTATTATCCATGGGTGAAAACCATGCGCTCCAAGAGGGTACAAATGAATGGAATAAAATCTTCGGTATTTTTCTTGGGCTTGTCGCGGCTACAACTTATTCACTTTATTCATGGGCTGCTAAAAGATTAATAGATCGGGGTGTTGCTGCTAAAGCCGCAATGGGCATGATTATGGGTGGTGGGGCAGTTATTTTGCTTCCTACTTTACTGGTTACAGGTGGAGGGTTGTTGCAAAGTTCAACCAATTTGCTTGTTGCTGGTTATATGATGCTGATTCCTATGTTTTTAGGTTATTTACTTTTCGGTTTTGGTCTAAAAACAGTAAATGCCAGTAAAGCGACGACCTTAACTTTATTTGAACCTTTAGTTGCCGCGCTTTTTGCCATCGTGTTGGTTGGTGAGCATATTTCATGGTTGGGTTGGATAGGCATGTTTTTGATTTTTATTTGTATTTTAATATTGTCAAAAAATGAGAACGCTTAAAAAAACTAAAACTTTTAATGGCTTGAGTTTGCTTGGATTTTTTCTTAGTCTTAAAGGCAAGTTTTATCGTTGATTTGAACAATGAAAATAAAATTAATGTTCGCTGTTGGCCTTTGGAGTTTTGCATCTTCGAGTTTTGCTCTAGATTTAGTTGAAGCTTATGAGCGCGCAAAACAAAATGACCCAACATGGCAAGCCAATCAACAACAATTTGAAGCAGATCAACTGAACTTAGGCTTAGCAACAGGGGCGTTATTACCCACTGTCACATTGTCTGGAAATATTACTCGTAATCGGCAAACGGTGAAGCGTTCTAATTTTCCTGGAGTTGATCAGGAAGGGCTTTCAGATGCCTTGGTGAGTAATACGTCTACTACTCGTCAAGCGACTTTAACTGCACGTCAGCCACTATTTCGAATGGATGCTTGGGAAGGTTATAAGCAAGTTAAAACTTCGGTTGCCTTAAGTGAAATAACTTTAAGATTGCAAAAACAAGACCATGTTTTAAATGTAGCAGAAGCCTATTTTAATGTGCTGCGTCAGCAGGCATTAAGCGTTGCATACTTACAAGAAGAAAAAGCTTTGCTTGAGCAACTCAATATGATGAATGCCAAGCTCAAAGAAGGTTTGGTGGCGCGTAGTGATGTGAGTGAAGCAAATGCTCAATACCAAAATGCCAGAGCCAATCGTATTTCAACCAATGTTCAATTACTTTTAGCCCAAGAACAGCTGTCTGAATATATTGGTTCTTATCAAGATAAACTTGCTGTATTACGAAGTGATTTTAATTTTCAAAAACCTTATCCAGCCCAGCTTAATGATTGGCTTTCGTTGGCGCAGCAAAAAAACTTAAAGATTCAACAAGCACGTTTACAGCAACAATATAGCGAAGATCAGCGCCGTGTAGAAAAAGCTGCGCTTTATCCTCAAATTGATGCTGTTGCAAGTTATGGATATACCAAGCAGACCCCAGAGACCCTCATATCGACTGATGGAAAATTTGATCAGGTCGGTGTGGAAATGAACTGGAATTTATTTAATGGTGGGCGTACTAAAACATCAATTAAAAAAGCGACTGTAGAAGCCAGTAAAGCTCAGGCACAACTTGATGCAGCTATTCGCCGTGCTAATGTTGATGTGAAAAGTGCATATATGCAGGTAGATACAGATCAAGCCAAACTCGAAGCACGAAAAGCTGCAATGGATTCGTCTTCGCTTGTTTCTCAAGCTTCAAAAGCGAGTTATAACGAAGGCTTAAAAAGTATGGTTGATGTTTTATTAGCGCAGCGTAATGCTTTTTCGGCAAAACAGGATTATCTTAATAGTCAATATGACTACTTATTGAATGTACTTCGGTTAAAAGCTGCGGTAGGCCAGTTAGGCGAAAAAGATCTGGTCGAATTAAACAGCTGGCTAACCTATCAGTGAGCAAAAAAAGCTTTTATCTGAATTTTAATTTTGTCATAAAAACTTAATGATTGCTGTGTTCTAATGCTCAATCATTTTATTCCTGCGCCATCATGTTGGAGGCTTCCCTTGAGTCCAAGTAATCCGGTGTTAAGCCATCATATTTCTTCTCAATTTAATGAAGATTTGCAAGATGTAAACACAAAGTTCATGACCATGGGTGGCTTGGTCGAACAACAGGTGGCGAACGCAATTCATGCCTTGCTTGATACAGATGCAAATTTAGCGATTGATGTTCAATTTAAAGATAACGCCGTGAATCAATATGAACGTGATATTGATGAAGGTCTTACGCTAATTTTGGCACGTCGTCATCCAGCAGCAATTGACTTGCGTATGGTTATTGCAATGAGTAAAGCCAATACCGATCTTGAGCGTATTGGTGATGAAGCGGCAAAAATTGCCCGTATTGCGCAAAACCTCTGTGAAGAAGGTGGTTCTCCGCGTGGCTACATGGAAACCCGTCATATTGGTAACCAAGTTCGTGTCATGATTCATGACGCACTTGATGCTTTTGCGCGTTTAGATGCAGATCAAGCTTTGCGTGTGCTTTTAGCCGATGCAGATATTGACCGTGAATACCAGTCAGCAACACGTACTTTAATGACTTATATGATTGAAGATCCACGTCATATTGCTCGTGTAATTAATGTGATGTGGGTGTTACGTTCTTTAGAGCGTATTGGTGATCATGCCCGTAACATTGCTGAGCAAGTGATTTACATGGCAAAAGGCTTTGATGCCCGCCATACCAAAATTGAAGAAATTGAAGCTAAAGTCCACGAAAAGTAATCTTAAGCTGAAATATTTAAAGGCCTTGTTTGAAACAAGGCTTTTTTATTTTTTAAAATAATAGATAAAAAAATGTCCCGAACTTTGGGGGGAAGTTCAGGACAGAAAATCAAGTGCATAAACACGACAGGGATCGTGTTCTTCTTGCTATAAATTGATATTAAGTTCTTCGCTTTTTGATGTCATGTAGAGTCCTGTTCGCTCTATGTAAGGCTTTTTATGCTTGTGTAAGTTTCACGTAAAAAAAGGCGGATCTATGTATATAGACCCGCCTTTTTAATGATGAGTAAGCTGAAACAAACCGATTATTCTGGTTTCCAGCCTTCAGCTTTTTCTACGCTTTCATCATTATTGAAAAACTTCTCACGTTGTTCCTCAAGAAACTTCTTCGCTTCTGGTTCAAACACATTTAGGCGTTTTTCATTAATCAGCGTTGTTTGGTGTTGTAACCATTCTTGCCATGCTTGTTTAGAAACATTTTCAAAAAAATCTTGGCCTTTAGCACCAGGGAATGGAGCGAAGTCTAGACCTTCCATTTCCTTTTGATATTTGCGGCAAAATACTTGTCGACTCATGTTTTATCCTTAAGCGTATAACTGTTCTAAACGTGTATGGGCACGAGCAATTGCGGCTTCTACCTGTTTTGGTGAAGTTCCACCAATATGATCACGTGCATTTACTGAAGCTTCTAGTGTTAGAGCTTTATCAAACACATCTGCTGTGATTAAGTCAGAGAATTGTTGTAATTGCTCAAGCGTTAATTCAGATAAATCTTTTTCTTCAGCTACGCCTAATGCAACTGCTTTACCTACAATTTCATGCGCATCACGGAAAGCAACGCCTTTTTTCACTAAATAGTCAGCAAGATCGGTTGCTGTCGAGAATCCACGAAGTGCAGCTTCACGCATAATTTCAATATTTGGAACTAATGCAGGAATCATGTCTGCGAAAGCCATGAGTGAACCACGAACCGTATCGATTGCATCAAATAAAGGTTCTTTATCTTCTTGGTTGTCTTTGTTGTACGCCAATGGTTGACCTTTCATGAGCGTAAGTAAGCTAATTAAGTCACCAAATACACGACCTGATTTACCACGGATCAGTTCAGGAACATCCGGGTTTTTCTTCTGTGGCATGATTGATGAGCCAGTACAGAAACGATCAGGAATATTCACAAATTTAAACTGTGCAGAAGTCCAAAGAATCAGTTCTTCTGACATACGTGATAAGTGCATCATAATTAAAGACGCAGCTGCATTAAACTCAATGGCAAAGTCACGGTCAGATACAGCATCAAGAGAATTTTCACATACAGCTTCAAAGCCTAATAACTCTGCTGTGTAAGCGCGGTCAATCGGATAAGTTGTGCCAGCAAGAGCGGCAGAACCAAGTGGCAGACGGTTGACACGCTTACGGCAATCTTGAAGACGCTCAGAGTCACGCACTAACATTTCAAACCATGCTAATAGGTGATGACCAAAAGTCACTGGCTGTGCAGTTTGTAGGTGGGTGAAGCCAGGCATAATGGTGTTTACATTTTTGGCAGCCAAGCCTAACAAGCCTTTTTGTAAGCGCTCTAATAATTTTAAGATGTCATCAATTTCGTCACGTAGGTAAAGACGAATATCGGTTGCAACCTGATCGTTACGGCTACGCCCAGTGTGTAATTTTTTACCTGTAATACCAATACGTTGAGTCAAACGTGATTCAATGTTCATGTGAACATCTTCAAGATCGATGCGCCATTCAAAGGTTCCAGCCTCAATTTCTGAGCGAATGGTGCTTAAACCTTCAATAATGTCATCGCGTTCTGCTTCTGTGAGTACGCCAACTTTCGCAAGCATGGTAGCATGCGCAATCGAACCGGCGATGTCTTGTTTATAAAAACGCTGGTCAAACTGAACAGAGGCGGTAAATTCGGCTACAAAAGCATCCGTCGCTTCAGAAAAACGACCACCCCACATACCTGAGGTTTGGTCTGGGGTTACTGAATTAGGGGGATTTGAAGATGTGGTCATGGTGGCTCAGTAAAATAAAAAAGAGTATATCACTTGCCGAAGCTCAACAAACAAAGTTGTTTCCTACAGCATACCGAAATCAAAATTCCTCCTATTTTTTTACGAAAAACGGTCGTTGGCAACACTTATTCGAATTAATTATCGCAAGTAACATTTTGGCACTGGTTTTGGCACTGGCTGAAGCTCAGTCATGGCAAGCATTAAGCGGTGGACGCCTTTTACAATACATCGTTTTTATTAACTGGGTAATATTGTCGTTTTTTGCCTTGGTTGAACGCTTTCAGCATTTTTTTAGCAGCTTACGTCAAGAATTTGCCTTGGCTATCGGTTTTGTCATGCTGCAAGCTATTGTTGTTTTGACGACCTTAATGAGTAATTTTTTTCAGTTTGGTCTTTTAAATAAACATGCTTCTTTAACACAGGACTGGCGCATTTATTTTGCCAATGTGCCTTTATATCTAAGCTACGGGATATTACTGGGGGCTTTCTGCTTGCGCTATCTCTATGTGAGAGAGCAATGGCTACATCAACAATATGCAGAGTTAAATGCTCGTATTCAGGCCATGCAGGCGCGGATTCATCCCCATTTTTTATTTAATAGTTTAAATAATGTGGTGAGCTTAATTGCGATAGACCCAGATAAAGCAGAAGGTATGTTGATTAGCCTGTCACGTTTATTTCGCGCAAGCTTCCAAGAATTGAAATTGGTGAGTCTCCATGAAGAAATTGAGCTGAGTAAACAATATTTAATGATTGAGCAGGTACGTTTGGGAGAGCGTTTAAAAGTAGAGTGGAAAATTGAGCTTTCACCTGTGCAACTGAAACAGATCACCATTCCTTTATTGACATTACAACCTTTGTTAGAGAATAGTATTTTTCATGGGGTAGAACCAATGATAGGTAAAGCAACCATAGGGGTATTGGTTGAAATATTGCAAAATCAGGTCAGTATAGTCATTACCAACCCATATACAGACGATACAATAAATTCACGGAAAGGGCATGGAATCGCGCTTGAAAATGTAAAACAACGCCTGAAAGCATATTATGGGAACTCCGTTAGATTTCAGGTTTATAAAGGTGAAACCTTATATACCACCATTATGAGCTATCAATATCAAACAAAATAATAAGTTAGTCAGAGTTAACCATAAAAAAATGGATCAAGTTAACGGTGACAAGGAGGATTAATGAAGGTGCTGATTTGTGATGACGAACCACTTGCAGTGGAGCGATTATCACGTTTAGTTTCAAAGATGGGACATGAAGTTGTATCAACGGCTCATCATGGACAGGAAGCCTTGGAACAGGCGCGGCTTCATCAACCGGATGTAATCTTACTTGATATTCAAATGCCAGGTATGAATGGTCTTGTCTGTGCAGAACAGTTAAGTCAGCTGAGCCCTAGACCTGCGATTGTATTTTGTACAGCCTATGATCAACATGCATTGGAAGCGTTTAAATCTCAGGCTCAAGCTTATCTTCTTAAACCGATTGACCCTCAAGAACTTGAACAAGTTTTTAGTCAACTGACTCAGCTGACTCGAGCACAGCTTAATGCTTTGCCACAACATGATTTTTTACATGATCTAAAAACACAGCGACATCAAATTGCTGCCAAAACCTATCGTGGGGTTGAGCTGATTCCTGTGGAGAATATTTATTATTTTTTAGCAGATCAGAAATATGTCACGGTGCGTCATCAAAATGGCAGTGTATTAATTGATGAAACATTAAAAGAGCTTGAAACCGAATTTGCAGATCAATTCATTCGCATTCATCGGAATGCGTTGGTTGCAGTTGCATATTTAGATGGATTGGAGTTGGTCAGTTCGGGACAATATCAGGTTCGATTACGTGGTTTAGATGAACGACTTTCGGTGAGTCGCCGACATTTATCTATGCTTAGAGACCGAATTCATCAGCTCTAAACTTAAAAAGAGTTATCTTAGACGTGTGAGATTTTACTTGCAATTTTAAGGGATCAAGTTAAGTTTAGGGTGTATTGTTTGACCAGCCCATGCTTGAATTTATGAAAACCTTGAAAATTGCTACACGACAAAGCCCACTTGCTCTTTGGCAGGCAGAATATATTCGTGCCCGATTACAGGAGCTTCACCCGGATTTAATGGTGGAGTTGGTTAAATTTGTCACGCAGGGCGATAAAATCTTAGATACGCCTCTAGCAAAAATTGGTGGGAAAGGGCTGTTTGTTAAAGAGTTAGAAGCAGCTCTTTTAGATGGGCGTGCAGATTTAGCCGTACATTCAATGAAAGATGTTCCGATGGCTTTGCCAGAAGGTTTAACCTTGGCGGTAATTTGTGAACGTGAAGATCCATTAGATGCTTTCGTTTCAAATCAATTTGAAAAATTTGCTGACCTACCTCAAGGTGCAAAAGTTGGTACATCAAGTTTACGTCGTAAATCTCAGATTTTAAAACAACGCCCTGATTTGCAAATTATTGATTTGCGTGGAAATGTTGGAACACGTTTAGGGAAGCTAGATGATGGTCAATACGACGCGATTATTTTGGCCAGTGCTGGTTTGAAGCGCTTAGGATTGTCAGAACGCATTCGTCATTGTTTAACACCAGACATTAGTTTGCCTGCTGTGGGTCAAGGTGCATTGGGTTTGGAATGCCGTGCAGCTGACAACGAAGTATTATCTTTAATTCAACCTTTATTACACCAAGAAACAGATGTTTGTGTGCGTGCTGAACGTGCCTTTAATGCTTATCTTGAAGGCGGTTGTCAGGTCCCAATTGCAGGTTATGCCACACTACAAAATGGACAAATCCATATTGAAGGTCGTGTCGGAAGTGCCGATGGTCAAACATTATTACGTGCTGAACTGACAGATGAAGCCAGCAATGCTCAGCAATTGGGTGAAAATCTTGCTCGAAACTTACTTGATCAAGGTGCTGGTGAGCTATTAAAGGCTCTCTACTAAGCTATGTTGTTTATTAATACTCGACCTGATTCTCGGGCTGCAGAATTAACAGAAGTTTTGCAAAATGAAGGTTATCAGGTTGAGTCTTTACCTCTTTTAGAACTCGTTGCTAAACCCTTTTCCGAACATTTACTTCAGCTTTACCAACAATTAGTTAAAGCACAAGCTATAGTCGTAGTGAGCCCAACCGCCGTTGATGTGGGGATGAAGTATTTACTGCAAAGCGGTTTAAAACTATCTGACTTGAAGCATATTCAGTGGATTGCCGTTGGGCAGTCAACGGCCAATTGTCTAAATGAATATGGAATAGAAGCACATATTCCAGATGTTGAAACCTCTGAGGGGATGTTAAATCTACCTATTCTCCATAATATGAAGCAAGCTGGTAGTATCGCTTTTTGGCGAGGAGAAGGTGGCCGTCAATTTATGATGGAGACCTTGCAACAGCAAGGAATTCAGATTTTAAATTTCGTGTTATATCATCGGCAGTGTCCAGAAGCCTCATATTCCACATTCAAACATCTGACACAGAATTCAAATTATAATTTAAACAAATGGCTGGTCTTGATTACCAGTGAGGCCAGCTGGAAGTATTGGTTAGAGCTCTGTTCAAAAAATAATGTACAACCTGATTGTGTATATTTGGTTTTAGGGCCACGTCTTTTTCAAATTGTTAAAGAATATCGCGATCAGCAACAGGCTCATTTTCACATTATTCAACTTGAAAATTTATCGCCTTCGGGGATGATTCATCACATTCAGGCATTATAAGGATTCGTATGAGAAAACTTGTTTCTATCATCATTTTACTGGGCGTGGCTTGGTTGGCTAAGCTCAGTTACGATATGTGGCAAATTTCTCGTACTGTTCCCGAGCTTAAGCAAAGTTTGCTTCAATCAGAACAGCACTATGCCAATCTAAATGATCAATTGGTTGCTTTACAGCGACAATTACAGGATCAACCTGTAAATACAGGGAATAAACTGAGTCCGACCGGCCATTTAGAAGTCCCGCCGATGGGTATTGCCCCTACAGTTTTAATAAAACAAAAGTTAGATTTAATTCAATTTGCAATTGATCAGCAACAATTGATTTACGCAGTTGATCAATTAAACCAGTTACAGCAATCTCTTCTACACTATGAAATTGCCCCTGCATTGCAACATAGCTTGAACCAATCGCTTGAGCAGGATAAACAGGCGGTTCAACAATTCACATTGGCCCAAAATCAACGCCATCAATTGATTGACGATTTATTACAGAGTATTGATAAAAATATTCAGCAAGCCTTAGCTCAGCCTAAACTTGAGATGGATCAATCCGAGTCTGTGTCTTGGTGGAAAAAATGGTTCCGTATAGAAAAAGTAGAAACGCCGTCTATTAATTTAATGAATCGAAGTGTAGTGCTCAAAGAAGTGCAATTAAGATTATTAATTGCTGAACAGGCACTCAATCAAGGGAAAATGACAGAGTACCAAAATGAGTTGCAATCTGTGATGCAAAAGCTAGATGAAATGCCTGATGCAACGAGTCAGCGGTTAAAAAAACGTATTGCTAAAGTGGCAAATTTATCGGTAGTGCCTGTTCCTAAATTGTCTACACTTGGTCTAATTGGCTCATAAGGAGGAGATATGAAACACCTCCTGTCGGTTTATTTCGTAATTAGCTTAATACTCTTTGCAGCTTTAGCTTTATTTAGTTATGGCTATGGAATGGGGTATGTCTACATTTACTGGCGACAATTGCAGTTGCAAACAAATGTCTGGGGATTAACCCTTGCTTTTGTGGTAGTGAGTTTTATTGCACAACTCATATGGCTTTGGATTAAACGTTATTCCTCTCGTGAGCAAAGAAAAAGTGAAAACATCTTCCAGTTTAAAAACCTTCATCCCTATGAACAATTAGGTATTGTCTGGTTATTAGAGGCCGCCGAAGACCAACGTGTATTTATTGAACGTGTTTTTACTCAGTCAGGACTTTTAAAAAATATTATTGATGCCAAGTTTCTGGTTTTAAGTGGAGACTATCCAAAAGCATTAGCTGCTTTAGATCAGTCACCGCCAATGGCATTTGAATTGGCAGAGTTAGAGCGAATCGAAATCTTTTTAGCCCAAAATGAATCTGATCGTGCATTAACTCATCTTGAATTTTTATATCAGCATCAGTTATCGCCTTGGCTTGAGGAAATAGAAACCGCCTACCAGCAAAGATTAACGGCGTTATGGGGGCAATTAGCGCTGCAACATCCATGGGTATATTTAAGGTCAATGAAGTATGGATTATTAGATGCTGAACACCGTGATTTATGGTTGCAGCAACTTCTTCAGCAATTTGATCAAGCTTCTATTGATGACCTGCATGCCTTGCAACAACGTTATCTGGATTTGGAGTCTGAGATCCAAACTCGACCTTATAGCAGTAAGTTGTTATGGCTCAAACTATTAGCACGTATGCCTGATATGAGCATGCAACATGCAGCCTTAACACTACACTTATTAAAAGAGCAGTTTGATCCAGAAGTGTTTTACCTGTGGTTTCAGCAACAATTGCTTAAACAGGTTCCAGACTATGCTGATGTCGAAGAAAAAATTATTGAGCTTGAAAATCAATATATGAATTTGCCAGTTTTAACTTTTGCAAAATGGCATGTCTATATGGCAACCGGACGTCAAGCAGAGGCTGAAACATTATTAACATTATATCCAGATAATATTTTAATGAGCTATTTGCGTATTAAGTCTACCCTTAAAGAAGATGAAGTGTTAATCAATCAGTTAAACCTAATCTTTGAAAATGATGCGAATTTTTTAAAATTTAAAATATGAGGTAAAAATGAAAGAACTGTCTGTCTACCCGATAATATATGAACAGAAAGTAGCGTGGGGAGATATGGACGCTTTTGGTCATGTCAATAATGTACAATATTATCGATATATTGAAAGCTCACGTATTTTATATATGGAAGCGATAAATATATTAACCCCGCAATTATATACCGTTGTCGCTTCAAGCCAATGCAAATACTTAAAGCCCGTTTTTTATCCCGATGTATTGAAAGTTGGTGTTCGCGTGGAGGAGCTCCGTAATAGTGCATTCCGTATGGCTTATATATTATGGAGCGAAACACAACAACAAATCGTAGCTACGGGTGAAGCTGTTATGGTATGCGTAGATAAATTAACAGAACGAAAATGTGAAATACCTCAAGAGATAAAACAAAAAATTATTGAGCTAGAAAAAACTGTTGGACATGACTTAATACATTTATCTTAAATAAATATTAATAAAATATATGTCATTTATAATTGATAATGTAATTAAAAGGTAATTTTTTTGATTATTCTGATGAACACGGCTTTCAAACTATTGCTTATTGAATAGATTATAAATAATATTGGTCTTGATTTTATGTTTTTAAATTTTGTCTGTATTATTTTGAATTGTCTGTAAGACTGGAGTGTTTATTAATGAAGCCGGATATCAGTGAATTATCTGTTGAAGAGTTAAAACGTTTACAAGAAGAAGCTGAAGCTTTAATTGTAAGTAAAAAAGATCAAGCAATCGAAGATGCTTATAATCAAATTATCGAGATCGCTGAAAATGTAGGTTTTAGTGTTGAACAACTTCTTGAGTTTGGTGCTCAAAAACGTAAGAAAACAACACGTAAATCTGTTGAACCGCGTTACCGTAACAAAAACAATTCTGAAGAGACTTGGACTGGCCGTGGTAAACAACCACGCTGGTTAGTTGCTGAAATTGAAAAAGGCGCAAAACTTGAAGATTTCTTAATCTAATCGTATTGCTGATCTAAAAAGCCAGGCAAATTTGCCTGGCTTTTTTATGCGTGAAAATATTTAAAATTTTGCTATAAATATTATTTAAGAATTTGAGTGTTTAAATTCATCTTTAAATAGATTGTTGAGATCAAATGTACATTTAGTAAGTTGATTAGCCAGTTTTCATGATTTTGTCATACGTTCAACTTATAGTCTTAATACAGAAGCCAAGCCTGATTGCTTGGTTTTTTTATATGAAGTGAATTGGCGATGTTGAAAAAGTATGCATAATGTCAGACTAGGGAGCTACTCTCAAAATAAGGACGATAATTTGCATGTTGGTAAGGCTGAATGAAGAAAAAGTCTAAGCAGTGGAAGTGGTGGTTATTTGCCCTCATTGCATTTTTAATTTTTATTATTTTACAGATCCCAGCGACGTGGCTTATTTCTAAATTTTCAAAGAATAATCAAACTCTACACAATGTAAGTGGAAATATCTGGCAGGGCCAAGCAGATTGGCGGCGCGGTACTTTGAGAGGCTCGATTCATTGGAAAACTAGACCTCTTGACCTGTTTTTATTAAGGTTCGCGGCTGATGTGGATATCCATAGTGGAAATACCCAATTATCTGGGGTAATGGCCTATGGTGTTGGTAAAAAAGTACTTGTTAGAGCAATGAATGGTCAAATTGCGCCTGAAACATTAAAACAAATTGTGAACTGGCAATGGCCTGTGAACAGTATTCAGTTAAAAGATATTGATTTTAATTATAAAAAAGAGCAAGGTTTCGCTGCAGTTGATGGTCAATTGCATTGGGGTGGTGGTGCTTTAATTTATAATATTGGTGACCGTCAAGACCGGATGAATATGCCTTCTTTAAATGGGCAGTTAACGGATCAAAATGGTCAATTACAGGTTGATATACGTGATCAACGCAGTCAAAAAATGGCAAATCTTCTATTAGATGCCAATATGATGCTTGATGTGCAGCTTACACAAAGATTATTACTGAATATTCCGTCTTATGATGGAAAAGCCGGTTTAGATACTTTTGTCATTAGTTCTCGTCAACCCTTAATACAAGGGAGTAACTAATAATGAAAGTATGGGTTGAAAAATTACAGCAACTACAATGGCAAAAATTAGATCGGTTAAGTGTTGTCGTATTTGCCTTTTTAATTTTATGGCTGTGTTGGAAATTAGCTTCATTATTTTGGTGGGTCATTGCACCTCCCCAAATGATGCAATTCGATCGGGTAGAGTTGGGATCACAGCAGCCGCAAATTCCTAACATTAGTACTTTTTCGATTTTTAATGAACCTTCAGCCAATGCAGCTCAGGAAAATGTCAACCTAGAATTGCAGGGTGTGATGGTGGGCTATCCGAACCGTTTTTCCTCAGCGGTGATTAAGCTTGATAATACTGCTGACCGGTATCGGGTGGGGGAAACAATAGGTTCTACATCTTATCAGTTGGCAGAAGTTTATTGGGATCACGTTATATTGCGTCAAGGTAATGGCAGTACTCGTGAACTTCAGTTCAAAGGTTTGCCAAACGGTTTATATCAGCCCATGACGCCAGATGCCTCACAACCAACTGCTACAGCGTCTCAACCATCGGCACCTGTTAATACGACTCAAGAAGCGCTTGGACAGGCTATTCAGCAAATGCAAGGGAACCGTGAACAATATCTACGTGATATGGGTGTAAGCGGTAACTCAAGTGAAGGTTTTGAAGTTACAGAACGTACACCCACTGCGCTTCGAAATAAGTTAGGTTTAAGGCCGGGTGACCGGATTGTTTCTTTAAATGGTCAAACGGTTGGGCAAGGACAAACGGATGTGCAGTTACTTGAACAGGCTCGTCGAGCTGGGCAAGTGAAAATAGAAATAAAACGTGGTGATCAAGTGATGACCATACAACAAAATTTTTAGTGATAACACGTCACCATAAGAGTTAGGAATTATCGCAAGTTATGGCTTTATTGAATCATCAACGTCCACTTTGGGCATTACTTGCAGCAGCCCCATTGATTGCGACAGTGAGCAGCAGCGTCTATGCCCAGACATGGAAGATCAATTTACGTGATGCTGACTTAACTGCATTTATTAATGAAGTTGCAGATATCACGGGGAAAAACTTTGCAGTAGATCCGCGAGTGCGTGGCAATGTCACAGTAATATCGAATAAACCACTCAATAAAGATGAAGTTTATGACCTCTTTCTAGGGGTCTTGAATGTAAATGGAGTGGTTGCAATTCCTTCTGGCAATACGATTAAACTTGTGCCAGATAGCAACGTGAAAAATTCGGGAATTCCTTACGATTCTAGAAATAGGCTGCGTGGTGATCAAATCGTCACCCGAGTGATTTGGCTTGAAAATACCAATCCAAATGACTTAATTCCAGCACTTCGCCCTTTAATGCCTCAATTTGCACATATGGCTGCGATAGCAGGCACTAATGCGCTGATTGTTTCGGACCGAGCTGCGAATATTTACCAACTTGAAAATATCATTCGTAACCTTGATGGTACTGGCCAAAATGATATTGAGGCAATAAGCCTCCAATCGAGCCAAGCGGAAGAAATCATTACTCAACTTGAGGCAATGAGCGCAACAGGCGCATCGAAAGATTTTAGTGGTGCACGTATTCGTATTATTGCAGACAACCGAACGAATCGTATTTTGGTAAAGGGTGATCCTGAAACACGTAAACGCATTCGCCACATGATTGAGATGCTGGATGTGCCTTCGGCAGACCGTTTAGGCGGCTTAAAAGTTTTCCGATTGAAATATGCAAGTGCAAAAAATTTATCAGAGATTTTACAAGGCCTTGTAACGGGGCAGGCTGTTTCTTCGTCAAATAGTAATAATAATTCTTCTAACTCATCGAATCCGATTAATAATTTGATGGGTAATAACCAGAATTCCAGCTCAAATACATCTGGTTCAAATGGTAGCTCAATTTCTACTCCATCTATTAACCTAAATGGTAATTCAAATAACAACAATCAGAACAGTATCTCTAGCTTTAGCCAAAATGGTGTGAGCATTATCGCGGATAATGCCCAAAACTCGTTAGTGGTTAAGGCTGATCCACAATTAATGCGTGAAATTGAATCTGCTATCCAGCAACTCGATGTTCGCCGTCAGCAAGTTTTAATTGAAGCTGCCATTATTGAAGTTTCAGGAGATGATGCAGATCAACTCGGAATTCAATGGGCGCTAGGTGATCTATCTAGTGGAATAGGCTTGCTTAGCTTCAGTAATGTGGGTGCAAGTTTATCTTCTATTGCTGCTGGTTATTTGTCTGGTGGTTCGGCTGGAGCAGCGTCTGCTATTGCTGGTGGTGCCAATAAAGGTAATGGTGCAACTTTTGCTGTGGGTAATTTTGAGAATTCCCGTAAGGCTTATGGTGCATTAATTCAAGCCCTCAAAGCTAACACCAAATCAAATTTACTTTCGACACCATCCATTGTGACTATGGATAATGAAGAGGCTTATATTGTTGTAGGTCAGAACGTTCCATTTGTAACAGGGTCGGTCACTACGAATAGTACAGGTATCAATCCATACACAACTGTTGAACGAAAAGATGTCGGGGTGACATTAAAAGTTGTTCCACATATTGGTGAAGGTGGTACGGTTCGTCTCGAAGTTGAGCAAGAAGTTTCGAATGTTCAGACCAGTAAAGGTCAGGCAGCCGATTTAATTACTAATAAACGTGCTATTAAAACTGCTGTATTGGCCGAGCATGGACAGACGGTAGTCTTGGGTGGTCTGGTGTCTGATGATGTTGAACTCAGTCGTCAAGGTATTCCTGGGTTAAGCAGCATTCCATACCTAGGTAGGTTATTCCGTTCAGACAGCAGAAGTAATACGAAGCGTAATCTTCTAGTCTTTATTCATCCAACAATTGTGGGTGATGCGAATGATGTGCGTCGTTTGTCTCAGCAGCGCTATAATCAGCTTTACAGCTTGCAATTGGCGATGGATCAAAATGGCAATTTTGCCAAACTGCCTGAGCGGGTCGATGATGTCTATAATCAAAAGATGACACTGCCAAGTGTTACCCCTCAGCCAAAAAATTATCAACAGGTTCCTTCGGGTGGAAAAAGCTCGACAGTAACCACACCCGTAGCGGTAGAACCTGCGGTTCGAAAGCAAACCTTACAGTTGCCTGAGCCTGAAATTAATCGTACTAAAAATACAGTAACAACAACGACACTGCGTCCAAGCACAGCGCCGTAGTAGCATGTTATGATTGATAAAAAGTGAAATAGGACATACGCATGACTTGGAAATTACAAGCAATTACTGGCGAAATTACTGGCCAAGAAATTAGTATTGATCGGGATATGTTGGTGGGACGCCATCAAGATGCTGATGTGTTGTTACAAGCTGCTGAAATTTCACGTCGCCACGCTGCATTGCTTTTAAAAGATCAATTGCTATGGGTGCAAGACCTTAATTCATCGAATGGCACATTCATAAACGATATTCGTATTGAGCAAGAAAAACAGCTGCATGATGGTGATATTGTTCAATTTGCTAGCTTTAAATTTTCTGTATTAGCGCCTGTGCAGGAAATAGAGGATTTGCCTGAAATTGAAGCAGAACCTGTAAATACGGCCCCATCGCAAGATTTAAGTGATCAAGGAATGCCAAGTCTTACAGAGCGTGCTGCTGAAATAGAAGTCAGTCGCGATGGTATGCCGCAAAATATCTCTATTCCAAAACCTGCACCGATCCCGGAAGGTGTAGATGTTAATGCACAACCACAACAGACACCTGTTGCCTTTGATGAGCCTGTTTCTCGTGTTGCTGAAGAAAAAGAGCAACAGAAGAATGCTTCAGTTGGTTTGATCACTATTATTATTTTAGTAATCTTAGCTTTATTGGCATGGTTGTTCTTTAAATAATCCGTTGGTGCTTTTACAATCAAGGCATGCTAAACGCATGCCTTTTTAATTTTGAGTATAAGAAGATGTCTGTTGCACAACTAAATAAGCGCGATTTAATTTTATTTGACCTAGATGGAACGTTAGTTGACTCTGCAGCTGATTTATATCGATCCATGAATTTAAGTTTAGACGCGCTAAGTTGGCCATTGGTAACTGAAGCACAAATACGAGAATGGGTGGGTAAAGGAGCTTCAAAACTTTGTGAAAGTGTTTTGCTTCATATATTTGGAAAATTAGACACCGAACAACATAAAGTTTTATTACAAAAATTTGTAGATGTATACGGTGCAGAGCTTTGTGTAAATACTCAAATTTATCCTGGAGTAACAGAGTTTTTAAAGCATTGTAAAACTTTGAATATACATATGGCATGTGTTACCAATAAGCCTGTGCAACTTGCTCAAGGATTACTGGATGCATTGGAACTTTCTTCTTATTTTCAAGTTGTACTGGGTGGTGATAGCTTGCCAGAGAGAAAACCACATCCATTGCCTTTGTTGCATTGTATGCAAAGTTTAAAGATATCTGCTTCGCACGCGCTAATGATTGGCGATTCAAGTAATGATATTGAGGCTGCACGGCGCGCGGGAATTGATTGTATTGTGGTTAGCTATGGCTATAATCATGGAGAAAATATCTATGATTGCCAACCTCAGCAAGTGGTTGATAGTTTGGCTGAGTTAATTATCTAATGAGTGAAATGGAGATCAGCATGAATAAGCGTATGGTTTTTCGATGGCGTGTCTAAATCGAAACTAGAAAAACACCGTTTTAAATCGAAACCATATTAGAGAAAAATTCATGACTACATTAGCGCAATTTGAACAACTTAAGGCATCAGGTTACAACACGATTCCTGTTTATCGCCAGCGTTTAGCAGACACGGAAACACCTTTATCTGTGTTTGCTCGATTCAAAGATCAAACACAAGCTTATTTATTTGAATCTGTAGAAGGTGGGGAAAATTGGGCGCGCTACTCCATGATCGGTTTAGGCGAATCGACAGTTTTTTCATGTAATGCAGGGGTCTTGTCTATACAGCATGCTGATGGTTCAATCACACAAGAAGATTGCCTGGATCCATTTCAATATATTCGTGAATTTCAGAAGCAATTTACAGTACCACCAGCTGAGCTTCTGCCAGCATTACCAAGTTTTACTGGCGGGCTAGTTGGTTATTTGGGCTATGATGCAGTTCGTTATATTGAGCCGCGCTTAAAGAATGTACCTGCCGCGGATCCAATTGCTTTACCAGACTTGTGGTTGATGCTATCAAAGACAGTCATTGTTTTCGATAACCTTAAAGATACTTTATTTTTAATTGTCCATGCTGATACAACGCAGGCACATGCTTATGAAGATGCTCAGCAAAAGTTAGATCAATTAGAGCAGTTATTAGCTACACCAGTGAGTTTGCAAGCTAAGCCGCATACACCGCCTCATTTTGAATCGATTACGGGTAAGGCTAAGTTCCTTGAAACAATCGAGAAGGTAAAAGAATACATTAGAGCGGGCGATGTTATGCAGGTTGTTCCGGGCCAGCGTATGGTTTCGGACTTTGATGGTGAGGCTTTGCAAGTTTACCGTGCTTTACGTCATTTAAACCCTTCACCTTATTTGTTTTTGGTGCAGGGTCAAACAATTACAGATAATAAGCCATTCCATATTGTAGGTTCATCACCAGAAATTCTTTCTCGACTAGAAAATGGTATTGCGACAGTCCGCCCACTTGCAGGTACAAGACCGCGTGGAAAAACTAAAGAAGAAGACATCGCTTTAGAAAAAGATTTACTTTCTGATGAAAAAGAAATAGCAGAGCATTTAATGTTGATTGACCTTGGTCGAAATGATGTTGGTCGAGTTTCTAAAATTGGTAAGGTCAAAGTTACTGATCAAATGGTGATTGAGCGCTATTCGCATGTCATGCACATTGTTTCAAATGTGCAAGGTGAAGTTCGTGATGATATCGATGCCTTAGATGTATTTAAGGCAACCTTTCCAGCAGGTACTCTATCTGGTGCACCGAAAATTCGTGCAATGGAAATCATTGATGAAGTTGAGCCTGTTAAGCGAGGCGTTTTCGGTGGGGCAGTGGGATATTTAGGATGGCATGGTGAAATGGACATGTCGATTGCAATCCGTACGTGTGTTATCCGCGATAAAAAAGTGTATGTGCAGGCTGGAGCGGGCCTAGTTGCTGACTCAAATCCTGAATCAGAATGGAATGAAACACAAATAAAAGCTCGCGCAGTGATCAAAGCGGTTGAATTATCGTCAAACGGATTGATTTTATGAGTTTTTAGCGATTTTTTTAAAAAAATCACTTGCATCGTTTGGAAGTTTTGCTAAACTGCACACCGTTCCGATACGAAACGTACGAAACACTAAGAAGCGCCGGCATAGCTCAGTTGGTAGAGCAACTGACTTGTAATCAGTAGGTCCACAGTTCGAATCCGTGTGCCGGCACCATCTAAAAGTGTGAAGTTGTTAAGTGAAGAATAACACTGAAATAAGTGTGAAGTGGTGAGATTCCCGAGCGGTCAAAGGGGGCGGACTGTAACTCCGCTACGAAAGTTTCGAAGGTTCGAATCCTTCTCTCACCACCATTAACTTCGATTGAAGTGCTAAGTATACCAGCATCGTGCGGGAGTAGCTCAGTTGGTAGAGCGGCAGCCTTCCAAGCTGCATGTCGCGAGTTCGACCCTCGTCTCCCGCTCCATCGAAGGATAATCGCTCTTATAGCTCAGTGGTAGAGCACTCCCTTGGTAAGGGAGAGGTCTCGAGTTCAAATCTCGATAAGAGCTCCAGATACAGTTTAGTAGATTTTCTACAAAGATTTAAAAAGCAGGCTTATTAGTCTGCTTTTCAAGTATTGGGTGTTTGATTTTTTAGGCGATATGTCGATGCTGGGTCTTACTCAGAATTGTGTTCGACGTAAACGAGGACTATAAACATGGCTAAGGCTAAGTTTGAACGTAATAAGCCACACGTAAACGTGGGCACAATCGGTCACGTTGACCATGGTAAAACAACTTTAACTGCTGCGATTGCAACTATTTGTGCAAAAACTTACGGCGGTGAAGCGAAAGATTACTCACAAATCGACTCAGCACCTGAAGAAAAAGCACGTGGTATTACAATTAATACTTCACACGTAGAATACGATTCTCCAATCCGTCACTATGCTCACGTAGACTGCCCGGGCCACGCCGATTATGTTAAAAACATGATTACTGGTGCTGCTCAGATGGACGGCGCGATCCTTGTATGTGCTGCGACTGATGGTCCAATGCCACAAACTCGTGAACACATCCTTCTTTCTCGTCAGGTTGGTGTACCTTACATCATCGTATTCTTAAACAAGTGTGACCTTGTTGATGATGAAGAATTACTTGAATTAGTAGAAATGGAAGTTCGTGAACTTCTTTCTACTTATGACTTCCCAGGTGATGACACTCCAGTTATCCGTGGTTCTGCGCTTAAAGCGTTGGAAGGCGATGCTGGTCAATATGGTGAGTCTTCAGTTCTTGCTCTTGTTGAAGCGCTTGACTCTTACATTCCAGAACCAGAACGTGCTATCGACAAAGCATTCTTAATGCCAATCGAAGACGTATTCTCTATCTCTGGCCGTGGTACAGTAGTAACTGGTCGTGTAGAAGCTGGTATCGTGAAAGTAGGCGAATCAGTTGAAATCGTTGGTATCCGTGATACTCAAACAACTACAGTTACTGGCGTAGAAATGTTCCGTAAATTGCTTGACGAAGGTCGTGCAGGCGAGAACTGTGGTGTTCTTCTACGTGGTACTAAGCGTGAAGACGTACAACGTGGTCAAGTACTTGCTAAACCAGGTACAATCAAGCCGCACACTAAATTCGATGCAGAAGTATACGTACTTTCTAAAGAAGAAGGTGGTCGTCATACTCCATTCCTTAACGGTTACCGTCCACAGTTCTACTTCCGTACAACTGACGTAACTGGCGCAATCCAATTACAAGACGGCGTTGAAATGGTTATGCCAGGCGACAACGTTGAAATGTCAGTAGAATTAATCCACCCAATCGCAATGGACCCAGGTCTACGTTTTGCGATCCGTGAAGGTGGTCGTACTGTAGGTGCTGGTGTTGTTGCGAAAGTAACTGCATAA
>NZ_JAKTII010000008.1:0-294684 GCF_027855175.1 Acinetobacter sp. AOR14_HL | reverse complement strand
AAGTTTGAACGTAATAAGCCACACGTAAACGTGGGCACAATCGGTCACGTTGACCATGGTAAAACAACTTTAACTGCTGCGATTGCAACTATTTGTGCAAAAACTTACGGCGGTGAAGCGAAAGATTACTCACAAATCGACTCAGCACCTGAAGAAAAAGCACGTGGTATTACAATTAATACTTCACACGTAGAATACGATTCTCCAATCCGTCACTATGCTCACGTAGACTGCCCGGGCCACGCCGATTATGTTAAAAACATGATTACTGGTGCTGCTCAGATGGACGGCGCGATCCTTGTATGTGCTGCGACTGATGGTCCAATGCCACAAACTCGTGAACACATCCTTCTTTCTCGTCAGGTTGGTGTACCTTACATCATCGTATTCTTAAACAAGTGTGACCTTGTTGATGATGAAGAATTACTTGAATTAGTAGAAATGGAAGTTCGTGAACTTCTTTCTACTTATGACTTCCCAGGTGATGACACTCCAGTTATCCGTGGTTCTGCGCTTAAAGCGTTGGAAGGCGATGCTGGTCAATATGGTGAGTCTTCAGTTCTTGCTCTTGTTGAAGCGCTTGACTCTTACATTCCAGAACCAGAACGTGCTATCGACAAAGCATTCTTAATGCCAATCGAAGACGTATTCTCTATCTCTGGCCGTGGTACAGTAGTAACTGGTCGTGTAGAAGCTGGTATCGTGAAAGTAGGCGAATCAGTTGAAATCGTTGGTATCCGTGATACTCAAACAACTACAGTTACTGGCGTAGAAATGTTCCGTAAATTGCTTGACGAAGGTCGTGCAGGCGAGAACTGTGGTGTTCTTCTACGTGGTACTAAGCGTGAAGACGTACAACGTGGTCAAGTACTTGCTAAACCAGGTACAATCAAGCCGCACACTAAATTCGATGCAGAAGTATACGTACTTTCTAAAGAAGAAGGTGGTCGTCATACTCCATTCCTTAACGGTTACCGTCCACAGTTCTACTTCCGTACAACTGACGTAACTGGCGCAATCCAATTACAAGACGGCGTTGAAATGGTTATGCCAGGCGACAACGTTGAAATGTCAGTAGAATTAATCCACCCAATCGCAATGGACCCAGGTCTACGTTTTGCGATCCGTGAAGGTGGTCGTACTGTAGGTGCTGGTGTTGTTGCGAAAGTAACTGCATAAGCATAATATAGTGACGGATTACGTCTCAGGTTGAGGGCTTTGGCTCTCAACTTGCATTATAGGTCAGTAGTTCAATTGGTAGAGCGTCGGTCTCCAAAACCGAATGTTGGGGGTTCGAGTCCCTCCTGACCTGCCATATTTTCAAATAAAAAGCTTGATGCTGGCTTAGTTGTTCATATAATAAGTCGCGAGTTCTACGACGAGTACAAAAATGTCGAATGATAAATCGCGTGACGCATTGAGCGACGCGCCAATTCCTCAAAGAAATAATTCTGCTGAAGTTGTTCGTTCTGGTTCGCCTCTAGATATTGTTCTATGGGTGATTGCGATTGCATTATTGGTTTTAGCTGTTATGGCGAATCAGTATTTACCAGCGCATTGGGCACCTGCAAACAATATTTGGGTGCGCGTTGGGGCAATTTTTGCTTGTATCGTTGTGGCTTTAGGTTTATTATACGCCACCCATCAAGGTAAAGGCTTCGTTCGTTTGCTAAAAGATGCACGAGTCGAATTGCGTCGAGTAACTTGGCCAACAAAACAAGAAACAGTCACTACATCGTGGCAGGTTCTATTGGTTGTAGTTGTTGCATCATTGGTTTTATGGTGTTTTGACTATGGTTTGGGTTGGTTAATTAAGTTGATTATCGGGTAAAAGAGCTATGAAACGTTGGTACATTATTCATGCCTACTCTGGCTATGAAAAACAAGTGTTACGTTCACTTACAGAACGAATCCAGCGTAGCGCTGTTGCTGATAGCTTTGGTGATGTCCTTGTTCCTACCGAAGAAGTGGTAGAAATGAAGGATGGTAAGAAACGTAAATCTGAGCGCAAATTCTTTCCTGGCTATGTGTTAGTTGAAATGGAAATGAATGATGATACTTGGCATATCGTTAAAGAATGTCCAAAGGTTCTAGGTTTTATCGGTGGTACACCTGAAAAACCAGCACCAATCACTCAGCGTGAAGCGGATGCGATTCTTGCGCGTGTACGTAATACTGGTGAAGCACCACGTCCTAAGACGATGTTTGAACCAGGTGAAGAATTACTTGTTATTGACGGTCCATTCACAGACTTTAAAGGTGTGGTGGAAGAAGTTCAATACGAGAAGTCGCGTTTAACGTTGACGATTAACGTATTTAATCGACCAACTCAGGTTGAACTCGAATTTCGCCAAGTCGAAAAAACGATTTAATCTTAATTGGTTGAAAAACGCCCGATTTTATCGGGCATTGTTGTTGTAATAAAAGTGTAGCGTAAACATTGGGGAGCCTAGCGGCGTTTGTACCCAGAGGTATTTTAAAATGGCTAAGAAGATTGACGGCTATATCAAGCTGCAAGTTCCAGCTGGTAAAGCAAATCCATCTCCACCAATTGGTCCTGCATTAGGTCAACGTGGTGTAAACATCATGGCATTCTGTAAAGAATTCAATGCTGCTACACAAAAAGTTGAACCAGGTCTTCCAATTCCTGTAGTGATCACTGTGTACAACGACAAGTCGTTCACATTCATCATGAAAACTCCACCAGCTTCTATTCTTCTTAAGAAAGCTGCTGGTATCCAAAAAGGTTCACCTGTACCAAACAAAACTAAAGTTGGTAAGTTGACTCGTGCTCAGTTAGAAGAAATTGCGACTACTAAAGAACCAGATTTAACTGGTGCTGATTTAGACGCACGTGTACGTACCATCGCTGGTTCTGCACGTTCTATGGGCTTGGAAGTGGAGCTATAAGACATGGCAAAGTTAACTAAACGTCAAAAAGCCATTGCTGCTGCTGTTGAAGCAAACAAAGTTTACACTTTGGAAGAAGCGGTTCAAGTTCTTAACAGCTTACCTGCTGCGAAGTTCAAAGAATCTTTAGATGTAGCTGTAAACCTTGGTGTAGACCCGCGTAAATCTGATCAGGTTGTTCGTGGTGCGACTACATTACCTGCTGGTACTGGTAAAACTGTACGTGTAGCAGTATTTGCTCAAGGCGCGCAAGCAGAAGCTGCTAAAGAAGCTGGTGCAGACATCGTAGGTTTTGATGACCTTGCTGAAAGCATCCAAGGTGGAAACCTTAACTTTGATGTTGTAATCGCTGCTCCTGACGCTATGCGTGTTGTTGGTAAGCTCGGTACAATCCTTGGTCCACGTGGTTTAATGCCAAACCCTAAAGTTGGTACTGTAACTCCTGATGTAGCGAATGCTGTTAAAAACGCTAAATCTGGTCAGGCTCGTTACCGTGTAGACAAAGCGGGTATTATCCATGCTGCGATCGGTCAGTTAGGCTTTGATGCTGCTGCTATCCGTCAAAACGTTGAAACCTTAGTTGCTGACTTGAAAAAGTTAAAACCTGCAACTTCTAAAGGTGTGTACATCAAAAAGATCACTTTGAGCTCAACTATGGGTCCTGGTCTTACTGTTGATGTAAGCAACGTTTCTAACTAAGTTTAAAACTTAGTCAAGAATTTTAAAGTCCTGATTGAGGGCAGGGTATAAAAAATCATAGATTTTTTATACCCATTCAAAGTAATGCTTTGTTTCCTCACTCATCAGGCGGACTTTGAATTGATAAATGTAAATTTATCAGCGTCAAAGACCACAGGCGAAGAGACTTCTTTTGAATATCTTCTTAATAGCCCAGCCTGCGTAGACGCGGTGGTGTGATTTATTCCTCCTCCGCGTGTAAGTCAAATCTTTGTTGACTTGCGAATTGGGAGTGTACTTTTTTGAGTACATAAATCACCGTTAGGAGGTTTTACAATGGCTCTTCTTATTGAAAGCAAAAAACAGATCGTTGCTGAAGTGGCTCAAACTGCTTCTACAGCGTTCGCTGCCGTTGTTGCTGACTATCAAGGTTTAACTGTTGAGCAATTAACTGCTCTTCGTGTTGAAGCTCGTAAACTAGGTGTTGCTACACGTGTTGTACGTAATACTTTGGCTAAACGTGCTCTTCAAGATACGCAATTTGCAATCTTGAATGACAACCTTGTTGGCCCAACAATCTTAGCATTCTCAACTTCTGAAGACGATATGGGCGCAGCTGCACGCTTGTTTGAAGAATTTGCTAAAACTAACAAAGCATTTGAATTAAAAGCTGCTGCATTTGACGGCAAACTTTATCAAGGTGCTGAAGTTAGCGTTATCGCAAACCTTCCAAACCAAGAAAAAGCGCTTACTATGCTCGCATCTGTTCTTCAAGCTCCTATTTCGAAATTGGGTCGCTTACTTACAGCGCTTCAAGAGAAAAACGAGTCAGAAGCTGCTTAAGCTTAAATCTACTTCCACACCATTCAATACCCATTTGGAGTTAATCTCATGGCTTTAACAAACGAAGAAATCCTAAACGCAGTTGCTGAAAAAACTGTTCTTGAACTTGTTGAACTTATTTCTGCTTTTGAAGAAAAATTCAATGTATCTGCTGCTGCTGTAGCTGTAGCTGCTGCTCCTGCTGCTGCTGCTGCTGAAGAACAATCTGAATTCAACGTTGAGTTGACTTCTTTTGGTGCTAACAAAGTAGCTGTAATTAAAGCAGTTCGTGAAGCAACTGGCCTTGGTCTTAAAGAAGCTAAAGACCTAGTTGAAGGTGCTCCTCAAGTTCTTAAAGAAGGCGTTTCTAAAGAAGAAGGCGAAGAACTTAAGAAGAAACTTGAAGAAGCTGGTGCTACAGTTACACTTAAGTAATTGTAAAAGGAGTCGGTTTTTAAATCGGCTCCATAAAATGGCTGATGGCTCTTGGGTCATCAGCCTTTTTGCGTTACAATAATCGGCTCGATTTTTGTTTGTTCTGTACAATAATTGTCGTGTTTTAGAATAATCAGAGTAATTTCAAATGTTTACCAATATTTTTCTTTTTAAAAAATATTGTTAAGCGTTTTAATACCACTAAAAATTGCAGCATTTGTAAACAGTGGTGGCCATATCGGCCTGTGTAATTCCTTCTGAGCCCGTTCTGCAGGCGGGCTTGGTTTACTTTCCGAGGACTCCAGATGGCATACTCATATACCGAAAAGAAACGGATCCGTAAGAATTTTGGTAAATTGCCCCAAGTAATGGAAGCACCGTACTTACTTTCGATCCAGGTCGATTCGTATAGAACGTTCTTGCAAGGTGGCAAATCTCCAAAAAACCGCGAAGATATCGGTCTCCAAGCCGCATTTCGTTCAGTTTTCCCTATAGAAAGTTATTCTGGCAATGCTGCTTTAGAATTTGTTGAGTATAGCCTTGGTAAGCCTGAGTTTGATGTGCGTGAATGTATTTTACGTGGTTCGACTTATGCGGCACCAATGCGCGTAAAAATTCGTTTGATTATTAAAGATCGCGAAACTAAATCTATTAAAGACGTACGTGAACAAGAAGTCTACATGGGTGAAATGCCACTTATGACAGACAATGGTACCTTTGTGATCAATGGTACTGAGCGTGTAATCGTATCTCAATTACACCGTTCACCTGGTGTGTTCTTTGATCACGATAAAGGCAAAACACATTCAAGTGGTAAAGTACTTTATTCTGCACGTATTATTCCTTACCGTGGTTCATGGTTAGATTTCGAATTTGATGCAAAAGATTTAGTTTATGTACGTATTGACCGTCGTCGTAAATTATTAGCAACTGTTGTGTTGCGTGCATTGGGTTATAACAATGAACAAATTTTGAATTTGTTCTATGAAAAAGTACCTGTATATCTTGATATGGGTAGCTATCAAATTGACCTCGTTCCAGATCGCCTGCGTGGCGAAATGGCGCAATTTGATATTGCAGACAATGATGGCAAAATCATTGTTGAGCAAGGTAAACGTATTAATGCACGTCACGTACGTCAAATGGAAGCTTCTGGTTTAGCTAAGCTATCAGTTCCTGATGAGTACTTGTATGAGCGTATCACTGCCGAAGATATTACTTTACGTAATGGTGATGTGATTCCTGCAAACACATTGTTAAGCCATGAAGTTATGGTGAAACTGGCAGAAGGCGGTGTTAAACAGTTCAATATCTTGTTTACGAACGATATTGACCGTGGTTCATTTGTTGCTGACTCATTACGTGCTGACACAACTTCTGGTCGTGAAGAAGCATTAGTTGAAATCTATAAAGTAATGCGTCCAGGCGAGCCACCAACAAAAGAAGCTGCTGAAAACTTATTTAATAACTTATTCTTCTCTTCTGAACGTTATGACTTATCTCCAGTAGGTCGTATGAAATTCAACCGTCGTTTGGGTCGCCCATACGAAGTTGGTACTGACCAGAAGTCACGTGAAGTAGAAGGTATTTTATCGCACGAAGATATCATCGATGTATTACGTACATTAGTTGAGATCCGTAACGGTAAAGGTGAAGTCGATGACATCGATCACTTAGGTAACCGTCGTGTACGTTCTGTTGGTGAAATGACTGAAAACCAATTCCGTGTTGGTTTGGTTCGTGTTGAACGTGCTGTTAAAGAGCGTTTAAGCCAAGCAGAAACAGATAATTTATCTCCGCAAGATCTCATTAACGCAAAACCAGTTGCAGCTGCAATCAAAGAATTCTTTGGTTCAAGCCAATTGTCTCAGTTTATGGATCAAAACAACCCATTATCTGAGATTACACATAAACGTCGTGTTTCAGCGCTTGGACCTGGTGGTTTAACGCGTGAACGTGCGGGCTTTGAAGTACGTGACGTACATCAAACTCACTATGGTCGTGTATGTCCAATTGAAACGCCGGAAGGTCCAAACATTGGTTTGATCAACTCGCTTTCTGTTTATGCAAAAGCAAATGATTTTGGTTTCTTGGAAACACCTTACCGTAAAGTGGTAGATGGCCGAGTAACGGATGCTGTTGAATATCTTTCTGCTATTGAAGAAGTAGGTACTGTTATTGCACAGGCCGATTCTGCGATAGATAAAGATGGTAACTTAACAGAAGATTTTGTTTCTGTTCGTCACCAAGGTGACTTTGTACGTATGCCACCTGAAAAAGTGACGCATATGGATGTATCTGCACAGCAGGTTGTATCTGTGGCTGCATCACTTATTCCATTCCTTGAACACGATGATGCGAACCGTGCATTGATGGGTTCAAACATGCAACGTCAGGCGGTTCCTACTCTACGTGCGGATAAACCGCTTGTAGGTACAGGTATGGAAGCGAACGTTGCACGTGACTCAGGCGTATGTGTGATCGCAAACCGTGGTGGTGCGATTGAATATGTAGATGCTTCTCGTATCGTTATTCGTGTAAACGAAGATGAAATGATTGCAGGTGAGGCTGGTGTAGATATTTACAACCTCATTAAATATACACGTTCTAACCAAAACACTTGTATCAACCAAAATATTATCGTGAATTTAGGCGACAAAGTTGCTCGCGGTGACATTCTGGCAGACGGTCCGTCAACAGATATGGGTGAGCTTGCGCTTGGTCAAAACATGCGTGTAGCGTTCATGACGTGGAATGGTTACAACTACGAAGACTCGATCTTATTATCTGAGCGTGTACTTCAAGAAGACCGTTTAACTTCTATTCATATTCAAGAATTATCATGTGTAGCGCGTGATACCAAGTTAGGTGCAGAAGAAATTACTGCCGATATTCCTAACGTAGGTGAAGCTGCACTTTCTAAACTTGATGAGTCAGGTATCGTTTATATCGGTGCGGAAGTTACTGCTGGTGACATCCTTGTTGGTAAAGTAACGCCTAAAGGTGAAACTCAGTTAACTCCTGAAGAAAAATTGCTTCGTGCAATCTTTGGTGAGAAAGCAGCTGACGTTAAAGACTCATCTTTACGTGTTCCATCTGGTACTAAAGGTACAGTTATCGATGTTCAAGTCTTCACTCGTGATGGCTTAGAAAAAGATGACCGTGCGATGGCAATTGAAAAAGCACAGCTTGATGCTTACCGTAAAGACTTGAAAGAAGAATACAAGATCTTTGAAGAAGCAGCTCGTGAGCGTGTAATTCGTTTGCTTAACGGCCAAGAGTCTAACGGTGGTGGTTCGACTAAACGTGGCGACAAGCTCGTTGAAGATATGTTGTCTGGTTTAGAACTTGTTGACTTACTTGAAATCCAACCTACAGACGAAGCAATCGCTGAACGTTTATCTCAAATTCAAGTGTTCTTGAAAGAGAAGAGCGCAGAAATTGATGAGAAGTTTGCAGAGAAGAAACGTAAGCTTTCAACTGGTGATGAGTTAACAACTGGCGTTCTGAAAGTTGTTAAGGTTTACCTAGCGGTTAAACGTCGTATTCAGCCTGGTGATAAAATGGCTGGTCGTCACGGTAACAAAGGTGTTGTATCTAACATTTTACCTGTTGAAGACATGCCACACGATGCTAACGGTGTGCCAGTAGATATCGTATTGAACCCATTGGGTGTACCATCTCGTATGAACGTGGGTCAGATTCTTGAGACTCACTTGGGTATGGCAGCTAAAGGGCTTGGTGATAAAATCGAAAAAATGTTGAAAGAACAGCGTACAGTTTTAGAACTTCGCGAATTCTTAGACAAGATTTATAACAAAGTCGGCGGCGAGCAAGAAGATCTTGATAGCTTAACTGATGCTGAAGTCTTAGCACTTTCAGGCAACTTACGTGCAGGTGTGCCTTTAGCTACTCCTGTATTTGATGGTGCTGAAGAAAGCCAAATTAAAGACTTACTTGAATTAGCTGATATTTCTCGTACTGGTCAAACAGTATTGTTTGATGGTCGTACGGGTGAACAATTTGATCGTCCTGTAACTGTAGGTTACATGTACATGCTCAAATTGAACCACTTGGTTGATGACAAAATGCATGCGCGTTCAACTGGTTCTTACTCACTTGTTACACAGCAACCGCTTGGTGGTAAAGCACAGTTCGGTGGTCAGCGTTTCGGTGAGATGGAGGTCTGGGCACTCGAAGCTTACGGCGCAGCATATACACTTCAAGAGATGTTAACTGTTAAGTCGGATGACGTTGAAGGTCGTACACGCATCTATAAGAATATTGTAGATGGCAACCATTATATGGATCCGGGTATGCCTGAATCGTTCAACGTATTGACCAAAGAGATCCGTTCTTTAGGTATCAACATTGAACTGAAAAATGGTGACTAAGTCGTAAGACTCACGATTTTTTAGGAAAAAACAATATTTGTGACCCAGTCGGGTAAGCGTTGCTTCCCGACACACGGAGAAAAAAATTGAAAGACTTGCTCGATATCATGCGTAAGAAAACGGACTCAGATGGTCATGCACCAATTGAGTTTGACCGTATCCGTATTGGTCTTGCGTCACCAGAAATGATTAAGTCATGGTCTCATGGTGAAGTTAAAAAACCTGAGACAATTAACTACCGTACTTTCAAACCAGAACGTGACGGTTTGTTCTGTGCCAAAATTTTTGGTCCAGTAAAAGATTACGAATGCTTGTGTGGTAAATACAAGCGTATGAAATACAAAGGCGTCATTTGTGAAAAATGTGGCGTTGAAGTAACTACAGCGAAAGTTCGTCGTGAACGTATGGGTCACATTGAACTCGCTTCTCCAGTTGCACATATCTGGTTCTTAAAATCGTTACCATCTCGTATCGGTTTATTACTTGATATGACGCTTCGTGATATCGAACGTGTATTGTATTTCGAATCATACGTTGTAACTGACCCAGGTATGACTCCGTTTGAAAAGTACCAACTTTTAACAGACGAAGAATACTTCAATGCACTTGAAGAACACGGTGATGAATTCACTGCGAAAATGGGTGCAGAAGCGATTCAGGACTTATTAAAAGATATCGATCTTGAAGCTGAAATCGCACGTTTACGTGAAGAAATTCCTCAAACAACTTCTGAAACGAAGTTGAAAAAAGCGTCTAAACGCTTGAAATTGATGGAAGCATTCAACGATTCAAACAATAAGCCAGAATGGATGGTGATGAATGTACTTCCGGTACTTCCACCTGATTTACGTCCATTAGTTCCACTTGAAGGTGGTCGTTTTGCGACTTCTGACTTGAACGATTTATATCGTCGTGTCATTAACCGTAACAACCGTTTGAAGCGTCTTCTTGATCTTGCGGCACCAGACATTATCGTACGTAACGAAAAACGTATGTTACAAGAGTCTGTAGATGCATTGCTTGATAACGGTCGTCGTGGTCGTGCAATTACGGGTTCTAACAAACGTCCATTAAAATCTTTGGCAGATATGATCAAAGGTAAACAAGGTCGTTTCCGTCAGAACTTACTTGGTAAGCGTGTTGACTATTCTGGTCGTTCGGTAATTACTGTAGGTCCTACTTTACGCCTTCACCAATGTGGTCTTCCGAAGAAAATGGCACTTGAATTATTCAAGCCATTCATTTTCGCGAAACTACAAGCTTCAGGTCAGGCAACAACCATTAAAGCTGCGAAGAAAATGGTTGAGCGTGAGACTCCAGAAGTTTGGGACGTTCTTGCTTCTGTAATTCGTCAACATCCAGTAATGTTGAACCGTGCGCCAACACTTCACCGTTTAGGTCTTCAAGCATTTGAACCTATTCTTATTGAAGGTAAGGCAATCCGTCTTCACCCACTCGTTTGTGCTGCGTTTAACGCCGACTTCGATGGTGACCAAATGGCGGTACACGTTCCATTGACACTTGAAGCACAGTTAGAAGCTCGTGCATTGATGATGTCAACAAACAACATCTTGTCACCAGCAAATGGTGAGCCGATCATCGTTCCTTCTCAGGACGTTGTCTTGGGTCTTTACTACATCACACGTGATGCAGTAAATGCTAAAGGCGAAGGCATGGTGTTTGCTGATACTCACGAAGTAAACCGTGCACTTGCAACTGGTCAGGTTGCGATTCATGCTCGTGTTAAAGTACGTGTGCATCAAACTGTTATCAATGAAGATGGTGAACGTGAACACGGCACTATTATTGTTGAGACAACACCAGGTCGCTGTTTGCTTTGGGAAGTTGTTCCACAAGGCTTAAGCTTTGACATGATCAACCTTGAGATGACTAAAAAGAATATCTCAAAGTTAATCAACTCTTGTTACCGTAAACTTGGTTTGAAAGATACAGTTATCTTTGCTGACCAATTAATGTACTTGGGCTTCCGTCAAGCGACTCGTTCAGGTGTATCTGTAGGTATGGAAGACATGTTAATTCCACCTACTAAGCACACAATTATTGATAAAGCAGAAACAGAAGTTCGTGAAATCGAACAACAGTTCGAACAAGGTTTCGTAACTGCTGGTGAGCGTTATAACAAAGTTGTCGATATCTGGGCGCGTACAAACGACCAAGTTGCTAAAGCAATGATGGATAACTTGTCTTATACCGTTGTGAAAAACAAACAAGGTGAAGACGAGAAGCAAAAATCATTCAACAGCATCTATATGATGTCTGACTCTGGTGCCCGTGGTAGTGCGGCACAGATTCGTCAGCTTGCTGGTATGCGTGGTTTGATGGCAAAACCAGACGGTTCGATTATCGAAACGCCGATTAAAGCGAACTTCCGTGAAGGTTTGACAGTACTTCAGTACTTCATTTCAACACACGGTGCCCGTAAAGGTTTGGCCGATACAGCATTAAAAACTGCGAACTCTGGTTACTTGACACGTCGTCTTGTAGACGTAGCACAAGATTTGGTAATTACTGAGCCTGACTGTGGTACAGCGGGTGGTCTAGTAATGACTCCATTCATTCAAGGTGGCGATGTTATCGAGCCATTACGTGACCGTGTATTAGGTCGTGTAACTGCTGAAGATGTACGTCGTGCGTCTGATGATGAAGTTGTATTACCTCGTGGTACGTTAATTGACGAAAAAATCGCAGCTCATCTTGAAGAAGCGGGTGTGGATGAAGTCAAAGTACGTTCAGTAATTGCTTGTGAATCTGCTTTTGGTGTATGTGCTAGATGTTATGGCCGTGACCTTGCACGTGGTCACTTGGTGAATCCAGGTGAATCAGTAGGTGTAATGGCAGCACAGTCTATTGGTGAACCAGGTACACAGTTAACGATGCGTACGTTCCACGTTGGTGGTGCTGCGAGCCGAACTTCTGCTGCAAACAGTGTTCAAGTACGTAACAAAGGTACTGTACGTTTCCATAACGTGAAAACTGTACAACATGCAAAAGGTCACTTGGTTTCAGTTTCTCGTTCAGGTGAAATTGGTATTGCCGATGATTTAGGTCGTGAACGCGAGCGCTATAAACTTCCTTACGGTGCAAGCATCTTGTTGAAAGATGGTGAATCTGTAGAAGCTGGCGGTATTGTGGCGACTTGGGATCCGCATACGCATCCACTTGTTACAGAAGTTGCTGGTAAAGCACGTTTCAGCCAAATCGCTGATGGTGTAACTGCAACATCAAAAACTGATGATGCAACTGGTATGACTACTGTTGAAATCTTACCTGTAACAGCTCGTCCTGCTTCTGGTAAAGATTTACGTCCTGCAATCGTGTTGGATACAACAGATGGCGGCGAACAGTTCTACTTCTTGCCACAAAACACAATCGTAACTGTTCGCGATGGCGAAACGATTGGTGTGGGTGACGTTATTGGTCGTGTACCACAAGAAACATCACGTACTCGTGATATTACCGGTGGTCTTCCGCGTGTAGCTGACTTGTTCGAAGCACGTAAGCCGAAAGAACATGCAATTCTTGCTGAAGTTTCAGGTGTTGTAAGCTTCGGTAAAGAGACTAAGGGTAAAAACCGTTTGGTAATTAGCCCTGATGATGGTTCTGAGATCTACGAAGAGTTGATTCCAAAATGGCGTCAAATCAACGTGTTCGAAGGCGAGCATGTGAACCGTGGTGAAACTGTTTCTGATGGTCCACAAAACCCGCATGACATCTTACGTTTGAAAGGTGAAGTTGCTTTAACTAACTACATCGTGAACGAAGTTCAAGACGTATACCGTCTCCAAGGTGTAAAAATCA
Organism: Acinetobacter sp. AOR14_HL; assembly: GCF_027855175.1. NCBI lineage: Bacteria > Pseudomonadati > Pseudomonadota > Gammaproteobacteria > Moraxellales > Moraxellaceae > Acinetobacter > Acinetobacter sp. AOR14_HL. The sequence goes on along the minus strand of NZ_JAKTII010000008.1, from coordinate 281,626 downwards.
ACGACAAACATATTGAAGTTATCGTACGTCAAATGTTGCGTAAAGTTGATATCACTGATGGTGGCGATACAAGCTTCATCAAAGGTGAGCAAGTGGATTACATCCGCGTTGTTCAAGAGAACCAAGCTGTCTTGGCTCAGAACAAGTTCCCTGCGAAGTTCGAACGTCTATTGATGGGTATCACTAAAGCATCGCTTTCTACTGACTCGTTCATCTCTGCTGCATCGTTCCAGGAAACAACTCGTGTGTTAACTGAAGCAGCTGTAACAGGTAAAGAAGATGATTTACGTGGCTTGAAAGAAAATGTTGTAGTAGGTCGCTTGATTCCAGCTGGTACTGGTCTTGCATACCACCTAGAACGTCGTCGTCAAGAAGCAGAAGCTGCTGAACATGAGCTTCACAATGACTTCAGCGAAGTAGACCAAGCATTCAGCCAAGCATTAAACTCAGAACAATTCTAAGTTTAGACTGGCACTAAAAAAGGCACCTAAGGGTGCCTTTTTTATTTATAACAATTAAAAGTGGTAATTACAAAAACATATTGAAGAGCCATTATTTCATTACTTAAGCGGGATAAACCCTCCACAAAAACATATTAGGCTACATGCTTATGAAGACTGGAGTAAATCTAATGAAAAAAATGATGATGATTGTTAGTGTTGGCCTGATGTCAACAACTTTGCTTGTTGGTTGTCAAAATGCAAGCCCAGAAAGTAAACGTATTGGTTCAGCTGCGATTGGTGGTGGTGCAGGCGGGGCTGTAGGAAAACATGTGGGCGGTAATATTGGTGCAGGTTTAGGAGCGGCACTTGGTGCAGGTGTTGCAGCTAATGCAAAAGGGTCCAATAGTAAAACAGTACGTAATAGTGCAATTGGTGCCGGTGTGGGTGCTGTGTTAGGTGGCGTAATAATTGGTGGCGATACTGGTGCTGCAGCAGGCGGAGCACTAGGTGGTAGTGCAGGTGCAGCCTATGAAGAGAAGAAAGGGAAGTACTAAAAGTACCCTTAATAATGTTTAAACCTTAGAAGTCTTTATCTTATTAGAGACTTCTTTTTTATGGCTTTTTTTATAATTAAAATTTCAATGAATAGGTATAAAAGGAAGAGCTTTACAAAATATCAATCGATTAGGACAGACGAATAACACAATCTGATCAAATTCCTCATAAAAGAGGATTATGCTTTTTATTAGAACAGATAATAGTGAGTATGGTCATGAAAAAAACAATTGGATTAGTTTCTGCTGTGATGCTTTCTACGCTTATGCTTACGGGTTGCCAAAATATGAGTCCGTCTGACCAGCGTATTGGTGCAGCAGCAGCAGGTGGAGCACTAGGTGGCGGGTTAGGTAACCATGTAGGCGGTGGTGTTGGTGCAGGCTTAGGTGCAGCAGTAGGTGCTGGTGTTGGTTCAAATAGCCAAGGTGGTAGTAAGCAAACCACGACTAAGAGTGCGATCGGAGCGGGTATCGGTTCTGTGGTAGGTAAAGCAATATTGGGTGGTGACTCTGGTGCTGCAATTGGCGGTGCGATTGGTGGTGGTGCTGGTGCAGCGATTGAAGAGAAAAAATAAAAATTTAGCAAATTAATAAAATAAGCGCTTTTTCAGCGCTTATTTTTATTGTTGAAAGGGTTTTGCTTTTTTTCGTCTGATATAAAGCGTTTTTTGAACTTCAGCAATTCTTACTCCAGTTTCATCAAAAATGTTTAAATGATAGGTTCTTAAAACAGGTTCGAAGTTGTCGGCAAGTTCACGAATTTGCTCAATTTCAGCCAAGTCGACTCGAATATCTGCATGCACAGTGCTTCGACCAGGGGAAAGAAAATTAATTTCAGCAGCTTTATCCCAAACAATATATTTTGATCCGAGATGATGCAGCAGAATCATCATATAAAATGGATCAACCATTGAATAAATACTGCCCCCGAAATGCGTTCCAACCAAATTTTGGTTTTTCCAAGTCAGAGGCATTTTTACTCGTACATGACAAAGTTCTAAATTCATGATTTCAATATAAATCCCTGCTCCTCGATAAGGAGGGTAGTGATTAAATAGAAATTTGGAAATCGTAGGATTGTTCTGAAGTCTTCTTAAAATAGCCATAATAGTCAATTTTTTTTATTGAAACAGTATTCATACTAGATAAGTATCATCTTTTTTATATTGATGGCAATGCTCTATCCGACTAACGACATGATCGATTGAAAAACAAGATAGGAAATGATTATGCAGCCAAAAGTTCATACAGTAACAACAAGTGACCAACAAACGCTTTGTGCCAAGACATGGGGCGACGAAAAAAATACACCGTTGGTTTTAGTACATGGTTATCCTGACAATCAAGAAGTATGGGAATCAATCATTGAACATTTAATCAATGACTTCTACATTGTCACCTATGATGTACGTGGAGCGGGTTTGTCTTCTATACCAAAACGTATTCGTGATTACCGTTTAGAGCGTTTATCTCTAGACTTACAAGAAGTCGTTGATGAATTATTACCAAATCGTCAATTTCATATGGCTGCACACGATTGGGGTTCGATCCAATCTTGGGAGTCGGCAACAGAGCCTAAATTTAAAGGGCATTTATTGTCATATACAACAATTTCTGGGCCATGTCTTGATCATGCAGCTTTATTTTTGCGTGATAAATTTAAATCTTCACCAGGTCAAATCTTAAAAATATTAACCAAATCTTGGTATATCGGTGCATTCCATCTTCCATTACTAGCACCAACAGTGTGGTCTCTTTTTAGCCCTGAAAAATGGGGGAAAGTTCTGACTCAGTTGGAGAGAAAAAGTAATTTACCTTTAAATAATAATATTAATGCTGATGGTAAATATGGCATTAATTTATATCGTGCCAATTTTATTCCTCGTTTAACTGGCCCACGTCAACGTTATGCGCAATGTCCAGTTAAAGCGGTTATTTTAAAATATGATACTTTTGTGAGCCCTGAATATATCACTGAGGCTATGCCAAAGTGGGTAGAAAAATTTGAATATGTAGAGCTTGAGGCAAATCACTGGGCAATTCTGAGTGAGCCTGCGAAAATTGCAGATCATATTCGTCAGTTTATTAAGGCTCAAGCTTAATGATTGAGTGACTGCATAAAACAGTTAATTCGGCGATATTTTCGGCTTCATAGATCTGAATCTGATAGAATATCGCCTTTTGTTTTGCTCTGAATTTATTCATGAATGCTGTCGTTATTGCGATTGCAGTGATGTTTTTATTATCACTGGCACGCGTTTCTGTCGTACTGACTTTAGTGGTTTCTGCCATTGTAGGCGGCCTCGTAGCAGGTTTAAGCCTTTCTCAAACCGTTGATGCCTTTAACGCTGGTCTTGGTGATGGTGCTGAAGTCGCACTTGCCTATGCAGTGCTAGGAGCATTCGCTCTAGCACTTTCAAAGTCTGGTTTACCTGATTTACTTGCTCATAAACTTATTGGTTTGTTGGGAATGGAAGCGGGAAAAAGCCGTCAAACTAAAGTGAAATATCTACTATTAGGTATTTTACTTATTTCAGCTATTTTCTCTCAGAACCTTATCCCGGTTCATATTGCCTTTATTCCTGTACTCGTTCCGCCATTATTACGGGTAATGAACCATTTAAAGTTAGACCGTAGAGCCGCAGCCTGTGTGCTTACTTTAGGTTTGGTCGGAACTTATATTTTTCTTCCGGTTGGGTTTGGTGCAATTTTCCTTGAACAAATTTTGATGGGAAATATCAACAAGGTCGGTGCAGCGTACGGCTTACATGTAGAGCGTGGCATGATGTCAATTGGCATGGCTATTCCAGTTTTAGGAATGGTTTTAGGTACTTTGGTTGCTGTATTTATTAGCTACCGTAAACCAAGGATTTATGCCGATCGTGCTATTACGCCAACCGTAACGATTGATTTAGATAAGCCTCTTCGTGCAACTACTCAAGTCGAAACAGCTGACTTAAAAGCAGATGCTGAAGAGTTAAAGCATGAGGCAGAGCAAGCGCCAGTGATTGCGAAGAAAACCATTTTTATGGCACTCCTTGCAATCGGTCTGACACTCGCTTCACAGCTCTATTCCGGTTCAATGATTTTAGGTGGTTTAGTCGGTTTTGCTGTTTTATCTACTGCTGGAATTTTTAAGTGGCAAGATGCAGATGATGTCTTTGTACAAGGCATGCGGATGATGGCTCTGGTGGGTTTCATTATGATTTCCGCTGCGGGCTTCGCATCAGTGATGACCCATACGGGAGATATTAATCAGCTAGTGAACGGTGTAGTCGATATTATCGGAGATAATCGCGCACTTGCGGCTTTCTTAATGCTTTGTATTGGTTTATTTGTCACAATTGGTATTGGTTCATCTTTCTCAAGTGTACCTGTACTTGCTGTCATTTATGTACCTTTATGCGTACAGTTTGGATTTTCACCATTAGCGACTATTGCTCTTATTGGGACAGCCGCAGCATTAGGTGATGCAGGTTCACCAGCTTCTGATTCAACCTTAGGACCAACAGCTGGTTTAGGTGTAGATGGGCAACATGATCATATTTGGGATACGGTTGTACCTACATTTATTCATTTTAATATTCCGCTATTAATTTTTGGCTGGATTGCTGCAATGGTTTTATAAGTTTTTTATAAAATATTGAATGATTAACCTTCTTAATGATGATCTTTAGATTTAAATTAAGAAGGTTTTTTATTAAATAAATAAAAGATGTATTTAAAATAAATTATATTAAAATACTCAGAATTAAAAAGTATATTAAAATGGTTGGTAATATAAAATAATCTTGATTAATAAGGTTGGATTTAAAACCAATTAAAATGGTTGGTTAATATATAATTTTATTTAAAACAGATATTTAAAAATAAACGATAAAATAATTTTATAATGAGTATTGCATGATTTTAAAATACATGTTTATTATAAATATAAATAAGTTTGGAGATATTAAAGTGTTCAAAAAAGCTTTGGTTGTTGTATTAATGGGGATGTCTTCTTTTACTTTTGCTGGTAACTGGCAAGTTAAATTTGGTGGAAGTGTTATTGCTCCATCAGAAGACACAACAACTCCTTTGGGTGTGGTAAAAGCAGATCATGAATATGCATTTACGCCATCAGTAGAATACTTTTTTGGTCAATCTCCATTTTCTGCAGAGTTATTATTAGCAACACCTATTAATCATGATGTTTTGTTAGATGGAAACAAGGTAGCGCGTATTAAACAGTTACCACCGACAATTACAGCAAAGTATCATTTTAAAAACTCGACACGTTTCACACCATATATAGGTGTTGGTGCAACCGCATTTATTCCTTGGGATGAAGAAGGGGTTGCTGACAAAGTTAAAGAAGATTTTGGTGTAGCAGGGCAAGTTGGTTTTAACTTCCAACCTGCTGATGCTAAAAACTGGGGAGTATTTGTAGATGTTCGTTATATGGATATTAGTCCGGAAGTTACTTTAACAAATGGTGCTAAGTTTGATTTAGATATTAATCCGTTTGTTTACACTTTAGGTTATAGCTATAAATTTTAAGCATAATAATAAATAGAACAATATAATAATAAACCTAGACTCAGGCACCTCACATATATTTTATGTGAGGTTTTTTTATGAGTTTTATTTGCACTAAAAAAAGCATAAAACAGACAGTTTTCTACACATCTTATGCATATTTTTTTTCTAAACTAATTTCTATTCATTACAAAACATGGAAATAAAATCATGAACAAAAAATTAGCGATGTGTTTGGCTCTTTTTAGTGGTATTGCTTTTACACAGAGTTTGCAAGCTGCAAGTTTCTCGTGTGATGCTGCAAAAACTAAAACGGAAAAGAGTATTTGTAAAAATCGTTCTTTAAATGATGCAGATGTAAAAATGGCAACGACTTATCAAATTGTTCTGCATGCTTTACCAATGGGCGGACGGGACAACCAAAAAGATGCTCAGCAGCAATGGCTGAAAAAAAGAAATGCTTGTGCTGCTGGTGTAAGTTGTATTGCTAAAGCTTATCAACAACGTCAAAAGCAGTTAGACACAATATTGCAAGATAGAGTGCTAAGCCATGGTCCATTTTAATTAGAGTAAAAATTTTTAATATTCAGGATTGAAAAATTCTAGAAGTACTCCATTCATAAAGCATTCGAGAACAAACAGACTTCAAAATTTAAGGAGTGATTTATGAGTGAACAAGCATCACAAAATTATAGTTTCCAAGCGGAAGTTGCACAGCTTTTACATTTAGTGACGCATTCTCTCTATTCTAACCCTGAGATTTTCTTACGCGAGCTTATCTCTAATGCATCAGATGCATGTGATAAGTTACGCTTTGAAGGAATTAATCATCCTGAATATTATGAAAATGATCCAGATTTACATGTACGAGTCATTTTAAATAAAGAAGATAAAACTTTAACAATTTCTGATAACGGTATTGGCCTAAACCAGCAAGAAGCGATTGATAACTTGGGTACCATTGCAAAATCGGGTACTAAAGATTTCATGTCAAAATTGACAGGTGATCAAAAAGCAGATGCTCAGTTGATTGGTCAATTTGGTGTTGGTTTTTACTCAGGTTTTATTGTTGCCGATAAAATTACAGTGGAATCACGCCGTGCAGGTCTAGATGCATCTGAAGGGGTGCGTTGGATTAGTGGTGGTACAGGTGAGTTTGAAGTTCAGCAAATTGATAAGGCTTCACGTGGTACTGACATCATTCTTCACTTGCGTGATGATGCGCTTGATTATTTAGAATCTTATAAAGTTAAGCAGATCGTTAATAAATACTCTGACCACATTAGCTTGCCAATTGAAATGCAAAAAGAAGTTTGGCAAGAGGAAGAGGCGGCTGAAGGCGAAGAGTCTAAAGGCGGTCAAATGGTCAAAACTGGCGAGTGGGAAGCGATCAACTCGGCAAGTGCGTTATGGACACGTAACAAGAGTGAAGTAACTGAAGAGCAGTACATTGAGTTCTACAAAAATTTAACTCACGACTTTGAAGCGCCATTGGCTTGGGCGCATAACCGCGTTGAAGGTAGTACCGAATATACCCAATTACTTTATATTCCAAGTAAAGCGCCACATGACATTTTTACTCGTGAAGCAAAAGCGGGCATTAAGCTCTATGTGAAACGTGTCTTTATTATGGACGATGCGGATAATTTAATTCCAAATTATCTACGTTTTGTTCAAGGTGTAGTGGACAGTGCTGATTTACCACTGAATGTCAGCCGTGAGTTGTTGCAAGAAAGCCGTGATGTAAAAACGATTCGAGAAGGTAATGCACGCCGTGTATTAACTGTGCTTGATGCTTTGGCTAAATCGGAAGATGAAAAAGACCAAGAAAAATTCAAGACCTTCTATAGTGAGTTTGGCTCAGTTATTAAAGAAGGCTTGGGCGAAGACTTTGGTAACCGCGAACGTATTTTAAAATTATTACGTTACGCGACTTCAACAAATGATGAAGTGACGACTTCTTTCGCTGACTATAAGGCACGTATGAAAGAGGGCCAAAAAGCCATCTATTATGTGACTGCTGACAGTTTAGCGGCAGCGAAAAACTCGCCACAGCTTGAGTTGTTCAAGAAAAAAGGCATTGAAGTCTTATTAATGGCAGAGCGTGTTGACGAATGGGCAATGAATTTTGTTCAAGAGTTTGAGGGTACGCCATTAAAGAATGTCTCTAAAGGCGCGGTTGATTTAGGTGACTTGCAAGATGCTGAAGAGAAAAAAGCACTTGAGCAAGCAGCTGAACAGTTCAAACCTGTTGTTGATAAGCTAAGTGATTCATTGAAAGCGAAAACCAAAGAAGTACGCGTAACTACGCGTCTGGTCGACTCTCCTGCGTGTTTAGTAACAAGCGAAGGTGAGTTATCACCTCAACTTATTCGCATGTTAAAACAAGCGGGGCAAGAAGTTCCTGGAATCAAACCAATTTTAGAAATTAACCCTGAACATCCATTAGTGAAAAAACTTGAAGGTTCAGAACATTTTGATGATTTGGCAAATGTGATTTTCGATCAGGCTGTTATTGCTGAAGGTGGTTTACCAGAAGATCCGGCAGCTTATGTAAAACGTATTAATAGCTTATTGCTGAAATAATTCAGTATAAAAAAAGCCTCTGAACCTTCAGGGGCTTTTTTGTGGATAAAGAAAGAGTTATCCACAATTTGGTAATTTTTGACTAAAAATTAGCTTCTAGATTCATTTGAACGCTGAGTTGATGTCTCGGATCATCATCAATATGGTTAAAAAAGTTAAGGTCATTTTGCATAAAAAGCCAATTTCGCCACACGGGCTGACGCCATGAAATGTAAGGTCCCCAACTATTTAGTCGCATATCATTTTTGGTATATACGCCACTACTATAAACACCGTAAGTCAGACTATTATCTTTTACAAACTCAAATTGTTGAAAAGTCCAATTTCCCCAGTTGTAATCTTCATTTTCACTCTTGTTTACATTAAATTTATTAGAAAATAATGTGTTATCTTGCATTTTCTGAGTTAGGTTTAAGGTGGTTTCAGTGTAGTTTCGGCTGGTCGAACCGTAACGAAATATCTGTTCTGTATCCAAACTAATGTTATGTCTTAAGTTCCATTTTTTCTTTGCCAAAAATTGTACATAGACATCACTTTCTGAGTTTGAACCTATATCAAGATTATTTTCAAAAAGCATCCAGGTTGAAATGGTGGCCCAGCTTGCACTGAGTGGATTAGTTAGTTCAGTTTGATTTGATGAAGCTTTCTTCTTTTTCTTACCTAAGGCTTTATAAGGCTGTTCAGGCTGGGTTGCACGCTTCCATAACGTATCACTCCCAAATACAGCCATAAGTTCTTGAATTAAGGCTACATCGGGTAAAGCATTATTTGTCTCTATTTCACAAGGAGAGATCGAAAATGGCAGAGACAGTCTGTTTGCTTTGCTGAGTTGGTTCGACAAGTAGGAATGTCGTCTTGAACGTTGGTGCTTTATAGAACTGTAAAAAAATTGAGTATGCGGAAGTAAAGCCAATACGCCCAGACTATAAATACAAACTAAGACAGTTGATCTGTAGTGAAATGAAAAAGAAGAGAATTGATTCATCGTTCAGAATAAAAAAGAATCAAAAATTAGAATAATATGTTAAGAGGCTAAGCTTAAATTTTTATTTAAAAGTGTTTTATTATTCATCACCTTGAATGAAGTTTCCAAGGTGATGTTTGCAGGCTTAAAAAAGTGCTTCTAGACGTAAGAATGTGCTGACGAAATGGTTGCGATCTTCACGGTGGTCATTAAAGTAATTTACATCTCCCTGAACAAATAACCATTCACGTAAAACGGGTTGACGCCATGAAACAAAAGGCCCCCAGCTATTTAAACGTAAGTCATTGTCGTTGTAATAACCACTGGTATAAATACCATAGTTAAAACGGTTATTTGCAAAGAAATTATGCTCGCGGAAAGTCCGGTTTTCCCAAGCTAGATCATCATCTTGATCATCGGCGTAGGTCAGGCTGAACTGATTCGATAAAATCGGCTGATTTGGTCTGGCATGTGTAAGTTCAAGATTAGTACGTAAGTAGTTTTCGCTGTCTATGCCATAACGATAAATTTGCTCTGCATAAAATTTAAAATCATTACGTAATTGCCAATCTCTCGATGCTTTTAAACGAACATAAATATCGTCTCCAGAACGAATACCTAAGTCAGCATCTGTTTCAAAAGGCAATTTTTTCGAAAAATCTGACCAACGTAAAGCAATAGAACTGTTGTCTTCTCGAGTTTGCTTACCATCTAGCTTCTTATTTGAATCTTGATTTGGGTTCTGGTTAATATTGGCTGGGCTATTATCAAATTCGTTATCTAAAGAGTCATCACCAAACACGACGCTTAGACGTTTTTCTAGAGTAGGTAGCTTAATCCTACCGCGAATTCTGGGCTTAATTTCAAAGTTGTCGTATTCATTCCAATAGTTATCAACCATCACGCGAATAGTTGCTGTCGCAGGTTTCTTTGGATCGACTTCACCAAACCAGTTGTCAATTTTTTCAGAAGTACGATCGGCCCAATTACGAATATTCTTTTGTTTACGATCAATCCATGTTTGATCTTCTGTTTGTTCGGTAGGAGGAACAATCGGTTGATTAGACTGCTCTGGAAAAATGGTGGGGGTCGCATCTACCCAACGTGGGATCTGATCTAGAAGATTCTCATCCGTTGTGGCTTCTGTTTGTACTCCAGAGCTTGAACCTTCGACCATTTGAGTTGAAGAAGTATGAGTTGCCTCTGCATGAGTTATGCACACCGAACCAAACCCAAGCGTTAAAAGTGCAAAAAGCTGCCGATAAGGAATTACGTGAAATGTTTTCATATCTATCTTTATGTTTTGTTGTTGTTTCCACTTTTGTTGATTTTTCTAATAAAATCAAGAGGGCGACACAAAAGTTAAGTAAATTTAACTTTTCTTACATATTTGAAATAAATTAAAAAGTTTAAGCTAGTAGCGATTATTTTTACATAAAAAAATCCCCCATTTAAGGGGGATGATAGATCAAGGAAACTTCAAATTCCGATCATTAAACACATAAAAAACAGAACATTACAGCGCGAATATTCTAAGCGGCAATGATAAACTGATTTTAAACAATTGGATAGTTCTTTTTTTAGAACGCTCTATTGCTAAAATGGTGATAAAACATACGATTTAATCACACTTTTAATTGTGTTGATTTATTTCTGTGGAATATCACATGATTCATCATTACAAACAGCCGCATCATCCTGTTCAACTTCTTCAGCATTTGCTTTGAGTTGTGCTTGTTCTAAGACGTTTAAAAAGACTTCACGTGGTTGAGCACCTGCAAGTGCAATTCTTTGATCAAATACAAAAAATGGCACGCCAGTAACATTTAACTGCTCTTTCGCAATTTTTTCATCATGACGAACAAAGTCAGATAGTTCATTTGTATCTAATACAAATTCAACTTCGGCATTATCAAGACCAATACGAGAAGCGATTTCTTCAACAACCTCACGTTCACCAATTGCCAAACCTTCGGTCATATAAGCATGAAAAAAAGCTTCTTTTGCTTGGTTGCCTAAGCCTTTACTTTGCGCAAGGTGAATAATACGGTGTGCATTGAAACTATTGCCAGAGTTAGCCTTTTGCCATTGGAAATCAATACCTTCAGAGGCAGCCATGGCCGCAATATTGCGCTCCATTTCTTCCATCTCTTCATAGGTACGGCCGTATTTTTTAGCCAAACGTTCTGTATTTGATGTGTCATGTTTTGCTGGCGCATCAGGATCTAATTCAAAACTATGCCAGTGAATTTCAAGCTCAATACCTGCTTCAGCAGCTACATGTTCAAGGCGTTTTTTGCCGATATAACAGAAAGGACAAACTACATCAGACCAGACATCAACACGCATGGGAGAATCTCATAAATTTTAATTACCCATCATAATAGGGATGATGTCCAAGGATTTAAAGCTTTGAATAGCGAATAGAGTGTTGCGTATTGTGAAATAAATGGCATATAAAGAAGATATAAGCTCTATTTCATAACTATAAAGAGCAAAACTATAAGAAGGGAAATAGGAGGTGTGTATGCGCCGAGTTTTGATTGCAATTGCAAGTCTGGTTGTTATCACGAGTATTATTTTTTTCACCTATCAACATATCAAACAGCAACAGGCCAAAGACAGTAGCCAAATGTTTGATGTGGTCATGACTGAAAAAATGAACCAGCTTTATGACCAAGCACAAGACTGGTCTAAACCCATCCAGCTCGATATTCACGATAAACGTTTAGCAGGTCACTATAAGCAAATTTCAGAATTTCTCTTAAGTTATTGGATTCAAAATATAAATGCACGTAATGAATATTTAAGAGAATTAAAAGCAGCAAAGTGGGATACTTTTTTAAATGTTGATCGTTTAGATGTTGATAAAAAACAGAAGTATGTGGAAACAGAAAAAATGTTAGCCGATGTTCGTACGGCTTCAGATAAATATCAAACTCAATATGAAAAAATTCATAAAACTTTCTTAGCAAAAGTTCAGGAATTATCTGTCGATGCAGAGATGAGGCAACTGCTGGAAATGAAATTGGGGTCTCAACAAAAGGCTGATCAAGATCACGCAATTTTTATGATTGAACTGCAAATTTTAGATAAAGCAGAAGAAATGTTTAAACTTCTAAAAAACTATCCATGGCAAAAGAAAGACCAAATGATTCTTTTTCATGAAAATGCCCAAGTCAAAAAATTTAACCAGCTTTACCAAGATGTTTTAAAGCTGAATGCAAAAGTTGAGAAAATTAAGAAAAGGAACGTAGCTGCATTAGAGGGAGATTTAAAAGAATAAATTGAACGTGAGCATCAAAATTTATGGATTGGTGCTCTCGGCTTTTCCTTTACTTAAAAAAGATTGTAATAAACTTTGAGAAGATTGTAGTTTGATTAACTGCTGGGACACGTGCATGAGCTCAGTTTGCAGCTTTTCTTGAACTATTGAACACAGCGTAAATACGCGTTCATCTAAATCAAAACAAGGTAGCAAAGCCTGAATGTCTTTTAGATTCATTCCTGCATCATTTAATATTTTAATTTTCTTAATATTTTCAATATCTTTTTGCGTATAACTTCGATAGTTATTACTCGCTCGATGAGGCTGTATAAGCCCTAAACTCTCATAATAACGCAGCATACGAGGGCTTACTTTTGTGAGTTCGGCAACTTTGGCAAGGTTCATAAAATAGGGTTGACCTTAACAGTGGTGTCATAGTTTAGCATGTTTATATCTTTCAAAATGGTACTTGTTCCATGATTAGAAAACTCATTTTATTGGTGTTATTCGGATTAATGTCATTTGTTGCAAATGCCAAAACACTTGAACTTCGGGAGAACAACATGCGTCAAATATTTGTACTTCATGGTTACTCTGCTTCTATCGACGATCACTGGTTTTTAGATCTAAAACATCAAATAGAAGATGAACATACAACCATTACTTTAATCCCATTTCCAGATTCTGAACATCCGGATGTGGAAGCATGGCAGAAAGTTTTAGATCAGCAGATTCCTACTGTGGATGAAAATACGTATTTCGTTGCACACAGTTTAGGGGTAATTACGTTACTGCACTTTCTGCAAAGACATGATTACCAAAATATTGGAGGAATGATTTTAGTATCTGGATTTTCTGGACCTATTTCAGATTTTTCTCCACTCGATGCTTATATAACAAAAAGCAAAGTCGATACGAGTTACTTTCATGACATAAAGAAAAAACTCGTTTATTTGTCTGATAACGATGATTTGGTTCCACCAAAACTTACGATTCAATTCGCTAAAGAAATTGATGCGCCGTACATTACAGTGCCTAATGGCGGTCATTTTTTAGGGCGGGAAGGTTATACAACATTTCCGCAAGTCGTGAATTCTTTAAAAGAGATGTTAGAGAGCAAATAAAATTTATAAGTTAAATCGCACTCTATAATCTGAACACTTTTGTTTAAGTTATAGAGTGTTTTATAGGATGCTGTTTTAATAAATAGAAGAACCGTACTATTACATTAAAAAATTTAATTATATTTACCGTTTATCTGAGCATTACTGAATCAAATTCGACTTTGTTGTAGCCTATTTATAGATACTTTTAATTTAATCATCATCTTTTAATTAAAATAGGGTGACTGATTTTTGGAGCAAGTTATGAACTTTCTAAAACAATCAGCCTTCATTGCTGCATTTGCTTTTATGGGGTTGCCGACTGTTCAAGCTGAAGAAGTCGCTACGTTACCTACAATTCGCGTTATGGCTGAATCTGAGCTACGTGAAGAAGTGGGGTTTGTACCGTTTCAAGAAGATAAAAAAGTGCGTCAGGCTCTGCAACATCGTGAGTATAAAACTCATTACGATATACAGAATGCTTTAGTCCCTGAAGGCATGACTACGGTAGATTATCAGCCAGTTATGGCACAGCCTGATTTGTCTCAACTTTCTCCATTCTTACAACAATATATTTTAGCGGTAGCAGGGGGAATACAGTCCTCTGACCCGACCAACGGTATTTTTAAAATGTTAGAGCCTCTTAAAATTAACCGAAGTAATGTCGACGCTTATCGTGAGGGTACGATGAAAGTGAATATTACTGACCTCATAAATTTACAGCAGCAAATTCAAGATGGTTTAAAAGGCCGATAAAAAAATCCCCGCATTGAGCGGGGATTTTTTTATCTTGGTGTTAATTAAACACGTTCGATAATCGTTGCAATACCTTGACCAAGGCCGATACACATGGTTGCAAGACCAATTTGAGTATCTTGTTGTTCCATTACGTTCAATAACGTAGTGGTGATACGTGCACCAGAACAGCCTAGTGGGTGACCCAAAGCAATCGCACCACCATTTAAGTTAATGATGTCTTGCTTGTCATAAACGCCTAAGCCTTTCATTACTGATAAGCCTTGAGCAGCAAATGCTTCGTTTAATTCGATAGTTTGAATATCAGCCATCGTTAAACCAGCACGTTTAAGCGCTTTTTGAGTTGCTGGAACTGGACCGTAACCCATGATTGCAGCGTCACAACCTGCAACTGCCATAGAGCGAATCACAGCGCGTGGTTTTAAACCTAACGCTTGTGCGCGTTCAGCAGACATAAGTAACATTGCAGAAGCACCATCAGACAAAGCTGAAGATGTAGCCGCAGTTACAGTACCGCCTTTTGGATCGAATACAGGACGTAATGCTTTGAACGATTCAAGGTTTGCATCTGGACGAATCACTTCATCGATGTCGCAAAGGATTTTAAAACCATTTGCATCGTGACCTTCAACACCAACGATCTCGTTTTTGAAACGACCTTCTTGTGTTGCAGCCCAAGCACGGCGATGAGATTCAACACCAAAAGCGTCTTGCTCTTCACGGCTAATGCCATTCATGCGACCTAACATTTCAGCAGTTAAGCCCATCATGTTAGATGCTTTAGCGTAGTGTTTAGATGCTTCAGGGTTTAGGTCGATGCCATGCATCATACCTACGTGCCCCATGTGCTCTACACCACCAATAATGAAGATATCACCTTGGTTGGTTGCGATCTGTGCAGCAGCCGTATGAAGTGCTTGCATAGAAGAACCACAAAGACGGTTAACAGTTTGACCTGCCACAGTTTTTGGTAGGTCAGCCAATAAGCCGATGTTACGTCCAATGTTCATACCTTGCTCTAGAGTCTGGTTTACACAGCCCCAGATCAGGTCTTCAACTTCATTGGTATCAAACTGGTTACGAGCAACGAGTGCACGAACTAATTCAGCAGATAAGCTGTCAGCACGTACATTGCGGAACATACCGTTTTTGGTTTTACCCATTGCAGAACGTACGCCATCAACGATGACAACGTCACGTGGATTTAAAGTAGCCATTCACGTTGCTCCTTAACCGTAGAATTTTTTGTTGTTAGCAGCCATGTCACGCAACATTTGTGGCGCTTCATAAGCCTTACCTAAGTGTGCATATTTGTTGCAAAGCGCAACGTATTCAGCAACACCTGTTTGGTCGATATAACGACATGGACCACCACGGAATGGAGGGAAACCTACACCCATAATCATTGCCATATCAGCTTCAGCTGCAGTTGCAACGATGTTGTCTTCTAAGCAACGAACTGTTTCGTTACAGAAAGCAAGCATCATGCGGTCAATGATTTCTTGGTTATCAAACTCGCGTTTTTCACCCGTTACGAAAGGAGCAATGATTTCATACGCTGTTGGATCAACAGTTTTTGCTTTCTTGCCTTTCTTGTCGAGTTCGTATTTATAGAAACCAACGTCATTCTTTTGACCAAGACGTTTAGCTTCGTACATTGCTTGGATTGAACCTTTGTAGTCTGGCTTCATACGGTCAGGGAAACCTTCAGCCATTACTTCTGCACCATGTACACCTGTGTCGATACCTACAACGTCGATGAGGTAAGCAGGACCCATTGGCCAACCAAACTTAGACATTACATTGTCAACTTGCTGGAAGTCTGCGCCGTCTTTTACAAGAAGGTCAAACGCACCAAAGTAAGGGAACAATACGCGGTTAACCAAGAACCCTGGGCAGTCGTTTACAACGATTGGTGTTTTACCCATTTTTTGAGCGAGAACAACAGTTGTTGCAATTGCTTCTTCAGAAGTCTTTTCACCACGAATCACTTCTACCAATGGCATCATGTGAACTGGGTTGAAGAAGTGCATACCTACGAAGTTTTCAGGACGTTGTAAAGCTTTCGCTAAACGCGTAATTGAAATTGTAGACGTGTTAGACGCAATAATCGTGTTTTCACGAACATGCTTTTCAGTGTCAGCAAGAACGATTTCTTTAACTTTTGGATTTTCTGTAACCGCTTCGATCACGATGTCGACTTCTTTAAACTCATCGTAGCTTAAAGTAGGACGGATACGTGCAAGGGTTTCACCCATTTGCGCAGGTTTCATTTTCTTACGTTCAACTTGTTTAGTTAACAAGCTATTCGCTTCTGACATACCTAGTGCAAGTTGTGGGTTACCAATATCTTTCATGATAATTGGTGTGCCTTTGCTTGCCGCTTGGTAAGCAATACCACCACCCATGATACCAGCACCAAGTACAGCTGCTTGGTTTACAGGGTGAGCACCTTTTTCATATTTCTTAGCAGTTTTCTTAACAATTTGGTCATTGAGGAATAAACCAATCAATGCACCAGCTTGTGGAGTAATCGCTGCTTTAGCAAAACCTTCAGCTTCAGCTTTTAATGCTTCGTCACGTGCAAGGCTTGCACCTGCTTGTAATGAATCAAGTAATAGTTTTGGAGCAGGGTATTGAGCCGGATTCGCTTTAGCAAGTACTGCACCTTTTGCTGTGTTGAAAGCCATCATTTGCTCAAGTGGGTTCAATTTCACAGCATCAAGTTTTTCTTGACGTTTTGCTTTCCAGTTCAAACGACCAGAAATTGCTTGCTTAACTAAATCAGTTGCAGCATCAAGTAATTTATCAGCAGCTACAACCGCATCTACAGCACCATCTTTTAGTGCAGCAGCCGGTTTTTTCGGAGCAGCCATCGCCATCCATTCAACCGCGTTGTCGATACCGATAACACGGCTTAAACGTACGCTACCGCCAAAACCTGGGTAAATACCAAGTTTAATTTCTGGTAAGCCCACTTGTGCAGCTTCTGACATCACACGATAGTCACACACTAAGCACATTTCAAAACCGCCACCTAACGCCATACCGTTAATAGCAACAACTTTTGGAATGTCTAAATCTTCAAAGCTATTGAAGATTTCGTGAACAGGCATAAGCCAGTCAACAATCGCTTTTTCACCTTGAGCGAAGTTTTCACCAAACTCGGTAATGTCTGCCCCAACAATAAATGTTGATTTGCCAGAGGTAACAACTAAGCCTTTAATATCATTATTTGCTTTTACCGCAGCAATAGCAGCTTGGAAATCTTCAATTGTTGCACGGTTAAATTTATTGACCGACTCACCTTGTAAGTCAAAGCGGAATTCTGCAATTCCGTCCGAAAGCATTTGGACGGTAATGGCATTGCCAGCGTGGATCATGCCTGATCTCCTTGGTTTTGGAGGACTTCTAAATTGATGTTATGAAGCGTGTGCACAGCTTTGGTACACATTTATGCTTCGCTAATCTTACGATAACTATATCTAAAAAAAACCTGACAAGTTGTATCAAGCCGTGACGCAAGGGTCATCAAATTTTTTTTAACAACCTTCTTAAACTATATATATGAAAAATATATTTTTATTTAAAGAACTGCTTAATAGACAGGAATTCAAGGAAAGTAAGAGAATGTAGCAGATCGTTGATTACTTTAATTTTTGAACTGGTAATAAAAAATAAGGTTCTTTGTGAATTATTAGACAGAAAGTATTGTCTATTTTTTTATCTTTGGATAAACTTTGTGTTATAAAAATGTTCAATAAAGTATGTATTATGTTAAAAAATAAATTTATGTTTTTGGCCATCCTTCCTTTTATGTTGAGTGCATGTGGAGGTGGTGGTTCTAGTGATGATAATTCAGCGAATAACAATCAAAGTGGTACTTCACAAGATTCTATTGCGAATGGTACCCGTTATTATTTTATGGATTACAACCCTGATCAAATAGATAATCTAAATGAACAAACAGATGAGCTAAATAATGCTTATTTTGAAATATTTAATAAAAAATCAACGGATGGATCCTCTAATCAAGCTTTAGGTGAGTATTTGTTAACAGAGAAAAAACTCTATTTCCCTATTGATAAAGCAATCAATGTCATGAATTTTAATTCAATGACAGATTGGAGATTAGACATCATTGGAGATGTTAAAGAAGATTGGAAATTTCAACGAGTTGACCTTTCTAATAAGAATATGTTTGATACTGTTTTACCAGGGTATCGAGCAGTAGGTTTTCCAGTTATCGATAAAAGTACAGCTAAGGGACGTTTATTTCTTAATACTTATGGGCAGAGTAAATTTCCTGAAGGAAGTAGTTGTTATCGTTTAGTTTCAAAAAAATCTAATCTAGAGACATTTGCTTTTAATGTTGATCAAAATTACGAAATTAATCAAAGTTTTGAGGATTTTGATGCTGAAAATGGCCCATATCTTAATTATTTGAATCAAACGACTCCATTTGGTTTTACTTATAAGGCAGTTAAGGGTACATGGCAAAATGTTCCATGGACAACGATTTATGATACTAGTTTAGGTTTTGCTGTGGGTGCTGGTGTTGCGGTGCAATATCAAGGTAAGACATATGCAGCAGATTACACGAGTAACATTGGTTGGACCGCTGATCAAGAGATTAAGCATTGGGAAATATTCTTAAAAAATACCGATGATCCTAAAAACATTCGTCTTGCTCAATTAAAAATTGCACAATTGAAATCTGGTTGTTATGTCTATAATGAAACCGCTGCAAAAGCACTTGATTCTCTGACTGCATTAAATTGGCAAGCATATCAAAACTAATTTAAAAGCTGAGTTTAAGAAATCTCAAGAATGAATATTTTTGAGATTTCTATTTATTAAAAATAATACTTGCCGATCTATGTCTGAATTTTCTTCTAGAGTTTGTTATTATTCCTGCCAATTTCAAATTTCTTCAAAGTATCTTTAAAGGTGCTTAAATGCGAGTAACTATATGATTAAGTGGATCATATTAGCGATTTTTATCATTTCAGCGTTGTATATTCAGCATCGTGGGAAAGTAAAGCATTCGTTTTATCGTCAATTTTTTGACCATTCAACCTTGCTCGCACCGATTAACTTTTTAATGTACATCTTTTCAAAGGTGCCGAATCAACCTTATATCGACACCCAGCATTTTAAAGATTTAAAAGTGTTGGATGAAAATTGGGAAATGATTCGTGACGAAGCGAAAGCTTTATATGATCAAGGTGGGATTAAAGCATCGAGTACTTATAACGATTTAGGTTTTAACTCGTTCTTTAAAACAGGTTGGAAACGTTTTTATTTAAAATGGTACGAATCAAGTCATCCATCTGCTGCTGAGCTTTGTCCAAAAACCACAGCTCTTCTTAAAACATTGCCGACGATTAAAGCCGCAATGTTTACTGAGCTTGCACCTGATAGCCGTTTGGTAAGACACCGTGACCCATATGCTGGTTCATTACGTTATCACTTGGGTTTAATTACACCAAATGATGACCGTTGTTTTATTGATGTCGATGGTGAACGATACTCTTGGCGTGATGGCCAAAGTGTAGTGTTTGATGAAACTTATATTCACTATGCTGAAAATAAGACAGATCAAAACCGTATCATTTTCTTTGCAGATGTTGAACGTCCAATGAAAGTGAAATGGATGGAACGTTTTAACCATTGGTTCGGTCGTAGTGTGATGACCGCGGCAAGCTCACCGAATGAAACAGGTGACCAAACAGGCGGTTTAAATAAAGCTTTTGGTTATGTTTACCAAATTCGTATTAAAGCTAAAGCTTTAAA
Source organism: Acinetobacter sp. AOR14_HL (assembly GCF_027855175.1). Lineage (NCBI taxonomy): Bacteria > Pseudomonadati > Pseudomonadota > Gammaproteobacteria > Moraxellales > Moraxellaceae > Acinetobacter > Acinetobacter sp. AOR14_HL. Next base: position 261,638 of record NZ_JAKTII010000008.1, on the reverse strand, counting down.
AGCTAAAAATCGTAAGTTGTATTACTTCTTAAAATGGTTCTTGATGCTTGGGATTTTCTTCCTGATTTTTGTTCGACCATATGTATTTTAATTAAAGCGCCCGAAAGGGCGTTTTTTGTTTTTAAATAATAATTTCTAGTTCACGTTATATCTTACTAGAAAACTGCTTTTATTTGGGTTTTTAAAGCTAACTCTATGAGGATTAATCTAGCTTCTAAAAAAAACTATAAAAAATCATTTATTGCAGGATTAGTTTGTTTTTAACAATGATATTCATCATGCATCATTTATTGCGTATTGAATGATCTTAAATACAAGGTTTTGATTATTTAAAGAGTCATCTAAGTCTTCTATTAACTCTTTGATAATAAATACTTCAAGAAAATAGCTGTAGCACTTATCCTTGATAATAACCTCCATCTTTTCATCGTTTGATAGAGCAATTGCTTTGGATGTAATATCCCAAGGTTGTTCAGCATAGATGGTGTGCTCATCAGAAATATGTTCAATATTTGATATCATTTCTTGTAAGGACATGGAATATTTCAATGGAATTTAACCTGCTAGTCTAATTACCACAAAACTTTTATAAAGGTTCGTGATGTTAATGATTAAGTTTTAATATTGAAGGTTTTTAGATTAATTTAGCATGAAAATTTTAGTTCTCTTTTCTAAAAGAAAAATGACTATGAAATGATTTAGGGGAAAAGATGATAATAGTGAGTCATCTTATCCAACTAGATGATTTTTAGTTAGTCTAATATTAAGTTTTATAGAATAATTCTTAATAAAACTATAGTACCTCTCATCTGAATTATTTAATTTTTACATTGCCAAAAAGAGCAAATTATTGATAATAAAGATTACATTATATTAATAATTTAGGAACATAATGAAAAAGTTAATACTTTCATGTTTATGTGCATTTGGACTTTCGGCATGTAATGAATCTGATAATCAGGAACAGGATACGTCAGTAACACCAGCGCAGACTTTGGTTGGTTTTTCTGCGAGTCAGATTGCTGGGAATCCAATGCTTGAGAAGAAAAATTATAAGATTCAGGATAATAAGATTTATATAAGCTATCCTGATAATCATCCATTAGGTTATGAACTTAGTCAGCATTATTTCACTGATCAGGGAGTGAGCTTAGATCAGATTAAAACAACTGATGGCACATGGTATTTGTTAGGTTCTCAAGTCCAGTTTTCTGATACAGCTTTAAACTATCAGCCAGCCAACTTAGTGAAAGGTGATAATTTATTTTTAAATCAAGATTTAGTTAAAATTGATATTTCAGGTCAACCAGTGACTAAATATTTAGGCCAGTGGATTTATGAATCATTGCCACTTAGTCAGCAAGGCTTTTTTGAAGATTATTACAATGCATTATTACAGCAAAATGTAGCTAATTTTCCTAAGGGTTCAACCTGTTGGATGATTAATAAAACCTACAGCAACAAAGATTATATTGAGTTCTCTAGTGATCCTACTGCACCTTTGTATACTGAATCAAATCGTACTGCGCCTGCAATGGGAACATGGCAAGGTATTAACTGGTCACGTGGTGAAACATTATTAGCGATGAAATTTACAATAAACGATACCGAATATTCCGGACAATATCATCATCAATCTGGTGTTGACGAATATGTTCCACCTTATGCCGGTAAATATTGTGACTTTGTTAGTGAAAATGCTGCGGATGCTATGATTAAGACTTGGAAAGGTGAATCTTTAACCCAGTAATTATAGATAAATGAATAGTTTTATTACGCCCGAAAGGGCGTTTTTTATGCTGTACAGTACTTAATATATTTTGTGACTCATTTCACAGTGCTGGCAATTTGTTACAACTATTAAAAACCAATAAGCAATTTTGATTCTACAATGACGCGTTTTTTTCGAAGACTGGTTAGCGCAAGTAGGTTTTAAAATGGCTCATGCTCATCACGCAGTTCATGCACATGTTCATCATATCGCAGAGAGAAAAGAAGAAAGCTCTCAGGATGATTTAAAAATGAAAGTGATGTTAAGACAAGCAGTTCCGACGTCTGAAAAACATAAAAAATCTGATGCTAAAAGACAGCAATCTGAAGATCAAAATATTAATTTGCACAAGTTCTCAAGTAAGCTTGAAAGCATGTCGGCACAGCATAGTAAAGAGAAATGTGCCAAAAATATTCGTATTGCTTTACAAGCAGCAGGAGCGGATGTGTCTAAGCACCCAGTAGCAGCTTCAGACTGGGGGCATACGCTTGAGAAGAATGGCTATAAGAAAATTAAACCTGCTTTTAACCGTCCCCAAGAAGGTGATATCTATATTATTGAGCGGACAAGTGGCCACACATATGGTCATATTGCGGGATATACAGGCAATGGCTGGTTCTCGGATTTTCGCCAAAAAACCTATGCGGTCTATAAAGAAAAAGATGTGAAATATAGCTACTATCGTCTCGATTCTTAAAATAGTACGACATAGTCAGTCGGGGCCTATCAAAATCTCTTTTCAAATTTGGCTTCTGGCACAGTAAAGCACTTGAAAAGTAGTGGTTAAAACATCACATTAGCTATTCAGTATTAAGCCATGTCTGCCAATAGTGAATCAAAACGCTCGTCCCCACATTGAAAAAATTTTAGCCCACATGACCCAACTTCCAGGCGTTTATAAAATGCTAGGGAAAGAGGGCGAATTGTTATATGTCGGCAAAGCAAAAAACCTAAAAAATCGGGTATCGAGTTACTTTGTTAAAACGATTGAGCATCCTAAAACTCAGGCTTTGGTTGCACGAATTTATAATATTGAAACTTTGGTGACTCGTTCAGAAACCGAAGCATTACTTTTAGAACAAAACCTAATTAAACAACATCGTCCGCCTTATAACATCATGCTGCGGGACGATAAGTCATATGTCTATATTTTTGTTTCGTCAGATAAGCCCTATCCTCGACTTGCGAGCGGTCGTGGCAAAGGGAAGCATCAAATTGGTAAGTTCTTTGGACCTTATCCAAGCGCCTATAGCGCTCGCGATACTTTACTGGTTTTGCAAAAACTTTTTAATGTGCGTCAGTGTGAAAATAGCTACTTCTCACAGCGCAAACGCCCATGTTTGCAATATCAGATCAAGCGTTGCTCTGCACCTTGTGTAGGTCTGATTTCACCCGAAGATTATAAAGAAGACGTTAATAACAGTATTCGCTTTTTACAAGGCGACACCAAAGAGTTAAATCAAGAGCTCATTGCCAAAATGGAGCAAGCAGCGGCTGAACTTGAATTTGAAAAAGCTGTTTTTTACCGCGACCGATTGTCTTTGCTTCGTGACGTACAAGCACAACAGGCTGTTTTTAAGGTTAAAGGTGAGGCGGATATTCTGGCAATTGCATATCAGGCTGGCGTGACATGCGTACAAATTATGTATGTACGAAATGGGCGAATGTTGGGAGGTAAAAGTTATTTCCCAGACATGCTTGGTGATGATCTTGGCCAGATGCTCAGTGACTTTATGGCTAACTTTTACTTTCAGGTTGCAGATGAAGTTCCAAATGAACTCATTGTGAATATTGCTTTACCTGACCGTAAAGAGTTAGAAGAAGCATTGGCACAGCAGTTTGGTAAGAAGGTCCAAATTAAGAGTAGTGTGCGAGAAACTCGTGCGGAGTGGCTAGAGCTTGCTGAAATGAATGTTCAACATGCCATTAAGGGGCAGTTGAGTAATCATTTAGAACTCAATGAACGTTTTCATCAGTTAGAACAAGTGATTGGAAGACCAGTCGATCGTATTGAATGCTTTGATATTAGTCACACCATGGGTGAAGCTCCAATTGCATCATGTGTGGTGTTTGACCAAGGTGGTGCTCGTAAGCGTGATTACCGCCAATTTGCCATTCAAGATATTACTGGTGGCGATGATTATGCTGCCATGCGCCAAGCTTTAACACGACGTTATAAAAAAGCCATATTGCCGGATCTGTTGTTGATTGATGGCGGTAAAGGTCAACTTCACATGGCGATGGAAGTCATGCAAGAGCTTGGGCTCGATGCTTTTATGGTGGGTGTATCTAAAGGTGAAGGCCGTAAACCCGGGCTTGAAACCCTACATTTTACTGATGGCACGAAAATTCAATTACCAGAAGACAATAAAGCATTGCACTTGATTCAACAGGTGCGTGATGAAGCCCATCGCTTCGCAATTACTAAACACCGAGCTAAACGTGATAAACGTCGTAGTACATCAGTTTTAGAAGCAATTCCAGGGTTGGGACCGAAACGCCGTCGAGATTTATTGACTCATTTTGGTGGGATCCAAGGTGTTTTAAAAGCGTCGGAAAAAGAGCTCACACTTGTGCCTGGTTTTGGTGAGATGATGGCCAGAACAATTTATAAAATTCTCCATGAATAATCATGCGAATAATGTGAGTGACAAAATAATTCGCTAATTACTAAATGATTGACCATTCACATTCCAATCAAAATGATGAAAGATATATTCCTAATAACACTTTCGTTTTAGGGAAAGGAATGTCATTGCTGCGAATATTTGAAGAGATAAAAGAAAAGGAATGGATTGAAATACCTGAAGGATGGTTACAAGGCCGCACGGTTTTTGGTGGTTTTGTTGCAGGGTTATTGATGCAAAAAGCATGTTCAAATATTCACGACCCAAATAAAAGATTATTAAGTTGTAGTATTACTTTTGTTGGCCCTGTACAGCAGGGACCTGCCCAATTGACTATTGAAATTTTAAGGGAAGGAAAGTCGGTCACTACGCTTGAAACCCGTTTATGGCAAGATGGTGCTGTACAAACTATTTTGGTTGCAAGCTTTGGTGTGCCTCGCACTTCGAATATTGAAGTACGACAAGAACCTATGGTTCCAGTTTATGCACCACCAGAAGACTTACAACCTCTTCCTTTTGCTAGACAAATGCCAGAATGCTATCAACATTTTGATGTATGCTGGGCAGAAGGTCATTATCTTGTTACAGGAAGTCAGTATGCTGACTTTGGAGGATGGTCAAGATTTTCCCCAGAGAAGCATGAAAATCGTCAAATGACTTTGCCAGATTTAATTGTTCTGATGGATATTTGGCCACCTGGTGTATTGCCGATGTTTAAACAAGTTGCTCCTGCAAGTTCTTTAACTTGGCACATCACCTATGTGCATCCGATCCAGCATCAACTATGTGACTGGTTTAAATATAAAGTGGTAACTGAATATGCTGGTGAAGGTTATTCCACAGAATATGCGCATTTATGGGATCAAAATGATCATTTAATTGCAATTTTACGGCAAACTGTTACGGTATTTACCTAAGCAGTCTACTTCCTCGATTCATATATTTCGTATAAAGTGGCTGTTACAGATAGATACAATATTGAAGAATGTATTTTTGTCTGTTACAAGATGCTTGAAGACTAAATTGGCGGTGTTTATGACCACAGGGCGAATCCTGAATATCCCAAATATCCTAACTTTGGCGCGTATCGCGCTTATTCCTGTATTTTTGGTGATTGCGTATTGGCCGCCTGCAATGGGTATTGGTGAGCAAGAAGGAAGTATGAGTCGTCATATTATCCTGACTGCAATTTTTGTGTTTGCTGCTATTACCGATTGGTTTGATGGCTATTTGGCACGAACTTTAAACCAGACTTCAGCATTTGGCCGTTTTTTAGATCCAGTTGCAGATAAGCTTATGGTGGCAGCAGCACTGATTGTTTTGGTGCAGTGGAATCCCACCATATCAATGGCTTTTGCTGCAATTGTCATTATTTCAAGAGAGATTACAGTTTCTGCTTTACGTGAGTGGATGGCAGAGCTTGGCGCAAGAACGAGTGTGGCTGTATCGACAGTAGGCAAATATAAAACAGCTTTTCAGATGATTGCCATCAGTGTGTTTTTACTTAATTGGCAGCCTTTAGAAATGCTGGCATATGCCTTGTTATATACCGCTGTGATTCTTACTTTATGGTCAATGTTTATTTACCTAAGAGCTGCTTGGCCTTATTTAAAGCAACCTTAATTCCAGATTGAATGATTAAGCCTTTCTATAATGAAAGGCTTTTTTATTTTCGGATAGTGCAAGAATCGGGTCGTCACCGAGCTTTAGCTACTTTAATGTAAGATATAAGTGCTAAGGAGGTGACACATGCAAATGCTTTCTTCTCGGCAATTTGCTGTAATTGCCACTGTGATTGAATATTTATATGAACATCTAGACCAGCAACCCAGTCTGGACGATGTTGCGAGCCATATGAATTTAAGTTCAGGTTATATTCAACGCCAGTTTCAAGAATGGGTGGGTATTAGCCCGAAAAAATTCGTTCAATATATGAGTTTGCAGCAGGCTAAATACTATCTAATGCAGCAACGCAGCTTATTAGACACTGCTTTAAACACGGGTTTGTCTGGTACTGGTCGTTTACATGATCTGTTTATTCAACTTGAAGGCATGACGCCTGGTGAATATAAACAGCAAGGTGAAGGGGTTATTCTTAATTATTCGATTGAGGCAAGCCCATTTGGTGAGTTGTTGATTATAAGCAGCGAAAAGGGAATATGTTCTGTTCGCTTTATCGATACTCGTGAGAATATCGAAGAAATAATTAAACAGCAGTTCCCTAAAGCCCAATTAAAAAATCAGGCGCCGATTTGGCATCAACAAATTGCGCAGTGGTTTGAACAAGATTTCTCAGAACACTTACAGCAGAAACTTCCGCTTAACTTGGCTGGAACTCCATTTCAATTGCAAGTCTGGGAAGCGCTACTGACCATTCCAGAAGGGCAATTGCGGACCTATCAAGATATTGCCGAACAGATTGGCAAACCTAAAGCCGTTAGAGCCGTTGCTACAGCGATTGGACAAAATCCGATTGCATATTTAATTCCTTGCCATCGGGTGATTCGTGCAACAGGCATGGTCGGAGAATATCATTGGCAAAAGGGGCGTAAATTGGCATTGTTAGCTTGGGAGATGTCAAAGCAACATGGAGAGACCGCATGACCTTGGATTTATTTGCTCCAGAGCCTTGTGAAAATTTATTACCTTATGATGGTGAAGTTCAGGACTATGGTTGTATTTTAAGCCCAGAAGAAGCTGAACAATATTTTCACTATCTTTACCAACATCTCGCGTGGAAACATGACGAGGCTAAGTTGTATGGCAAGCACTTTATCACCCCCCGAAAAGTGGCATGGTATGGAGATAATTATTATCAATATAAATATTCGGGTGTCATTCGTGATTCTTTGCCTTGGGATCGAGCGCTTGCCAAACTAAAACAATTGGTAGAACAGCGGCTTTCAGAAAAATTTAACTCCTGCTTGGCAAACCTTTATGAAGATGGAACACAAGGGATGGCTTGGCATAGTGATTCGGATGTTTCTTTAGCAAAAACCACAACGATTGCATCTTTAAGTTTTGGAGCTACTCGTAAATTTTCTTTTAGACACATTCAAAGTAAAGAGAAAGTTGAATTGTGGCTACAGCCAGGCCAACTCATCGTGATGCGTGGCGAAACGCAACAACATTGGCAACATCGTTTAAATCGCTCAACAAAGATTTTACAGCCGCGTATTAATCTTACTTTCAGGCAGTTTCAGTTTTCATGACTTTCATTAAAAATTCGGCAAGAAAAAAGCCCATGATGGCAACATGAGCTTATTCCTCTGAGGGGGATGCTTCTATTGATGAGCTGCTGATGAAAAGAATCATCAATAAGAGCTAAAATCATAATATGAGAATATTGTGATCTATTCAATGCATTAAAATGTAAGAAAAGGTTAAATTATCATAAAGTCGGGTTTTAAATTTCACCTTTTTCAGATAACTCCATAAAACGTTGTTCAATAAGTGCTGCATTTTCTTGCAAAATTTCGGTGAGCTTTTCAACATTTAAAAAATCAAAACGATTTTTAGAAGCAACTAAAGTTAAAGCTAAAGGTACTTCTTTGTTCGAAAAACGAACGGGAACGGCAAGGCCAGAAACATTCGGGTCAATCTCACCTTGTGAGAAATAGAACCCTTGTTTTTTAATTTTACGCATACGCTGAATAAAGCTTGGTTCATCTTCAGCAAAACCTGATTGTTTTAATTCTTGCTGGTAACGATGATAGTAGTCTTGCATCCGTTGTTTACTTAAATGCGAAACCATCGTTTTGGGAGATGACCCCACGTAAATAGGTCTTGGGCAGCCTCGGCCATATGAGAGTAATTCGGTGTCTTTGAATATTTCATGATGAATGTCAATGCAATAGTCATCATTTAAATAGGTGAGCAAGCAGCACAGTTCGGTACGCTCTACAATATTTCTCATAAATGGTGTGCTGATTTGAACTAACGGATCAGTAGTTCGAGAAATATAGTCAAGAACTGCAATTTTTGAGCCTAAGGTATAATCGCCAGACGTTCCATTAATGCGTTTTAATAGATCAGTAGACACCAGTTCTTTCAGATAACGGTAACTGGTTGGTTTAGACAAGCCAAGTTCTTCGCAAATAATATCGACATTAATTATTGGACGCGAAACTGAAAATAGGTCCAGTACGGTTAAAATTTTGCCAAAACTTGAAATTGCCATAGCGTCTTGTTCGTATCCTTTAACAAAGAGTCATGTTTGAGTTCTTATAACAGAAAAAAAGAAAATTTGTCTCAATTCTAAAATAAATGCCTGATTTGAGTATTTTACTCTGACAAAGAGAAAACTTCTCTTGGCTTATACATCATATACGATTATCAAAAAATATATCAAATTATCAAATAGAGATATTTTAGTTGACTAAATTGCTTTATTTTGAAAAAATTGCCAAACAAAATATCTAATCGAGAAATTGGTCGATTCTAGGCGAATTTCTTGATGCCTCTTCTTTCCAAAGTTTGGCCGTTTAAATAATGTCCAAATTGAAATCATCTGGGCCAATCAGGCAGGATGTGGAAAAATCATTGTATTGAAGGATGCTCCTCATCTCATTTGCTTTTAGGCAAATGGCACAGTTTTGTTGTCTCTAGAAAGGCAATTTAACATTGAAGGGCATGCTCATCAGTTCAAATCTGTATTTGAGATGAGTTCATGTTATTAAAGCAAATACTGGCGTTTCGCCCGAGTAGGCTTGATCTGATCTTTGCAACAAAAACATTTATTGCCGGAATGCTGGCGTTATTTGTTTCATTTGAATTAGATCTGATTAATCCGATGTGGTCGATTGGTACGGTCTTGATTATTGCCAATCCCTATTCGGGAATGGTGTCCTCTAAGTGTGTCTACCGTGTGGTAGGGACGATTGGTGGGGCTGTGATTGCCTTAACGCTAACGCCACATCTAATTAATACACCTTGGTTATTTACCGTGGTGTTGTCGTTGTGGGTGGGTTTTGCGCTTTATGTGTCTTTACTTGACCGGACTCCACGCAGTTATGCTTTTATGCTGGCGGGTTATTCGACAGCCATGATTGTCTTCAATGCGATTACCTATATTGATCAATACAATATTTTTGATATTGCTTTAGCTCGGGTCATAGAGATTTCGATTGGAGTGATTTCAAGCGCTGTGGTTTCTGCGACCATTCTGCCGATGCACATTGGTTCTGCGATTAAGCAACGCGTTATCAAAACGCTTAAAGATACAGAAAATCTGTTTGCCAATTTATTAACTGCTGATCCGCAGCAGAATAATACTCAACTTTTAGCGACCATTACTCGCGACACCACCGATATTCATGCTTTGGCAGTACATTTGAGTTATGAAAAGGGTGAGTTGCATGGCATGACCAAACCTTTGCAGGAAATGCTTCATCAAATCTCAATGGTGGTTGCTAATCTGGTCGCTTTATCTGAGCGTATTAAGCAGCTTCAAGAGCTTCGGTTTATCGAGACTCATGCAGAAAAACTGCAACAGCTCTCAGCACATGTTGTACATTTTCTGGAGCAAAAAGATCTAATTGTTGATGAAAATATTTTGCAGTTACCTGATGAGTTTGAAAGTGATTTTGCAAGTTTGATGGAATCGGCTTCTACCCATCAGCAAGTTTTGGTCGCAGCCATGAAAATGGATGTGCGCCATTTCATTAGCAATGTTTTAGCGGTTAAAGTCTTGTGGCAAAGAATTCAGCAAGGTAATAAAGAAATTCCTGACAACATTACGCCAATGACCACCAAATATCCGAGTTTACACCGTGACCATGGTGTGGCTATACGAGGTGGTATTAGTGCAGTCCTTATTACATTTATTGTGACTGGGGTCTGGATTATTTCGGGGTGGAAAGCTGGATTTATGATGGCGCAAATGGGCGCAGTAACTGCCTGTATTTTAACGGCCTTAGATAATCCCGTTCCAGTTTTGCGTATTTTTATCTGGGGCAGTATCGCTTCAGCAGTTTTAGTCTTCGTTTACGCATTTGGTATTTTCCCTCATGTCACCACATTCTGGGAGCTTGGACTGGTTTTATTACCTATGTTCCTGTTTGCAGTTTCTATGATGGCTAACCAGATGCTTATGCCAGTGGGTATGGTTTTGGGTATTAATACCATGATGGGCCTAAACCTGCACAATGCTTATAGCATGGATGCAGTATCTTATCTTGATGGTTCTTTTGCCATGATCTTGGGTGTCTTAGTGTCTTTAGTTGTCATTGACGTTGTTCGTGCAATGTCTCCAGACACGAGTGCCAGCCGTATTTTGGCCTTGCATTATCGTGCAATGAGACAGGCGATTTATTTGCCATATGGTCTTGATTTTAAAGTTCACTTACGCAGCATGCTAGACCGAATTGGGATTCTAAACAGCAAAATGGTGCAATCTGGCGAGATTAAAACTTCAATTCATCAAGCACTGATTGAGTCGAGCAGTATTGTCGATTTAAGTAGATTACAAGAACTGGCGAATCAGTTCCCTCAAAATTCAGAACTGGCTCATCACATCGGAAATCTGCAACAGAATCTGGATGAACTATTTAGAGCTAAAGAAAATGATGCAGACAATACTGTAGCTTTAGTGGAAAAAATCCATCGAGCTTTATTTGAACTAAAACAGCTTGCTTCAAATGTTGACGATATGACTATGCGACAAAGATTACTCATTTCACTTAACAATATTGCTTATAGCATGTGTCATGTTTCATCAGATCAAATGAATGAAAACAGTACCTTTAGAGGAGCCACAGCAAATGGGTGAGTTTAATGTTTATGGCATTTACGTGCCTTCTTTGCTCGTTCAAGCCCTCTTGGCATATATATGTTTCCGTGGATTAAGTATTTTAACCAACAAGTGGATTGCACAAGGCTGGATTGCATTACCTAGTATTTTTAATTTGTGTTTTTACCTTTTATTACTCTTGGTGATACATCAAATTTTTGTTGGGGTGGGTGCATAGAGATGATTGCGAAATTAAAGATTGAGTTAGGTGAGTGAAATGAATCAGGTGGATTTGAAAAAAGTCATCCGTCCAGTAATTTTGATTGTCGCATTAATGGTTGCGGTCTATACCATTGTGCATTTGTGGAACTACTACAATGCAGCGCCGTGGACACGAGATGGTCGAGTTCGTGGTGACGTTATTCAAGTATCTTCGGATGTAGCTGGCCTTGTCACAGAAGTTTTGGTTCAAGATAACCAGAGTGTGAAGAAGGGGCAGGTACTCTTTAAAATTGACGTGTCTCGTCGAGCTTTAGATGTCGAGCAAGCAAAATCTGATTTAGCAAAAGCGAAAGCAGCATTTGCTCAATCACAAGCAGGCTTAGCTCAAGCAAAAGCAAACCTGATTAAATCAGATACCAATATTCGTTTAGCTGAAAAAAATGCGAGCCGCTATTCAAACTTAATGGATGGGGCGATTTCAAAACAAGAACAAGATCAGGTTTTTGCAACACGTGATCAATCCCATGCAGAGCATGAGCAATTACAAGCGGCAATTGAGCAGGCAGAAGCAACTGTTAAGCAACAGCAGGCTTTGATTGAGGCAGCAACGAGCAGTTTACATTTGGCTGAGCTTAATATGCATCGTGCTGCGGTAATTGCTCCCGCTGATGGTACTTTATCTAACTTTGATATGAGCCCAGGTAACTATGTTCAAGTAGGCCAAGCGGTTGCTGCATTACTTGACCGTAAACAGCTGTATGTTGTGGGATACTTTGAAGAGACCAAATTAAATCGTATTCATGTCGGTGATCAGGCCACTGTACAGTTAATGGGTGATAACCAAAAAATTAAAGGCCATGTACAAGGTATTGCATCGGGAATTGAAGATCGTGAGCGTTCAAGTAGCTCTAAGCTTCTTGCCAATGTAAACCCAACCTTTAGCTGGGTTCGTTTAGCACAGCGTGTACCCGTGAAGATCGTGTTAGATGAAACACCGAAGAATCAGCTTGCTTTTGTCTCTGGACGAACTGCTACCGTACATATTGTTGAGAAGTAAAAAAGAAGGAAGGCTAAAGCCTTCCTTCTTTTTTAAAATCTTAGGGTGTTAAACCGACTGGATTTCGATACCAACTCTGAATGAGTAGTGCAGCTGCAAAACTATCTGCTGATAGCTTTTTTGCTCGACCTTGTTCTTGGTAAAAACCTAACTCTTCTCTCGCTTCACGTGTCGTTAAACGCTCATCTACCATCAACGTTTCTATGTTGGTTTGATGACGTAAACGTCTCGCAAATTTGCGAGCACGTGTAGAGAGTTCTGACTCGCTATCGTCCATATTTAGGGGAAGGCCAACCAAAAATAAATCAGGTTGCCATTCTTTCACGATTTTTAAGAGTTGATCCCAATTGGGGATGCCATCTTTCATGACAAATAGAGGGAGAGGGTTGGCACTTTCAATTGAAGACTGGCCAATCGCCATTCCCATTTTTTGAGTGCCAAAGTCAAAAGCCATAATCGATTTTGATTGTGTTTCGGTCATTAAGCGTGTCCGATTTCAGATGCTAGCCACGCACGATCTACACCAATTTTTTTATAAGCTGCATCCCAACGATCGTCATAAGGCAGGTTAAAAATCAGATCCATATCAGCATCACAAATGAGCCAGTCACCACGCGTAATTTCGTCTTCTAACTGATTTTTGCTCCAGCTCGCATAGCCTAATGCAATTTGGTATCGACCGACACCTTCGTTATGAGCAATCGCATCAAGAATATCTTTACTGGTCGTAATACAAACATTTTCACCTACAGCAATAGATGAATGCCATGTTGGTTGCCCAGTATGTAGAACAAATCCAGCTTCAGGACGTAAAGGACCACCTTGTAAAACCGCATGTGGATTTACATTGTCAGCTTCAATGTCGAGATCATTGAGTAATTCTTTAATTTGAATACCGGAAGGACGATTAATAATAATGCCTTGAGCACCTTCTTCATCATGACGAGCAAGATAAATTACAGTGTTTGCGAAAAAGTCATCTGCCATTTCTGGCGGGGCAATCAGACAACGGTGAGTCAGGTATTGTTTGGTCACCTAAGCGGTTCTCCCTCAAAAAATGTCACTAGAGGGCCTCTCGACCCTTTTATCTATATAGGTTCTTTTTATCAACATACAAGAGTTAATCGGATTTCGCCAATCTTTTTCTCTCATTTTCTTTATTAATTTGAAGAAGCCTGAAATTTAAGTTGGCGTAATTGTTTTGCGTGCTGCAAGGTTGTTTCATTAATTTCAACGCCACCTGACATGCGAGCTAACTCAAAAATGATTTGATTTTCATCAAGTTCTACAATTGTACTGCTGGCTGGGTCAGTTTGTTGTTTTTTCACTAATAAATGCTGATCAGATTGTGCAGCAACTTGTGCTTGGTGAGTAATACATAAGAGCTGGACATGTTGCGCTAAGTCGGCAAGTAAACGTCCCACAACTTCTGCGGTACCGCCACTAATCCCGACATCAATTTCATCAAACACCAAAACTTCGGATTCGGTTTTCTCAGCATTCATGACTTGCATCACGAGTGCAATACGAGAAAGCTCACCACCTGAGGCCACTCGTGCCAATGGTTGTGGAGGAATACCTTTATTGGCAGTAAATAAAAGTTGAATAAAGCTTAAACCCTCTGCACCTGGTTGTTCTAATGGTTCGAACTTAAACTCGAAGTGTGCTTCTGGTAACGCTAAAGGTTTCACTTGTTCAGTTAATTGTTTAGCAAGCGGAGCGGCAGCTTCACGACGTATATTGTCTAAATGCTGAGCTTTTTCTAAAAACTCCTCATGCGACTTTTCAACTTGCTCTGCCAGTGTTTCTGGGTCTTCGAGTTGATGTAGTTGCTCAAGCTCACGTTGCCAAGCTTCATATTCTTCTTTAAGTGTTTCTGGTTGAGTCCGGTATTTGCGTGCCAGACGATGAAAAACCTCAAGTTTAGAGTTGAGCTCTTCCATTCGCTCTGGATCAAAGCTCTGACGATCAATAAATTGACGCAAGTTCGCCGTTGCATCATCTATTTCACTTTGAGCATTCAGTAAAGAATTATAAATCTCAGAAAGTTGATCACTACGCCCGGCATGAGATTCTAGACGGCGAATAATCGAAGACATTTCTTGAGTAATATTTTGCTCAGCTTCATCTAAGACATTTAAGCTGTAGCTACAGTCTTGCATGATATGTTCATGATGGCTAAGACGATCAAATTCTTGCTCAATTTCTTTGTAATCGGTTTGGACAACCTCTTCAAGTTCCTCGATTTGATGCTCTAAAGTACCAATACGCTGCAAACGTGTTGCTTGTGCATCTAAGGCAGCTTGGTGTAAACGAATCGTGCGTTGCCACATACTATAGGCTTCACGTACATCATTCGCTTCAACATAAAAATTGTTATAACGATCTAGCCAATGCTTTGGATAAGGCGGTTCAAGAAGCTGCTGCTGGCTGTGTTGACTATAGAGTTGAACGAGCAAACGGCCCAATTCTTTGAGTTCAGATAAGCTGCTAGGGCGGCCATTGACCCATGCTTTACTACGTCCAGTTGCAAAAATAACGCGACGTAAATGAATTTCCCCAGAATCATCATCTAGCTCGTGTTCTTGTAGCCATTTTTCTTCAGGGCTATTATTTTGATAGGTAAAAACAGCGGTGATATCCGCTTTGTCTGAACCATAACGGACATAATTCGTATCGGTACGTTCCCCTAGACAGGCAGAAAGTGCATCCAGTAATAATGATTTTCCGGCACCTGTTTCGCCTGTTAGAACATTAAATCCTTGTTCTATATCAATAGCTAAATGATCAGCTAATGCAAAATTAATTAAAGTTAAATGTGTGAGCATAAACGCATCCAACGCGCCAAATTATGGGTTAAAGATAGAGAAGTTTTGAATTTGCTACAAGTGATCTATTATTCTAACTGAAATTATAGAACAGCAAGATTGCGGATATTTACAATGAAAAAAACATTAAGCTTACCGAAACCACCGATAGGGATGATTAACCGTCATAAAAAAAACAATCCTGCGGAAATGAATAAAATTTTAAATCAACATTTTAATGCATTTAAACAAGCAGCTGCACAAGGCGATTATGCCAAAGCTTATCAACATGTTAAACAGGCTGTTAATTTAGTTCCCAAGCATCCGGGAGCATTATCCGATTTGGCATATACCGAGCTACGCTTACGCCGTTATAACGATGCCTATCAACACTATTTGCAAGCGATTCAGGCAAGTGGGTCTAACGTAAATACAAACTTATACGATGGATTAACAGAAGTTTGTCATCATTTAAATAAAAAAGAAGAAACAATAAAATTTGGACACTTGGCCATTACAACTAAAAAAGAATTGGCTAAGAACGAACCTGTTTTGCCTATTCCGAGTCATGCACCCCCAGAGTTTAGTTCAAACCCTCAAGAAAATATTATTGCCTTTTCATTGTTTGGGGCAAACCCGCGTTATTGTGAAACCTCTATTTTAAATACTAAGTTAGCCAAACAAGTTTATCCAGAGTGGACGTGCCGATTTTATGTCGATGATACCGTTCCAGTGCTTGTGCAACAGCGTTTAAAAGAGAAAGGTGCGCAAGTGGTACCAGTGACGGACTCCCAAAAACAACTATCAGGGCTGTTCTGGCGATTTTTTGTGATGGATGATCCAACAATTAAGCGTTTTCTTATACGTGATGCCGACTCGATTGTGTCATACCGTGAAAAGGCGGCTGTAGACGCGTGGCTCAAGAGTGATAAATGGTTTCATTTAATGCGAGACAACTATTCTCATACCGAACTAATTCTGGCTGGAATGTGGGGCGGATGTACGGGGATTTTTCATAATATTGAAGCACATATCAGAGATTATGTTGCCACCGGGCGTTATCTGGATAATCGGGTGATGGATCAACATTATTTGCGTTATTGTATTTGGCCGACTTTAAAACAGAGTGTGCTGATACACGATAGTCAGCAATTCGATTCAGATGCTATCGATTTTCCAGCGTATGATCTGGTGTTAATGCAAAATGACAGTGAAAATTTTCATGTAGGAATGAATGACGGTTCACCGGTAGTTGCTACAGCAGTTGCCCATCCAACTGCACAAAGAGTGTGTTGGGTACTCCTAGATGAAAATCAGGTCGAAGTTTGCAGATACGATGCAATTGTGTCGAATAGTCGAAATATTGAGATTAATTTACCTCATGCTTTTGCCAAAAAAATTCAGGCCGAGCAGTGGAAATTACAAGTCTATCCGTATGAAAACTGATTGATTAGTTATTTAGGCACAATTAAACTACATTCATCATAATTTATATAAATATGGCATTATCTGGAGAATGTGCATGAGTACAAACCAATTTGATCATGTAACGGTCATCAAAAAATCAAACGTTTATTTTGGTGGAGCATGTATCAGCCATACCGTGCAATTTGAAGATGGAACGAAAAAAACACTAGGTGTTATTTTGCCGACTGAGCAAGCCTTAACTTTTGAAACGCATGTCCCTGAGCGTATGGAAATTATTTCAGGTGAATGTCGCGTAACAATTGCGGACAGTAATGAAAGTGAATTGTTCCGTGCAGGCCAATCATTTTACGTGCCTGGAAATAGTGTTTTTAAAATCGAAACTGATGAAGTGCTCGATTACGTGTGCCATTTAGAAGGCTAAGAAATTCCTGTTCAAATCGGGTACACTATGCCCAAAGAAATCCTGTGAAGTTGGCTTTGCAGGATTTTTATTTTTTTGCTCAAACGTTGTTAGAGGTCATGCATGGCAAAACAGGAATATTATTATGGCGTTCATTCAGTGGAGTCATTGCTAGAACTTGAGCCGGAGCGTGTGCTAACCCTGTTTACTTTAAAAGGACGGGATGATCAGCGTTTGCAAAAGATTTTGCAATTGGCAGAGCCTTTTGGAATTAGTGTACAAAAAGCAAGTCGCGATAGTCTTGAAAAACTTGCAGGTCTACCATTTCATCAAGGTGTAGTTGCAGCAGTGCGTCCGCATCCTGTCTTAAATGAGCAAGATCTTGATCAAATCTTAAGTGAAACTCCAGATGCCTTGTTGTTGGCATTGGATCAGGTGACAGACCCACATAACTTAGGGGCTTGTATTCGTACCGCAGCTGCGATGGGTGTGCAAGCAGTCATCGTGCCTCGTGATCGTGCGGCAAGTTTAACGCCAACTGCTCGTAAAGTTGCAGCGGGTGGAGCCGAGAAAGTTAAATTCATTCAAGTCACAAATTTAGCTCGTACATTGGCTCATCTTAAAGAAACAACGCACGTGCGTGTGATTGGCACCATGCTTGATGAAAGTGCGTTGCCACTTCAAAAATGCGATTTTTCTGGACCAGTCGTGATTGTGATGGGAGCCGAAGATACCGGTTTGCGTCCTATTACACAGGCGCAGTGTGATCATAAAGTTTATATTCCGATGTCAGGAAATCTACAAAGTCTAAATGTCAGTGTAGCGACTGGTATGGCTCTTTATGAGGCTTGCCGCCAGCGTTCTGAGGTATAATTTAGCTGCCTTTCTAGTTTTTAAGTCATTTTGATATGTCTCCCCGTAAGCAAGGTTATTTCTTTGTATTGGTGACCATGTGCATTTGGGGCGGGTTTACGCTTTTTGCCCGTTTAAATGCACAGTGGCACATCAGTGCTTGGGATATTGCCGCACTGCGCTTCGCAATAGCCTTCTTAATTTTAATGCCTATTCTGATCTATAAAAAAGATCTCGCTTTTTTATGGAGTAAGCATGCGGTTATTTTGGCCTTGATTGGCGGGGTCATTTATTGTCTTACCGTCTACACCGCATTTCTCTATGCTCCCGCCGCTCATGCTGCAATTTTCTTAAATGGCTGTATTCCAATTTGTACTGCGTTCGCAGCATATATTTTATTTAGACAACCATTTGATAAACATACATGGGCTAGTCTGGCAATCATGATCGCTGCTTTAGGGCTCATGAGTGTTTTGATGTTGCAAGGTAATGCTTCTGCTTTTGGAATAGGTGATCTACTCCTTTTTATTAGTGCGATTTGGTGGGGGATTTTCACTGTGTTACTTAAACAGTGGAAATTGTCTGCATGGCACTCAATGGCAAGTGTTGCGATTTGGTCTGCAATTATTTATTTGCCCATCTATGTTTTATTTTTGCCTAAGCATTTCATGGAAGTCAGTCCTGTTCATTTAGCCATACAAGGCATCTTCCATGGTGTGTTTGTCGTTATTATTGCAACTTTGACTTATGTGGCAGCGATTCAGCGTTTAGGTGCTTTTAAAACAGGAAGTATCGTCACTTTGGCACCTTTTATTGCAGCCATATTGGCCGTACCTCTGCTGGGGGAGGCGTTAAGCCCATCTATTGTTGTGGGTTTAGTTGGAATGGGAGTGGGTGCCTTACAACCTTGGCGATGGTTTCGACCAGATAGCTTGGCACAAAAAATTAAACAGCAAAATGAGCCAGATTAATCTGTACGTTTCAAATAACTTTGATGTAAAGGCTCTAATTGTTGATGTAAATGTTCGAGTAATCCGTCATTAAACACAATGTCATTGGCAAGTTCGCGTTTTCGCTCACGTGGCATTTGCGCCGCAATAATTTTCTGGATTTGTTCTTGGTTTTGTCCATCGCGTTGGCTTGCACGCTGAATTTGAGTTTGTTCACTCGCATCAACTAATAATGTGTGATTAACCAATTCATGCTGGTTGGTTTCAAAGAGCAATGGCGAAACTAAAATCACATAAGTACTACGCGGATTTTGTAATTGTTGAATAATAGATTGGCGGATTGCAGGATGAGTAATTTGCTCAAGTGTATGGCGTGCTTGTGGATTTTGAAAAATATACTCGCGTAGGGCACGGCGATCTAAACACCCGTCTGCTTGAAGTACCCAGTCTCCAAAAGTTTGTTGAATTTTTTGAAGGGCAGGTTGGCCTTTTTCAACCACTTCGCGAGCAACGATGTCGGCATCGACGACTTGTATTCCTTGGGATTCAAACCATTGTGTTGCAGCAGATTTTCCACTGCCAATTCCACCTGTGACTCCCAGAATAAAAGCCATCTTAACCTCCCAAATAGATTTTCATAATCTGGTCACCCCATAAAAAGGCAACCCAGCCTGCAATGGCAATATACGGCCCAAAGGCAAAGGGCTGATTGTCATTGCGTAATTTTAGTAAAATGATGCCAATAATTGCACCTAGTAAAGATGACAATAGCACAATTAATGGCAGCATCAATGGCCCCATCCATGCACCTAATGCCGCAAGCAACTTAAAGTCGCCGTAGCCCATGCCTTCTTTGCCGGTAATTACTTTAAATAGGTAATACACAATCCACAGGCATAAAAAACCAATTAAGTAACCCCAAATAGCTGAAGTGGGTGTGGTGTATATGTTAAAGGTATTAATGCCTAAACCCAGTGCGGCCAAAGGTAAGGTAAAACGGTCGGGTAGCAGCTGAGTATCAAAATCAATAAATGTTAAAGCAATTAAAACCCAAGTCAGGACTAGTCCAAAAAGCATTTGTATGGTTGGGCCAAACACCATGACCACAACCAGTGAACATGCCATTGTTAATAGTTCGATGGCTGGGTAGCGCATGCTAATTGCATGCTCACAATGCCCACATTTACCTTTTAAAACTAACCAACTGACGACAGGAATATTTTGATACCAGCGAATGGGCTGGTGGCATTGGGGGCATGATGAAGCGGGCTTACTTAATGTTAGCTTTTCATGGTCAATGATTGGTTGTTCAGGATTGAGTAACATTTGACATTCTTGCTGCCAATCTTGTTCCATCATTTTGGGGGTGCGATAAATCACCACATTCAAAAAGCTACCAATACACAGGCTCAATAGTGCAACTGCAATATAAAGTGCAGTTAAGTTTTGAATAAAATAAGCAATAATTTCTTGCATTACACGACTGAGCCCATTTGGAAAATTGGAAGATACATAGCAATAACCAGACCGCCTACAAGTACCCCTAAGATTGCCATAATTAAAGGTTCCATCATTGAAGTTAAACCATCAACGGCATTATCAACTTCATTTTCATAGTAGGTGGCAACTTTGTCGAGCATGCTGTCTAGTGCACCAGATTCTTCACCAATTGCGACCATTTGTATAGCCATCGATGGAAAACGATTTGAAACGCGCATCGCAAATTGGAGTTGTTGACCTGTTGCAACATCTTCACGAATTTTCATTACAGCTTGTTCATAAATAACATTATTGGTTGCACCAGCTGTTGATTCAAGTGCATCAATGAGCGGAACACCTGCTGCAAAAGTGGTTGCTAAAGTACGGCTGTAGCGGGCAATAATCGCCTTGTAAACAAGATCACCAAAGATAGGCAACTTAAGCGTGAGTTTGTCTAAACCATCACGGAATTTTTTACTGCGCTTTTTAGCTTCCATAAAAGCAGCAATAATTGCACCAATCACAATAATCATAATGAACCAGTATTCCTGCATCCATTTCGACATATTTACGACCATTTGTGTAAACGCAGGCAAATCTGCGCCAAAGGAAGAAAATAGGTCTTGGAAGACAGGAACTACTTTAACCATCAAAATAATGGTAACAACCACAGCAACTACAATAACCGTTGCCGGGTATTTCATGGCTTTCTTGATTTTCTGCTTGAGCAATTCACTTTTTTCTTTGTAAATTGCCACACGATCCAGCATGGTTTCAAGCGCACCAGATTGTTCGCCAGACTCTACAAGAGAACAAAATAGTTTGTCGAAGTGCTGAGGATACTTTCTTAAAGCTGATGCAAAAGTACTACCACCTTCAACTTCGCCTTTAATACCGAGTACCACCTCGCGCATCGCTGGATTTTCTAAACCTTCCGCCACAATTTCAAAGCCTTGTACCAGTGGCACACCAGCTTTCATCATGGTTGCAAGTTGTCGGGTAAAAATCGTGATATCAAGTGTTGATACTTTTTTCTTGAATAAACCTTCAAGAATATTTTTACGTTTTTCCCGAATATTACGGACAGTTACCCCTTGTTTGCGTAGGGTGACTTTGGCTAAAGCCATATTTTTAGCCGGAAGTTCTCCCTTAATTTTTACGCCCTTACGGTCAACCCCTTCATAAGCAAAAGTCGGCATCAATTGTGCCTTTTTGACAGTCATGACATTATCCTTATTTTAAATTGTCTTTATTCACTGGTCACGCGGTTGACTTCTTGTAAAGAAGTAACACCTTGCATGACTTTCTTTAAACCTGAGCGACGCAGATTACTAAACCCCAACTTTTCAGAAGCAGCAGCGATTTCTAAAGCATTGCCATCTTCCATAATAATCTTGGAAATCTCAGGTGTGACTTTCATTACCTCATAAATACCAACTCGACCTTTGTAGCCCTCACGACATTCAGGACAACCGATCGGTTGAAAAACTTGAAAATCGGGATGTGTTAGATCTTGTTCGGTAAAACCCATTTCTAATAGGCTTTGTTTAGGAATGTCACTAGGCACCTTACATTGAGGGCATAATCGACGTGCCAAACGTTGAGCAATGACCAGATTGACTGATGTCGCAATATTGAAAGATGGAACTCCCATGTTGCGTAGACGAGTCAGTGTTTCAGGGGCACTGTTGGTATGTAGTGTGGACATTACCATGTGACCCGTCTGAGCCGCCTTAATCGCGATTTCAGCTGTTTCTAAATCACGAATCTCACCGACCATAATAATGTCAGGATCCTGACGTAAAAATGATTTAAGCGCGGCCGAAAAACTAAGACCTACCTTAGGGTTCACGTTAACCTGATTAATACCTTCAAGGTTAATTTCGACTGGATCTTCGGCAGTAGAAATATTGGAACTTTCAGTGTTTAAAATGTTGAGACCCGTATATAAGGATACTGTTTTACCAGAACCTGTAGGACCAGTAATTAAAAGCATACCTTGTGGCTTATCTAATGCTTCCATAAAGAGTGCTTTTTGCTCTTCTTCATATCCTAGAGCATCAATTCCCAGCATGGCACTCGATGGATCGAGAATACGTAGAACTAGCTTTTCACCAAATAAGGTCGGAAGAGAGTTCACACGAAAATCAATTGCTTTAGATTTCGATAGCTTGAGTTTGATACGACCATCTTGAGGAACACGCTTTTCGGAAATGTCCATTTGAGACATAACTTTCAAGCGTGAAGCCAAACGATTAGCCAGTTGCAAAGGCGGATTTGCAATCTGACGTAAAACGCCATCGACCCGATAACGGACCCGATACGATTTCTCATAGGGTTCGAAATGCAAGTCTGAAGCTCCCATACGAATCGCATCTATTAATAACTTGTTAACATATTTAACAATAGGTGCTTCGTCGCCCTGAGGAGTGTCATCATCCTCTTCTGGAGCGGTTGAGGTATCAAGATCTACATCAAGATCAAACTCTTCATCACTAAACTCGAAACTACTTTCTTCAGTAAATTGCTGCGCCAGAATTTTCTCGAGTTTATGGTGCTCGACAATAATCGGCTCAACCATAAGCTTGCTGTTGAAGCGAATAGCATCAATAGCATCAACATTACTGGGATTACTGGTTGCAACATATAAAATCTGTCCTCTTTGTACGAGAGGCAAGACCCGATGTTTTAAAATCAGTTTCTGGTCGACCAAATCTTTAGGAATCTGGCTGGTATCGTAAACGTCCAGATCAAAATATGGTTCAGCAAACTCAATAGAAATTGTTTCAGCTAATAAAGAAGGGGAGAGATTAACCTCTTCAATCAGGTACGCAACAGTATCCTGTTTAGCTTTTTTTGCTGCATCTAATGCTGCTTGCATGGTCGCTGCCGACACATGTTTTTCTTCGACTAATCGTCGAAAAAACCCCGAAAATTTTGGAGATGTATGTATGACTGACATCTGCCTACCTGTGCTCATATGTTTATAATTGGTATATAAAAAATTATACTTTTGTTATCTAAAATTACTACCTGAGAAAATGATGCTCTCGTCTTGATCCGCTTATTAAAGCTTGAACCAGTCGAAGTTTTTATTCATTAATTTTTAAAAGGCGGAGCTTTAGCCTTAATAAAGTTTTATTACTGTTTTCAAATAGTAGAAAAGATATGAGCAAAGCCGTTAAAGAAAAGTATCTGAAATTTGTAGAAATGCGTGTAGAATGTGCTGCATTTTTGATGAAAGGTGAGCCGTATGTCGGGTTCGACGATTACGCCTTGGGTAGTTGGCAACTGGAAAATGAACCCAATGCGTGCCAATGCCAAACAACTTATAGAAGAATTTAAACAACTATTGCAACAAAACCAAATTGCAGATGAAAGCTGCCATGTCGGGGTTGCTCCAGTTTCTATTGCACTTGCAATGGTACAAACACAATTGCAAGATGCTGCAAGAACAGTATATACAGTTGCACAAGATGTATCGCGTGTAGCGGGTACAGGCGCCTATACTGGTGAAGTCAGTGCAGAATTATTAAAAGATAGCCAAATTAATTTTGTATTGGTGGGTCACTCTGAACGCCGTGATTTATTAGGTGATAACGTTGAAATTTTGAAGGCAAAACTCCAAAATTCTTTAAATGCAGGCTTAACTGTTATTTATTGTGTTGGTGAAAGTCTCGAACAGCGTGAACAAGATTTGGCAGAGCAGGTTGTATTGCAACAAATCTGTGATATAGCTCCTGTAGTTACTGCAGAGCAATGGCAAAAGCAAATTGTAATTGCTTATGAGCCAATCTGGGCAATTGGTACAGGTAAAACTGCTTCACCACAAGATGCACAGGCAATGCATGCTAAAATCCGTGAAGGTTTAAGTCAGATTACTTCTGCGGGTCCAGACATTGCGATTTTATATGGCGGTAGTGTAAAAGCTGAAAATGCAGTCGAGTTGGCAGCATGTCCAGATATTAATGGCGCGTTGGTTGGAGGTGCTTCGTTAAATGCAGCATCTTTTTATCAAATCGTAGAAGCCTTTGCACAAAGTAAATAACGAGGATAGGGTATGCACTCTTTTGTACTGATCGTACATATTATTTTAGCGGTACTGATGATTGGCTTGATTCTAGTGCAACACGGTAAAGGTGCGGATGCTGGTGCTTCTTTCGGCGGTGGCGGAGCAGCCACTGTGTTTGGCGCATCGGGTTCTGCTAACTTCCTTACTCGACTTACTGCTGTGTTAACAGCATTGTTTTTTGTGACTAGTTTAACCTTAGCTGTTTTTGCGAAAAAACAGACTACTGAGGCATATAGTTTAAAAACTGTACAGACGACAGCGCCAATTCAAACAACATCGCCTGAAACTTCACCAAATGCACCAAAAACGAGTCAATAATTCGAAATAAGGCTTTCCTTTTGTAGTTGGAAGCACTAGAATGCGTCCCACAAGCTGCGGTGGTGGTGGAATTGGTAGACACGCTACCTTGAGGTGGTAGTGCCTTCGGGCGTGGGGGTTCAAGTCCCCCCTTCCGCACCAGCTTTTAACCAGAAAGTTGAGTGCAAGTAGTTTGTTTTTGTTGCGGGATGGAGCAGTCTGGTAGCTCGTCGGGCTCATAACCCGAAGGTCGTTGGTTCAAATCCAGCTCCCGCTACCAATTTGATTAAGGTGCAACTTAATCAGGCAAATATCTAGTAAGTTTACATTGACTTTATTTGATATTTGTATATAATTTTTGCACGTTGATGCGGGATGGAGCAGTCTGGTAGCTCGTCGGGCTCATAACCCGAAGGTCGTTGGTTCAAATCCAGCTCCCGCTACCAAGTTTCTTAAAAGAGGCTCACAGACAAGTGGGCCTTTTTGCACAGTGGACTATTGTTTTCTGTGCAAGATAGGGGCGATTAACGCCCTTTTTTATTGGTTATCGTATCGCTATCGTGTAGTTTCGACATCAATTGGTCAAATAGTCATGCTTCACTATAGTAGGTCTGTGTCGGTTAAAACAACCGATTGAATCGCACGAGAATGACGAGAGTAAATGAAATTATCAAATAAATCCCAAGCATTGCATGACTTAATTGTTCCTGCAGTACAAGCATGTGGTGTCGACCTTTGGGGAATCGAGTTTCTCCCACAAGGCAAACGTTCATTATTGCGTATTTATATCGATAAAGCGGTAAGTGAAGATGCTGAGCCTGTACTTAATGAAGATGGCGAAGTAGAACAAGGCCGTGGTATTGGTGTACAAGATTGTGTGCGTGTAACACAACAAGTTGGCGCAATGCTGGATGTTCATGATCCAATTTCAGGTGAGTATTCATTAGAAGTTTCTTCCCCGGGCTGGGATCGTCCATTTTTTCAACTAGAACAGTTACAAGGCTACATTGGACAACAAATTGCTTTGCGTTTGATTGCAGCAGTAGAAAACCGTCGTAAATTTCAAGCAAAACTTATCTCAGTAGACCTTGAAAATGAAGAAATTCAGGTTGAAGTTGATGGGAAGCACGTGCTTGAGATCGACAGCAACAATATCGATAAAGCAAACTTGATCTATCAAGATTAAATTTATTAAATTTTATAAGAAATCGGTAGGTGACTTATGGGCCGCGAAATTCTTACCGTTGTTGAAACGGTTAGTAATGAAAAAGGTGTTAGTCGTGAAGCGATCTTCGAGGCTTTAGAACAAGCTCTAGTTGCTGCAACGAAGAAAAGATTTTACGAAGGTACGCATGCTGAAGAAGCTCAGCTTCGTGTAGAAATTGATCGTAAAACTGGTGATTACAGTACGTTCCGTCAATGGACTGTTGTGGCAGATGAAGATCATGAAATGCCAGCTTGCCAAGATGCGATTTCTGACCTTGACCCATCTAAATGGTCAATTGGTGATGTACGTGAACTCGAAGTAGAATCTATTGAGTTTGGTCGTATCGCTGCACAAATTGCAAAACAAGTTATTGTACAAAAAATTCGTGAAGCTGAGCGTGCGTTAGTTGCTGATGCATACGAGTCTAAAGTTGGTGAGTTGATTTACGGTGAAGTGAAAAAACAAACTAAAGATGGCTTTATTATCGATTTAGGCGACAACGCTGAAGCTTATCTTGCGCGCGAAGAAATGATTCCTAAAGAAATTCTTCGTCCAAAACAACGTATGAACGCTATTTTATACAATGTGAACCGTGAAGGTCGTGGCGCTCAGTTGTTGTTATCACGCGCTAAGCCTGAAATGTTAATTGCTTTAATGAAAAAAGAAATTCCTGAGATTTCTGAAGAAATTATTGAAATTAAAGCAGCGGCACGTCAACCAGGCGTTCGTGCTAAAATTGCAGTGAAAACAAATGACCATCGTATTGACCCTGTAGGTGCATGTATTGGTATGCGTGGTACGCGTATTCAAGCGGTACAACAAGAGTTAAACGGTGAACGTATTGATGTAGTGGTCTGGTCTGATGATCCAGCTCAGTACATTGCAAGTGCATTAGAACCAGCTGATGTTTCAGGCATCGTGCTTGATGAAGATGCAAGAAGTGCCGATATTATTTTTGCAACCAGCGATCAATTGGCTCGCGCGATTGGCTCACAAGGCCAAAATGTTCGCTTGGCTTCTGATTTAACTGGCTACAAACTCGACATGATGCTTGAAGAAGAGTATCGTGCTCGTCAGCAAAATGAAGCTCAGCAATATCTTGACATGTTTGTATCACGTCTCGATATTGAAGAAGATTTAGCAATGGCATTGGTGGAAATGGGCTTTACCTCTTTAGAAGAGATTGCTTATGTTCCAGCTGAAACTTTTGACGAAATTGAGCTTGATGCTGAATTGGTTGAGTTATTGCAAAGTCGTGCAAAAGAAGCAGCACTTACTGATGCTTTGAAACAGCAAGAAAATATTCAAGAACCGAGCGCAGACCTTCTAACAATGGAAGGCATGACTTCTGAGATCGCTTACTCGCTTGCCGCTCGCGGTATCATTACTGTCGATGATTTGGCAGATCAGGCTACTGACGATATCTCTGATATTGAAGGACTTGATCATGAAAAAGCAGGTCAATTGATCATGAAAGCTCGCGAATCATGGTTTAACTAGGAGATGAAATATGACGGACAAGTCGATTAAAGAGTTAGCTCTCAGTGTAGAACGTCCTGTTGAGAAGCTCCTAGAACAGGCTCGTGAAGCAGGTTTGCCTCAACGTACAGCAGACGATATTATTACCACTGAACAACAGGATACTTTAGTCAATCATTTGAAAAAAGTGCATGGTCAGGAAAGTGGTAACACAGGAAAAATTGCGTTGAAACGTAAAACAACCAGTACCGCTAAAGTTGCAAGTACTTCAGGTAAAGCAAAAACAATTAACGTAGAAGTACGTAAAAAACAGGTTTTTGCTAAACCAAACCCTGAACAAATTGCAGCTGAAGCTAAAGCACGTGCAGAAGCTGAAGCTAAAACACGTGTAGAACAGCAAACGCGTGACACTGCACAGCAAAACGCGCGTCTTCAAACAGAGCAAAAAGCAAAAGCAACTTTAGATGCTATGCGTGCTGCTCATCAACAAGATAGCGCTGCACAAACAGCTCCTAAAGCTGCTGTAGTCGTGAAAAGACGTGGTGGTGGTACAGTAAAACCTGCACCAAAACCAGCAGAAACATTAGAGCAAAAGAAAGCGCGTGAAGCACAAACAGCTCAGTTAAAAGCAACTGAAGAAGCTGCGCGTCGTAAAGCGGCTGAAGAAGCTCAGCAACGTACACTTGAACAAATGCGCAAAATGGCGTCTAAGTATTCAAATGACGAAGCTACTACTACAATTCGTGTGATTGATGATTCTCCACTTGCTTCAGGTCTAGTTGGCCAAGCTTATGAAGATTCATTTAAGCAAGAAGACCGTGAAATTAAACGCGGTGGCGCAACCACTAACCCACGTGCGGGTAAAAAAGGTGGTCGTCGTGGTCAAGAAGAGCAAAGTTTTGTTAACCATAACAAACGCGGTTTAAAATCAAGCCAAGCAAATAAGCATGGATTTGAAAAGCCAGTTAAAAAGCAAGTTTATGATGTAGAAATCGGTTCAAGCATTGTTGTTGCCGATCTTGCTCAAAAAATGGCGATTAAAGTACGTGAAGTTATCAAATCACTTATGAAAATGGGTGAGTTGGTTAATCAAGAACAAGCTATTGATCAAGATATAGCAGCACTTGTTGTTGAAGAAATGGGCCATAACCCTGTTTTAGTTTCTGATACACAAGCGGAAGATAACTTGCTTGAAGCGGCTGAAGAAGCACGTGGTGAGCAAACAACTCGTCCGCCAGTTGTTACCATTATGGGTCACGTTGACCATGGTAAAACATCATTGCTTGACCGTATCCGTCGTTCGAAAGTGGCGGCAGGTGAAGCAGGTGGTATTACCCAGCATATTGGTGCATATCACGTTGAAACAGACAAAGGAATCATTACATTCCTTGATACACCGGGACATGCTGCGTTTACTTCAATGCGTGCACGTGGTGCTAAAGCAACGGATATCGTTGTATTGGTTGTTGCAGCAGATGACGGTGTAATGCCACAAACTGCAGAAGCAATTGACCATGCGCGTGCAGCAGGTACTCCAATTATTGTTGCAATCAACAAAATGGATAAAGAATCTGCTGATGTAGACCGTGTGTTAAATGAATTAACAACGAAACAAATCGTTCCAGAAGAATGGGGTGGTGATGTTCCGATTGCTAAGGTTTCTGCTCACAGTGGACAAGGTATTGATGAACTCCTTGATTTAATTCTTATTCAATCAGAATTGATGGAATTAAAAGCATCTGCTGAAGGTGCTGCACAAGGTGTTGTTATTGAAGCGCGTGTTGATAAAGGCCGTGGTGCAGTAACTTCTATTCTTGTTCAAAACGGTACATTAAACATTGGTGACCTTGTTCTTGCAGGTTCATCATATGGTCGTGTCCGTGCAATGTCTGATGAAAATGGTAAGCCTATTAAATCAGCAGGACCATCTATTCCGGTAGAAATTCTGGGTCTTCCAGATGCTCCAATGGCAGGTGATGAAGTTCTTGTTGTAAATGACGAGAAGAAAGCACGTGAAGTTGCTGATGCTCGTGCTGACCGTGAACGTCAAAAACGTATTGATCGTCAAAGCGCAATGCGTCTTGAAAATATCATGTCGTCAATGGGCAAAAAAGATGTTCCTACTGTGAACGTTGTTTTAAGAACAGACGTACGTGGTACTTTAGAAGCATTGAATGCAGCTTTACATGAATTATCGACTGATGAAGTAAAAGTTCGTGTAATTAGTTCGGGTGTTGGCGCGATTACTGAGTCTGATGTGATTCTTGCTGAATCTTCAGAAGCTGTATTGTTAGGCTTTAACGTTCGTGCTGATACGACTGCTCGTCAGAGAAGTGACCAAGACGGTATCGATATTCGTTACTACAGCATCATCTATGAATTAATTGATGATGTGAAAGATGCCATGAGCGGTAAACTTGCTCCTGAACATCGTGAAACTATCTTGGGTGTTGCTGAAGTACGTGAAGTATTCCACTCAAGCAAGTTTGGTGCAGCAGCAGGCTGTATGGTACTTGAAGGTGTATTGCATCGTAATAAACCGATTCGCGTATTACGTGATGACGTGGTTGTGTTCCAAGGCGAGCTTGAATCTCTTCGTCGTTATAAAGAAGTGGTTGAAGAAGTTCGTGCCGGTATGGAATGTGGTCTTGCGGTGAAAGGTTATAAAGACATCAAAGTGAAAGATAAAATTGAAGTCTATGATGTTCAATTGATTAAACGGAGTCTTTAATGGCGGGTAGCCAACGCTTAAAGCGCATGGCGGATTCAGTGCAACGTGAGTTGTCTGAGCTGATCCGTCAGGAGCTTAAAGATCCTCGCTTAGGTGGTCTAGTGACCATCTCTGCGGTGAAAGTCAGTGCAGACATGGGTTATGCTGAAGTTTATGTCACTGTAATGGGACGTGAGCTTGGTGATGAGCAAAGTGAAGCAGCAAATAAAGAAACTTTAGATGTATTAAATAAAGCTTCTGGTTTCTTGCGTCATGAATTGAGTCGTCGTATCAAGACACGTATTACGCCAAGATTGCGTTTCCATTATGACAAGACTAATGCCTATGGTAACTATATGTTTGGTCTGATCGAAAAAGCGGTAAATGATTTACCGAAACGCGAGTCAGATGACGAACAGTAATATAAATTAAAAATAAAAAAGCCACCTTCGGGTGGCTTTTTTATTGGTTGTCTTTTTTCCCTATTCTTTAGGAGGGTCCATAGGTGGTTTATTTTGTGAGAAACGCTGTCCAATTTTATAACGATCCCAAGGCAAAGGGCGTTCAATTGCTTCAGGAACTTCTCCACTAAGCGAGCGCAAACGTAAATGTAGCGCAGCTTGAGCAATTAAATTTGCTGAAACCGGTGCGGTAATAAAAGCTAAAAGTGTGATCAGTAGCTCGGCAAAACCAAAGCGGCCTTGAAAAGCAAAAAAGATCATGGAAGCAATCAAGAAGCTGCCTAATCCTAACGTACTCGATTTTGTGGGTGCATGTAAGCGCATGAATAAGTCAGGTAAGCGGACCATACCAATTGAGCCGACTAACATAAAGAAAGCGCCAAAAACCAGAAAGACCGAAACAATAATTTCCATTACAAACTGCATTTTGATCTCTCCTTAATCGACAACATGACCGGTTGTGAAGTAACGAGCTAAAGCTGCTGTAGACACAAAGCCTAGCATAGCAACCAGTAAAGCTCCTTCAAATAAAGAAGTTGTCATCCAGTAAATGCCTAAAACAACAATGAGGCAAATCGCATTTAAGAAGAGAGTATCGAGTGCTAAAAGACGGTCTACAATTGATGGACCGATTAC
Source organism: Acinetobacter sp. AOR14_HL (assembly GCF_027855175.1). Lineage (NCBI taxonomy): Bacteria > Pseudomonadati > Pseudomonadota > Gammaproteobacteria > Moraxellales > Moraxellaceae > Acinetobacter > Acinetobacter sp. AOR14_HL. Next base: position 230,453 of record NZ_JAKTII010000008.1, on the reverse strand, counting down.
CATTCGGAAAAGGCAAAGTAGCATAGAGATTGTAATGGCAATTAAGCTAATACCTAGAGCATAGGGTAGGATTGTCATACACTTGTCTCCGTTTCGCTTTTTACATCAAAAATTTCCATAAGTGGAATTTCATAGCGTTGTTTGATGTCTTGAATGTCAGATTCGGTATCATCCGTGCTCAAGGCGTGAACCAAAATATCTCCACGTTCCTGATCAATACCAGCAGAAACAGTACCAGGCGTTGTCGTAATGATCATCGCCAGTAATGTATTGACTTGCTCATGTTCAGTTTCTAGTGGCACACGATACCATTTAGGGTGCAATTTTTTTGTAGGCCCTAAAACAAGCTTTGCTATTCTAAAGTTAGAAATAATAATATCCCAAAGAACTACAAAGCATAGTTTAACTGCGGGTTTCCAGTGAATATGTGGCGTTCGGGCAATAAATGGTTTGACTAAACGAGGAATAATCAAACCCAGAAGTGCAGCTGTCAGAAGGTCACTGGCATCAAGACTATGTGCCAGCATGAGCCAAAACAAAACAATAAGAACTGAAACAAATGGATGTGGAAACCAGCGTTCAAGCAAATGAGATAACTGCATTGTTATGGCTCCATAGGTTTCAATTGACTTTCATCAACAATGGTAGGCGTTTGTAGTTTGTCCTGTTGTTGAATTTGTCGATGTTTATATTCAGAAATATGTTCACCATTAAAGGTATCTTTCGAAATAATATCAGGAATGAGGTAGGCATTATGATCTTCAACTTCACCACCATATTTAGTTTCTGGTAGGTAAGCGGGATCAAAGGGTTGCACGCTGATAAATTCACCATTTTGATCCACTTTAAGAATCGTGCGTTGGTAAAGCGTATGGTCTTGAATTTGCTGGGCAGTACTTAATGTGTAATGTTGAATAGGTGCAGCAAATACCACATAAGCCATTAAACCAGCAAGTAACACATAGATGACTTTATCATTACGTGGTGGTGCTCGTTCTGGTAAAGCCTGATAAAGAATATAAGCGGGATGAATTGGATCTTGTTCAGGAGGTGTTGCTCGCCAGAACAAGATAAAACCAACACGTGTGAGAGCAATAATACTTAATAGGCTTACAACAAGTACCACCCCAATGATCCATGCTTGATAGCTGGTTTCAACTGTCGCTTGTAAAATGAATACTTTTCCGAGAAAACCACTAAAAGGTGGTAAGCCAGCCATCACCATCGCAATGATGAAATAAGTAAATGCAGCAGCTTTTTCTTGTTTGATTCTTGGGGCAACTTTTAAATGATCTTTAAAATCTCCACGTTGTGAGGTTATCCATCCACAAAATAGATAAAAAGCTGCTCCAATCAGCGTACTGTGCACTAAGTAATATAATGCGCCAGACCATGCTTGTGTATTCGACATTGCAATAGCTATGAGCAAGGTGCCAATTGAAGAAAGCACCATAAACCCGACAAAGCGACGTAACCGATCTGCTCCAATTGCTGCAATCACTCCATAGAGTGAAGTAATCAAACCAATAGGAAGCAACCAGCTTTTCAAGATTTCTTGACTAAGCGCATCATCAAATACTGTTCCATTCACACGCAAAATCGAATATATACCGACCTTGGTCATAATGGTGAAAATTGCAGCCACAGGTGTACTTGCAACAGCATAAGTTTTTGGTAGCCAAAAACCTACAGGAAGCATAGCTGCTTTAATGCCAAACACGACAAATAAAAGTAAGGCACCTGCTACGGCTAATTTATGTTGATCTGCTTCGAGTGTCGGAATAAGACGTGAAACATCCGCCATGTTGAGGCTACCCACACTACCATAAATCATACCAAGGCCAATTAAGAATAGGGCAGAGGCTAAAAGATTGATAATGACGTAGTGAACACCCAGCTGAAAACGTGGCTTACCTTGTCCATGTAAAAGCAAAACATACGAAGCCATCAACAAGATTTCAAAAAAGACGAAAAGGTTGAATAAGTCGCCTGTTAGAAATGCACCACATAATCCCATTAATAAGAAATGAACCATGGCATGAAAGTAGCGACCACGGGTATCCCAATTGTCGCTTGCATACCATAACACTGGGACGACTAATGCATAGGTCAGTACCAGCATAAAAGCAGAAAGACGATCTAATACGAGTACAATGCCAAATGGTGCTGACCATTCACTCAGTTGGTAAATGGTAATCTGCCCCGTGCTTGCAAAGCTCAAATATACAATTGCGGTAATTAATCCAGCAATTGCGGAAATAAGACTAATGCCGCGACGCCATGGTTGTCGCCAGTCGTCTTTTAAAGCACCGGCTCCAGGGTTGCCGAGCAGTAATAATATAAAAGCAGTAAATGCCGGGATGAGAATGCTAAAAATAGGCGCATGTTCTTGCCAGAAAGATAAAAAATCAAACATTACGGCTCATCCTCGCGTGGGTCGTATGTTGGAGAGATGTCTTCTTTAGCATCAACATGATCACTACCTGACTCATAACGGCTACGCAGCGCCAGTTGTACAATAAAAGCGGTGGTTGCAAAACCGATCACAATGGCTGTTAACACCAGCGCTTGAGGAAGTGGATCGGTTATTTTTGTTGTCTCAGTTAAAATTGCTGGTGAGCTGATTTGTAATCGGCCCATAGCAAATAAAAATAGGTTTACAGCATAGCCAATTACCGCTAATCCAAGCACGACAGGGAAAGTACGAGCACGTAAAATCAGATAAATACCTGTGGCAACAAGTAAACCAATAGCAGAAGCCAATAAGAATTCTAAACTGATCATGATGATTCCTCCCGATGTGGTACTACAGGACCAGACATACTTGAGTGGCGAGAGTCTCCCAATACAGAGATGAGCAACATCGTTGCACCAACAACGGTGATATAAACGCCTAAGTCAAAACTTGCAGCTGAAGCCAAATGTAGTTTTCCTAAAATTGGTAATTCAACATACACGTGCGCGCTGGTGAGGAATGGGCGTAACCAGAACCATGCAGCTACACCAGTAAGCCCAGCAATTGTTAAACCTGAACCAATCCAGACTTCGTAAAGACGCCCTGATTTTGCTTTGAGTAATTGTTCAGTTTGGTCTTGACCTAGCGCAATATATTGGATGATTAACGCCATTGAGGTGATTAGACCTGCAATGAAGCCACCGCCTGGATAGTTATGGCCGCGCATGAAGATATAAACACTCACGACAAGCGCTAATGGCAATACCCAAGAGGCTGTAATACGGAACATGAGCGGAGATGGATTAAAACGGTAGGTGAGACCTTGGGTCATGGTTGTACCATGTACACGCATGCCATCCATGAGGCAAAGTGAACCAATAGCCGCAATTCCTAGTACCGTAATTTCACCAAAGGTATCGAAACCACGGAAGTCAACTAAAATGACATTTACAATATTTGAACCACCACCGAGTGGTAAAGATTGTTGGGCAAAGAACCATGAAATCGAATTATGATCACGGGTTAAAATCAGCCACGTAATCCAGCCTATCCCTAAGCCTCCAACAATGGCTAAAGCGGCATCTCTTAAACGTCTTGAGCGCAGAGATTCATAAGGCGTTAGTTGTGGAAGTAAAGATAAACTCATTAATAAAAGAACAGTGGTTACAACATCCACAGTAATTTGAGTCAATGCCAAATCTGGAGCTGACATGGTGACAAATACCATCGTTACAACCAGACCAATTGCCCCACTAATGAGGACTGCTTTAATACGTTCATGGTGGAACCATAGCATCATCCAGCAACCCGAGAATAAGGTTAGCCAGAGAACGACGGCAATCCATGGGGCATGAGTGAGTTCACGTGTGCCTGTGGTGAGCCCTTGATTAAGTAGCGGCATGGTTACCATGATGATGCTAAAAGCAATGATCAAGAACAAGTAACTTTGCAATGAGCCATTTTCAGTTTTTTGTTTGATTTTTCGGCTGGTGAGTAACAGATGTTTTAAAAATAAATCAAATAAAATACGGCCTTGTAATCTACCAAGACGTGGGTCAAGGTCAATTTTACGAATCATGCCATCTTTTGCCAAAGCAAAATAGAAGAGTGAGCCGCCCACTAAAGCAATAATACTCATAATGAGAGGAGCATTGAATCCGTGCCAGATTGCAAGATGAGTTCCTGCAAATTCTGGTTGCATCAAGCTTGCTCTCGTTACGCTATTGACCAGTGGTTCTACCAATAAAGAAGGTAGAATTCCAACCAAGATACATAGCACAGCAAGAAGAATGGCAGGCGCACGCATACCGATAGGTGGTTCATGTGCATCTTTATTTGGAACTTGTTTACCAATTGGACCGTCAAAAAACACGCCATGCACTAAGCGAATTGAATAACTTACTGCAAAGATACCAGCCAGAGTTGCAATAATGCTGGCAAAGATAACCGTTGAACCTGAAAGATTCGCCAATAGCTCGGTAAAGAACATCTCTTTAGAAATAAAGCCATTGGTGAGTGGTACCCCTGCCATAGAAGCAGCGGTGATCATGGTTAATGTGGCCGTGAAAGGAAGTAATTGCCAAATACCACTGAGTTTTCGAAGATCACGTGTACCAGTTTCATGGTCAATAATCCCTGCAAGCATAAACAGGGCTGCTTTAAATGTCGCATGGTTAATAATATGAAAAATGGCAGCAGCAACTGCTAAAGGCGAACCGATACCTAGTAAACAGACAATAAGACCTAAATGGCTAATTGTTGAATAGGCGAGCAAACCTTTTAAGTCTTCTTTGAAAATGGCAAAACATGCGGCCATACAAAGTGTAAATAGGCCGACAAACGTCACGATATTGTGATAGATCGCAGCGCCTACAAAAATTGGCAGTAAGCGGGCAAGCAGAAAGATCCCAGCTTTTACCATGGTTGCAGAGTGCAGGTAGGCAGACACCGGAGTGGGCGCAGCCATTGCGTTGGGTAACCAAAAATGAAATGGAAACTGAGCACTCTTCGTAAATGCACCAAGCAAAATAAGCAATAACATTGGAATAAATAGGGAATGGGCTTGAATGGCATCTTTCATGCCCATGATGTCATTAATTTCATAGGTTCCAGTGATTTGTCCTAATAGAACAAATCCACCCAATAACGCCAAACCGCCCATCCCTGTAATGGTGAGTGCCATTCGAGAGCCGCGTTGAGCAGCTTCATAATGACTCCAGTAACCCACTAATAAAAAAGATGAAATACTGGTGAGCTCCCAAAAGACTAATAAAATAATAAGATTATTAGAGAGCGAAATACCCAGCATTGCTGCCATAAACAGCATGAGTAAAGCATATAGTTTGCTTAAAGAATTTTTAGGGCCAAGATAGTAGTAGGCGTATATATAAATGAGTGTACCGATACCGGTAATAAGTAGAGAAAATAGTAAACCAAGAGCATCGAGTCTGAAGCTTAGATTAATTCCTAATTGAGGTAACCAATCCCAGCTCTGTTGAATGCTTGCACCACCAAGCACAGTTTTTGCTTGAGCCAGTAATAAACCAAAACTGGTTAAACTGACTCCGATTGCCCCTAAAGCCGTTACTCCACGCGAGAACCGTTGAAGCAATGAAACAAGGGTGGTGCCTAATATTAACGGTAATAAGATAATTATCGGTAGCACACTCGTATCCATATGTGATTTAGGCCGAGACCTAAAAGTGAAATTTTAATTTCAGAACAGATAGGAATTCAAAGAGATTTCCAAGGCTTGTATTCTGAAAAGCCCAACCAAATTAGAAAAATAAAGCGAGAAACAAGTTGTATTGCGCAACCTGAGGAATAAAAACGCAAAATGAAATTTATTGTACACTAAAAAAGCAGTAAAAATCTGAAGTTATTACATGTAGTAACAACATCTAGTGATTTTAGAGCTTAAAAATCCTGCTTAAACTCTATATTGTGTGAGGCCGAATTTCACTATAAAAATAGAGTAAATGGGTCATAAAATTTAAGCAGAAGGGCTTTCTTCTGGTGTGTCTCCAGCATGAATCATGCGGAGCAATTCATTTTTTTGTTGCTCATTTAGATTTTGGATTTGCTGAAATAAAACACCAATTTGTGCTGGAGATGGTGTTGGATCAATTAAGCTAAGAGGTTGTGCCTCTATAGACTGCATTAATGGTTCGCTTCTTTGCAGCAATGTATAGATGTTTTCAAGCTGTTGCTTAGTTGTATTTAAATCAAGGTGGCTAATTTTACCATTTTCTAATTTTAAACATTGATAGTTGGAAGCATGTTCAAGTAATTCCTCACGACTTCCTGTTGCAATAATTTGTAAGCGTGGGAATGCCTGATGAAGCCGATTCAAGATTTCTGTGCAATGTGTGGAGTCGAGCTGTGCATCAATTTGATCTATTAATAAAACCCCGTCACCTTCGAGGCAAGGATTTAAACTTAAGGGATTAAGTAAACAGAGTCTACGGGCTACATCGCCTACTAACGCAATCCAAGTTTTTGTGGTGTTGGAAAGCTGCTGAAACGGTAGGGTTTGACCTTCATAGTCAACCATGAGCTGGAGCCGAGGTTGATATTGCAAATATAGGTCTTTAAGTTCAGGTAGAACAATATTTAATGCATTTTTCAGTGCATAAAGATTCGGGGAGGTGAGCTGTTTAGGTTGCCCTGATAACTCTTTTTGAAGCTCATTTAATAGTTCTGTCTGGTCTTGCTGTTCTGATTGTCTAGAAATAATACGTTGTACGAGATGTGCAGCTTGGGCATTTTCGATATCACTAATTTCGCGTAGCCATTCAAAAAAACGGGTAAACGTTGTAAATGGTAGCGGGCTAATGTCATAGGCTGAAATGGATTGGGTAATGCCGGGTAAATTTTTATTCAGCAGATTAATATCATTTACAAATCGCTCGGCTGGGTAGTAAGCGACTAAGGGCAGTCCTTGTAGTGGATCTTTTTTTGTGACTTGCTGGTAAAGGGCCATAGTTTGATCAAGTTGCTGCGTTTCAACTTGGCTTATCCCAATGCCACTTGAATTTAGAGTTTTAAAAAGTTTCCAGCTACATAGTGAAGAATCCACCTGTTGGGCAGAGGTACTTTCAGGTAAATGGCCAATTTCTGGTGGAACTTGAATGGTCACTTCGATTCTTGATTGTAGGCGCGACTGAGTAATGTCTTGATCAGGCATGACAATACCAGGGCTACGTAAATCTTTAAGACGGGCAGGGAACCAAGTTAAAGCATGGTAAGTATGTTTGAGTAACATACTTTTACCAGTTGCTTGTTCACCTAAAATTAAGGTAATAGGCTGTTTTTCATATTGAAACTGTATTTTAAGATCGTGAAATAAAGCAATATGTTTAAATTGGATCGATTCAAGTTTCATAGGCTCACCTAAGTATGAGCGCTTCAACCAACCGATTGACGAAGACTTAAAGGCGCCCTTAGTTTTAATTGTTGTATCAGATCATAAAGATGATGGATATTTAGACTTACTTTAGCACGAGTACAGGCAACGTAAAGTAATCTTAACTCTTCATCTGTAATCTTGTGTTCTAAGCCATTAATTTTAAATTGATAGTCATCTTCAATATGAACACGGTTCCATTCTAACCCTTTCGCTTTGTGGGCTGTAGAGATGACATAATCAGCTTGCTCAATGGGTGTAATCTTTGCAAGTGCTTTCTTTAATGGGTCAGTCCCGTGATCATCAACCAATTTAACCAAAGGTTTAATGTCACTACCTTCATTGGTTTCACAGTATTCATGAACATCATGCCATGAATTGAACCATGCTAACTCAGGAACATCGGTGACACGTTTGCCTTGTTTCAAGAGGCTTGCAGCATCTACAAAACGGTTTAGTTTTTGATGGTCTGCTTGCAAACTCACCTTATCGCCATGAACTAAACCTGCCAACAAAAGTTCCATTGCACGGGCATTAGTGCGGCATAAAATTGCGTCACGCATTTTAGTGTGAGGTTTATTAACTACACTTGATTTCTGGTTCGGATTGCCAAGTAGAGGAACAGTCTCATTTAAGCCGCCCAGCAACGCATTGGCAACGTCAGCAATCGTTTCACCAAAACGAAAAGACGTGGTTAGACGAGATTCAGGTAATGGTAATTGCTGCATAGCATTAATTGCGCCACGCCATGCATAAATTTGCTGATGAGCATCGCCCACATAAATGACCTGCGTATTTTTTTGTCGAAGCAAAATACCCAGCATTAAAGGGTCGGCATCTTGTGCTTCATCAAATAACACATAATCACTAGGAATGTTCGGTTCAGATAATGCCCAAAGTTTAAGGTAAATATCATGGCCAATTCCGGCTTGATGATTCGGGTCAATCGACTCTAGCCAACGACGTTCCACAGCAGGATAAAGATGCTTTTGTAATTCGATAATATCATCTGGATGTAACCAATTCGGTGCTTGAATATGGCGAGGTGCAGGGTATTGAGAACTCGTTGAACAGAAGTAACCCACCGCATTTGCGACAAGACTTGCTAGTCGGCTTGGCATTAAGACATATTTCTCGTAACGCCCACCCATCATGCGTCGTAAAGTAATCGGTTCTAGTCGATATTCTTTAGCAATAAAACTTGGACTTAAGCGCGGTAGACGTAATTTGTCAGTTACACCACGGGGCACACTACGAAAGGCAAGTGAGTGAAAAGTACGGCAGTCGACATTGCGATGAAATTTGTTTTGGGCTTCACCAGCAATCGCTTTGTTAAAGGCCAAATACATACCGCGCCGCTCAGGCATGGCATCGCTAATCATTTGTAAAGTAGTGGTTTTACCTGTACCCGCATAGGCAATCACTTTAAATGATTGCCCAAGACGTGCGTTGTCTATGGCAATTGCTTGCTCATAGGTAGCTTTAGGTTTTTCAATATTCGACACTGAGTGATTTTATACCTTGTTGCGGTTAGCTTTTTCAACTAAACCAGATAAACCCTGACGACGAGCTAATTCGTCAATAATAAGTTGTGGATTAAGATCGAAATAACCCAACATGACAATAGTATGGAACCACAAATCAGCTGTTTCATAAACGAGATCGTTTAAGTGAGCTTCTGAATCTTGAACTGCAAAATCTTTAGCGGCAATAATGGTTTCTACACTTTCTTCGCCGACTTTTTCTAAAATTTTATTGATGCCTTTTTTATAGAGGCTGGCAACATAAGAGGTATCTGCTTCAGCTTGCTTACGCTCTTGCATCAATTGACCTAAATGAGCAAGTACATCAACTTGTTCAGTGGTGTGGGTGTGATCGTGAGCTTCTGTTTTAGCATTTTCACCGTAAATTGCAGTAGGGTCTTTTAACTGTGCATCGACAATTTCCCAACCTTGTGGGGTAAGTTTACGGTAGAAACAAGACTCACGACCTGTATGACATGCAATACCGCCGTGCTGTTCAATTTGTAACACAATGACATCGGCATCGCAGTCCAGACGAATTTCATAAACTGTTTGGAAATGGCCTGATTCTTCACCCTTGTGCCAGAGTTTTTGGCGAGAGCGAGAGAAGTAAACGGCCTGATTTTTTTCCGCTGTTAGCGCGAGTGCTTCACGGTTCATCCAAGCCACCATCAAAATGCGTCCGGTTTGATGATGTTGAGCAATGGCAGGGATAAGACCTTGTTCGTTAAATTTTACTTCATCGAGCCATTGCGTGTTATTCATGAGGAATCACCAAAGAAATATGAACTATAAATTGATTTAAGTCAGATGCTAAAAAATAGCTTGTATAGTGTACGGCATGAACGTCACTTTGCGGAAAAATTCTTTACGCTTTTTCTCTGTGCAAGACTAACAAACAGCTTATATTCATTACTTGTCAGTACGTTATTTAGATATTTCTGAAGTGAGAATATTGGAAATCTCAATCAAATTTTGATCTGGATCACGTATATAAACTGAGAGAATAGGGTGCATTGCACCAGTACGTTCAACGGGGCCTTCTTCAATTTGAATATTTAACTGATTAAGGTGTCCAACTACTTCTGAAATGGGAGTATCTGAAATAAAACACAGATCGGCAGATCCAGGAGTCGGTTGTAATGCCTTAGGTTCAAATTCTTTGCCTAGTTGATGCAAATTAATTTTTTGATGCCCAAACTTTAAGGCTTTTCTATCACCTTTAAACGTAATGACTTCAAACCCTAATACTGTTTGATAGAAATTACAGGTGTTTTCAATATCTGCAACGGTTAAAACGAGATGATCAAGGTGGCTGATTTTCATATATAACTCGCTATTCTTCTGTGAGGTTAATAGTCGGGAAGAGATTCACTTTTTGAATTAAGTGCATTTTCTTTTTCGCAATATTGAGCAATTTTCTGATAATCAAGTTGTTGAAATGGAGCTGTTTTTAAGCCAGAAACTGTGATTGCCATTTCTTTTCGCAAATAAGGGATCTGATACATCCAAGGGAAAACGAGATCTCTTAAACCTCCCGCCCACCAATGGTCAGATTGATAAAGTGGTGTTAATAAGCGACTGAGGAATTGATAAAACTGGGTGGAAGAGCGGCGATGTTGATGATAGTGCTGCCAGAGGAGTGACCAATCAATATTTTGGTTCTTTTGGGCAAGTTGCAATGATTGAGAAAAAGCCCAAGCATCCAGTAAAGCCATATTTGCACCTTGTCCCAGTTGAGGGCTCATAGCATGAGCAGCATCACCAATAACACCAATTCGGCCTTGCCCAAATTGAGTCATCACCACATCACGGTATTGGGCAGATAGCCATTTAGGTTGAATTTGATTGTTGTACAAAATCTGTTTTAACCATTCTGCTACATCAGGCCAGCGCTCTGAAACTTGGTTTAACCAAGTCTGTTTTGACTGCTCATCTTTCAAAAATGTAGGTAATTGTGCAGTAGGTAGGCTCCAAAATACACTCGCAAGTCGTTGCTCGGGTGCAGAAGGGATTGCCCCTGTAGGTAAAATCCCCATCATGATTTTGGAGCGATCATAAAATTGATGCAGAATTTGGGGATTCAGTGCTAAACATTCAGGCACGATACTCCAAGCAGCACCCCATGGATAAGCTTGATCGACCTTTACCCATGCTTTTGGTCGCAATTGACTACGAGCGCCATTAGCAATTAAGACCGCATCAAAGCAATCATCAAACTTTTGGTTGTGATTAAAGCCAAAGACCCGAATTTCATTAGGGTGTTCTTCAAGTCTTTCAATTGTGTGGCTCATACGCCAAGTAATGTGACTTGAATATTGAGAAAGTTTTTGAGTAAGAACGTGACATAAAGTAGAACGGTGAATACCTAAACCATAAAGATTTGTTGAAGCTTCATGATAGTGACTATTTACTAAAAGGCGTTTATCAGGAAGTTGCCCTTCTAGACCTGTGACTTTTGCACCTAGTGTTAAGGCTTCATCAAGTACACCAAGATGCTCAAATACGGCTAACCCAGCAGGCTGTAGTAAAAGACCTGCACCTACCGGAGATAATTCATCAACTTGTTCAAAAATAGTCACATTATTGCCTTCGCGGGCGAGCAAAATCGCAGTTGCTAAACCTGCTGTACCAGCACCGATAATGGCAAAATGAGGTGTTTTCATTGTTTATTCTTTTGAAGTGTTTATAGGTTCAATTTAACAATGAACTTATCAGTGATCTAGAAAATTTTTTTAAAATTAAATTATTGTCATAGAAAAATCCCTTGCGATTGCAAGGGATTTAGAATTTATTTCAATATACGCCAAAGCGCTAATAAGCTACTCAGCACAATCAAAATAACCGAAACAAACCACGGGCTAATAATCGCGATGGTTAGTAAAATCAGCATAGTACTGCCGAACATCCAGCTGCGGCGTTGTTGATGTTCCATTTGCAAACGAAGTTGCTGCATTTCACGTAACTGACGGTCTTGCCAAGCAGACTGATTTTTTAAACCATTTAAACTATCAACAATTAAGCTTGGGAAATCTTGAGCACCTAAAAGCAGGTCAGGTAGTTGTTGTCCTAACTCTTTTATATTTTTGACTGGGTTCATGTTCGCTTTGACCCATTCAGTCAAAATTGGTTTTGCCAATTTCCAGATGTCGAGCTGCGGATAAAGATCGGTCCCTAGGCCTTCGACATGCACTAAAGTCTTTAGCAACAACATGAGTTGCGGTGGAATCTCTAAATGGAAGCGACGGGCAATATCCATCACTTGAATTAAGATGCCAGCAAAATCAAGTTGATCCATTGGTTTAGACACCATTGGTCCAACGGTACGACGCATTTCACGTGATAACGCATCTTGGTCTGTACCCGGTGGAATCCAGCCAGCTTGGTGCACAATTTGAATGAGCTGCATAAAGTTGCTGTTCATTACAGCAAGCAACATGCGGGCAATCGTCATCTGGTCATGCTTAGATAACTCACCCATAATCGCACAGTCCAATGCAATAAAGCGTGGATTGCTTGGGTTAATTGTTTCTACAAAGACATTGCCGGGGTGCATATCGGCATGGAAAAAGTTATCACGGAATACTTGCGTGAAGAAAATGGTTAATCCTTTTTCTGCAAGTTGTGCACGGTCCATGCCTAGACGGTCAAAAGTCGCCGTATCTGAAATAGGTACACCTGTAATCCGCTCTGCCACCATGACATCTTTGGTGTCCATGTAGACTTCAGGCACATACATCATGGTTGAGCCAGTAAAATAATGGCGCATACGACGGGTATTATCCGCCTCAATACTCAAGTCTAATTCATTTAAAATGATCTGGCGGTAGTCTTGAATAATTTCGCTTAAATGTAACGCACGAGCAGCTTCAAGGCGGCTTTCTAGCGTATTGCCTAACCACGCCAAAATTTCAAAGTCTTGCAAAATTTGGTTGCGAATGTCAGGGCGAGTCACTTTAATAACGACTTCACGACCATCGTGCAAAGCAGCAGTATGAACTTGCGCAATTGACGCAGCAGCTAATGGCTGGTCATCAAAGCGAGCAAACAAGGTATTTACATCTGCCTTTAATGAGTCCTGAATACGTTGCTTGGCAACATTGCTATCAAAAGGTTTTACCTGATCTTGAAGTAAGACCAATTGAGCGAGTATTTCAGGTGGAATCAAATCACGTCGGGTTGACAGTAATTGCCCAAGCTTAATTGCAAGCGGCCCCATCTCTTCCAAAGCTTCTTTGAGCTTTAAAGGATTTTTACGTTCACGACTAGACCATGCGGCTGGGTGCATTTTAATAACACTTAATGCACGTTGAGCTTTAACTGGTAATTCATCCGCAGGGAACAACGTATCGAGTCTATAGTGCGCTGCAATACGCCAAAGTTCGAGTAAACGTGAAACGTGCGGAATCATATACAGTCTTACCTAGTCTTGAGAGGGTTGTAGTTGTGCGTTGAGTTGCTGCAATCTTGCTTCTAGACGGTCAATGTCTTGATTAAGCTTGCGAGTTACTTGAGTTAAATCATCCATTTCCCAGCGAGGGGCAAATAGACCGCTATCTTCTTTTAATGCATCTTCAGCAAAAAACAGATGGCTTTGGAGAGAGCGTTTTAAATGTTTTGGTGCAAGTTGAATCTTGCCAATTTCGTGGGCAAGTTGAGGACCAACCCATCTTGATAAGTGCACAGCTAAATCTGGTTCAGCTTGTTGCATGATTTTTTGAATATCCTGTAACAGGTGATAATCACCTTGCAATGGGATATTGCCAATCTGATCTGGATCGCTGACCAATAGTTTGATCAACTCAATGACATCTTTAACATGCAAAGTTGCTGTAGCTTCAGAAATTTTGAACTGCTCATCAAAAGGGCGTTGTTCAAAAATAGAAGGCTTTTCACTATGCCCTGTTGCAGTAGGTTCAAGACGTACTTTTTCTTGGTCAAAGAAGACATCGACAGAAAGTTGCGGACTGTCGATTACGACACGCAACATTTTGCCCTGTAACTGATTAAGCTGAATGCGTGTAACCGCATCCAGATCGATCAGATGATGAATGATACGTTCGACTGCACCGAGTGCCAGAATCGACCACATATCGTTAACCCTTACAGTTTGAAGCCACGGTGAACGGCAACGATACCAGCAGTAAGGTTGTGATAGTCACAGTTCTGGAAGCCAGCATTTTCCATCATACCTTTTAAGGTGCGTTGGTCTGGATGCATACGAATTGATTCAGCCAAATACTTATAACTTTCTGAATCATTGGCAACTAATTTACCCATAATTGGTAAAGCAGTGAATGAGTAGAGGTCATAAAGTTTTGAGAATGGCTCAAATACAGGCTTAGAAAATTCAAGAATAAGCAAACGACCGCCTGGCTTCAATACACGGAACATAGAAGCAAGTGCTGCATCTTTATCAGTCACGTTACGTAAGCCAAAACTAATGGTGAGTAGATCAAAGCTGTTATCTGCAAAAGGCTCTAAAGTTTCTGCATTGGCAAGTACGAAGTCAACATTGGTACAGCCTGCATCAATTAAACGGTCACGGCCTACATTGAGCATAGATTCGTTAATGTCTGAAAGAACGACATGGCCTTGAGGACCAACTTCGCGGCTGAATACTTTCGCTAAATCGCCTGTACCACCAGCAATGTCCAACACATGTTGACCACGGCGTACACCTGACATGTTAATTGCAAAGCGTTTCCAAAGGCGGTGAATACCAAATGACATCAAGTCATTCATCAAGTCATATTTGCTTGCAACCGAATGGAAAACTTCTGCAACTTTTTGAGCTTTATCTTCAGTTTTAACAGTCGAGAAACCAAAGTGTGTGGTTTCTCCCACGTTGCCAGTATTGCCAGCACCACGCGGTAAATTGTATTTTGGTACAGAACCGTTAACCGGTGTATCAGTTAAGGTTTGTTGTAAAGTTTGTTGTTGCCCTTGAGGGGTACCTTGCGGTAAAGGTGAGCTTAGGAATGGGCTAACTTTGTCTGAACTTTGTGCCTGCTCAGTTGGAGATGTTGGCTTTTGGTTTTCGTTAGACATATTGTCTCTCCTAGACTCAAACTCAAGTGAAACGGAATAAGTTCTGCATGATGACAGATTTTGTCTATTTTTACAGGCATCATCATGCAAATATAATGAATAAAATCTCAACTTCGTAAGGTTGATTTTTTCTCTGTGCCGACCTTATCACACTCTAAACGGATTCGGATGCCCTGAATGTACATTTTCAATAATCTGGCGTTCTTTTTCAGTAAAAGTCTTGATAAACGTCTCGGCTGATTTTAATGGTTTCATCGCAGTAAAACCATCTTGGATAAAATCATACATCAACTCGAAGTGATATTTTTGGGCAATGCCTTTACACATTTTAAAAGCCGTAAACATCATAAATGAGCGCATATATTTATCGAGTGCTGTACCTAAATCATCAAGAAGAGCAAGTTGCTGATAACGAGCTTCTGACTGATCAAGTTTGGTTAGGGTTAAGCGCATGATTTCATCGGTTAATACCGTATCAGCTGGATAATCCTCAAGAAGCTGTATCGCCACTTGTTCATCAAGCTGAGTGGCAAGCACAGCCAAACTTACCGATTTAGTTCCAGTTTTAATCGCATTCTCAGGCAATACTTTTTCGGCTTTATGTGCATATTTCAATAGACGTTCAATTTGTGCTGCAAGGGCATCAAACTCTGGACCACCATATAAACGATTTAAAAAATACTGTGCCATGAGTTTATGTTCAGGCAAGTTGAAAAATTCATGATGTGTATCTTTCATCCGCTCTTTTAGCCATGTTTGTACATCTTGCAAACGTTGGGCAAGCACTGGATTATCGTGATAATTAAATGTTTTATATTGTTGTAAAAGTTCATCAAAAGCAGCGAGTTTAGACATGTAAGACTCTAATATTGGGCTATTTACAAAAAATCATAAGAGGCATTGTAACCTTGTACTATGGCGAGAAGATGTAAAAAAAATGATTCATGCGTCAATTTTTAGATGGAATTTGGTCGCAATGACATAATTTGTATAGCAATTCATCATTTAACCGCATAAGTTAAATATCAACGAAATTAAACAATAAATGATTAGAGCCGTGGACTATGAGTGAACAACAACCAAAATTTGAAATTCGAGATGAAGAACAACTTTCAGTCGATTTGATTGAAGCACAATATGCTCTAAAAGAAAGTCGAGGGAAGCCGAATGCTAAAAGTACACTCATTTTAATGAGTGGTATTGAACTGGCTGGAAAAGGGGAAGCGGTTAAGCAGCTTCGCGAGTGGTTAGACCCAAGATATTTACGAGTAAAAGCAGATGCGCCGCGTGTGCTGACAGATACAGAAGCATTTTGGCAATCTTATTCGGAGTTTATTCCTACCGAAGGTCAAATTGTGGTGATGTTTGGCAATTGGTATAGCGATTTGCTTGTTACGGCAACGCATGTGTCTGAACCTTTAGATGAGGCGCGATTTGATGCTTACGTTGAAAGTATGCGGGCATTCGAACAAGATTTGAAAAATAATTATGTGGATGTGGTCAAAGTCTGGTTCGACCTTTCATGGAAATCGCTGCAAAAACGTTTAGACAAAATTGACCCGTCAGAGCAACACTGGCATAAGCTCCACGGCCTAGACTGGCGTAATAAAAAACAATATGACACTTTGCAAAAGTTACGCCGCCGTTTTACCGACGATTGGTACATTATTGATGGCGAAGATGAAACACAACGCGATCAGTTTTTTGCTCAATACCTTTTGCAGCACATGCGTCAACTTCCTGACCATGAAACTGAAGTTAAAGGAAAATGGCAACAAGCTAAAATTCCAGAGAGTTTATTAAAACCTTCTAATGAGCCACTTGAAAAAGCTGAATATAAAAAAGAGCTCGATAAACTCAGCAAAAAAATTGCTGATGCAATGCGTTTCGATAAACGCAATGTCGTGATTGCTTTTGAGGGGATGGATGCCGCTGGTAAAGGTGGTGCAATTAAGCGAATTGTTAAAAACCTAGATCCGCGTGAATATGATATTCATTGTATTGGAGCACCTGAACGGTACGAGGCACGACATCCTTATTTATGGCGTTTCTGGAACCGTATTAATGAGGCTGAGAAAATCACGATCTTTGATCGGACGTGGTATGGGCGAGTACTCGTTGAACGTGTCGAAGGTTTTGCTTCGCCTTTAGAGTGGCAGCGTGCTTATGACGAAATTAATCGTTTTGAAAAAGATTTATTTGATAGTCAAACGATTGTAGTAAAAATTTGGCTGGCAATTAGTAAAGATGAACAAGAGCAACGTTTTAAAGCCAGAGAAGAGACACCGCATAAACGCTTTAAAATTACCGCAGAAGATTGGCGTAATCGTGATAAGTGGGACGATTATTTAAAAGCGGCAACAGATATGTTTGAGCGAACCAGTACTGAATACGCACCTTGGTATATTGTTGCAACTGATGATAAATATACTGCACGTCTAGAAGTATTAAAGGCAGTTTTAAAACAGCTGAGAGCAGATTAAGCTCTCAGCCATAAGGTATCTACTCATTTACAATAGTGGTACGGCTTTTTTGCTGAATACGTTTTGCAAGATTGTAACTGTCATTCAGGTGAGTTTCTGCTATTTTTTTCATCATGAAATAGCCTAAACTTGCTGCTACAATTTGTCCGCCTAGCGGTATAAATTTAGTCACCTGTTTCGTTACGATTTTGCCCAAAAAACCATTAAATGTTTTTTTAACAGTAGTACGCGCCACTACAAAACCTGAAAATTCAAAACCGCGTTTACGTAATTCATCCCAATGAATTGTTTTAGTTTTTGGGTCGTAAACACTCACGTGCTCAGGTGCTAAGCCAAAACGGGAATTGATATCTGGAATAAGGTGCGACAAAATTCCCAAATCTATCACCACGTCTAAAAACGGAATCGGTACAATTGCCGCTCCTGCTGAGACGTAAGCTCTTTTTTTGATGAGGTCACGACACTCATCGCGAATTTGTTCCAGATTTAGGCTAGGATCAATATAGTCAGGAATGTTATCAATTTTCATAATGTCTACCTGTGTAAGTTTCTTGATGGCGTCATTCAAACCAAGTGTAAGTGACACCTAAAGTTAAATTATGCTGTGTTTAAACCAACGTGACATAGTCAGATTCAGTTGTATAGTAATGAATGTTTATGATTTTGTGCATAAATTATGCAAGCAGGATATGAAATAAATGGGGATTCATGTTATTCAAAGCCAACGTATTGATGTGTTGTTGCAAGGTGTATTAGCGTCTACATCGCAAACTTCAACGCATCCTTTACAGGTTTTGAAAACACAGCATTTTGTTGTTCCAAGTCCTGCGGTTGAGCAGTGGCTAATACAGAAACTTGCAGAACAGCAAGGCATGAGTGCCAATTACCAGTTTCATCAACGGGTACGAGGTTTCCAGTGGTATGCCTACCAGCAAGTTTTAACTGCCCATAAAGAACAGGTCCGTAAAGCGAACATTCCACGTTTAATTTTTAAATGGCGGGTTCATCAGGCTTTGTATGAATTTATACAACCTGATGCAGTTAGCATAGATACCTCACATCCTCTCCATTCTATTGTTCAGCGCATTTATGACAGCGCAGACCGGCTTGAGCAAGGCATAGATAAACAACTAAAAAAACAAAAAATGCTGTACTGGGTCGCTGAGCAGGTTGCCGATCTATTTAGTAACTACATGATTTATCGTGGACAGTGTCAGCGTGGTTGTGAAAATAGCTGTACGTGTCCAGAGAACTGGTTGGCTGCTTGGGGGCAAGGGCGAGCGCTCGATATTGAAAAATATATTGTGCAAAAAGACGAAGAGGTTACTGCTTTTGCATTGCATCAAACTCAAGAGTTAGAACGTTGGCAGCGCTGGTTGTGGCAGCAACATTTTCATGATGACTTTTTGCAGATGCAGCAAATTGATGCGTTGTTTTGGCAAGAGATCGAACATCCAGATCGCAGTAAATGGGCTATTTCAAGATTACCTCATCAGGTGGTGATCTTTACATTATTGGATCTACCGCCAAGTCAGTTACAGTTCTTGCGCCGTTTAGGGCAATATATTGATGTGCTAATTTTGCACTATAACCCTTCGCAAGAATATTGGGCAGATAGCGTCGATCCACTGTGGAAACAGCGTTATGACTTAGGGGTGAAAGAGCGCTTTATTGCGAAAAACCCTAAGGCAACGGATGCTGAAATTAGCGATTTCTTTAATAAATTTACACTCAACTTTAATGCTGAAGCACGTGAGTCCAGACATCCACTTTTAACAAGATTGGGTAAACAAGCCCGCGACCACTTTTCACTATTATCAAATTTATCTACGGGTGAAGAGGGTAAATGGGTTGATGCTTTTGTGGATGATTTCCCTGAAAGTTTACTCGGTAAAGTTCAGTCCGATATTTTGCATTTGGTGGAACCCCAAGCTAAGCAATATGAGCTTGCTCCAGACGATGACTCTATTCAGATCCATGTTTGCCATTCTACTTTACGTCAGCTTGAAGTACTAAAAGAGCAATTGATTGGTTGGTTGTCCCAAACACATGAGCAGCCGCGTCGTCCAAATGATATTTTGGTTTTAGTTCCTAATTTGACAGACATAGAGCCTTTAATTCGGAGTGTATTTCCTGCAACTGCCACTGAGCAGGGTGTGCATTTACCAGTGAAAATTGCAGGAGTTGCCTCACTCGATGCATTAAATGCTTGGCGTGCCGTGATTGGGCGTATTCAGCTGATGCAAGGGCGTTTTAGCTTTGATGATTTTGCTGACTGGTTAAGCTTGCATGCGACTCAGCAACGATACGAACTTGAATATGTTCAGGTTGAGCGAATTTTAAATTTACTTGCCGATGCAGGGTTTAAACGAGGATTGGATGCAGCGCATCTCAAGCGCAGTTTGTGTGAGGGTGATGACGATTATCGATATAGTTTTAAATTTGCTTTAGAGCGATTGGCTCTAGGCATTGCTGTGCCTGTACATGAAACATTTAATCAGGTGCTGAGTTATGCCAAAGTTCAACCAGGTGATTTTGAGTTGATTGGTACACTCATTCAGATTTATCAAGATTTGAATGAGCGCCGTGATTGGTTAACCCTACATGAACAGGGGCAAGTCTATACGGTTGAATATTGGCTCCAAGTACTGGGTAAAGATATTGTCGAATTTGAGCAGGTGGGTGTTGCTGCTTTAAAAGCTGTTCGGGAAATTGTCAAAAAACAAGAGCGAATGTTGACGCTCGCAAGTTATTACGCAGAGACAGAAACAGGAACTTTGCGCAAAATTACGTTGCCTCTACCTTATATTATTGAAGAAATTCAACGGACCTTAGAAAGCCAAAGTGCACAAGCGGAACCGACTGGGCAGATTACCTTTGCCCAAATTGGACATATTCGGCCGCTCCCTTATCGCTTAATAGTGATGTTAAATCTTGATGCAGGGCAATTCCCAAACCGTGATACACACGTTCCATTTGATTTAATGGATGCATTACGCCAACAGTTAGGAGACCGCTCTCGTCTTGAAGATGATCAGGGCGCTTTTTTAGATGCATTATTATTAGCCCAAGAAAATTTATGGTTGTTTTATAACGGGTTTGATGTGAATGATGGCGAGGTGAGAGAACCTTCTAGTATTCTTCAAGAGTTCCGTGAACACCTTGCCTTGATTGTAAAAGCCGAAGACGATGTACCTGAAAATGTTGTTGTTGAAGGGATTGAGATTCCATCCCAGTTAAAACAACTGTATCACCTCCATCATTTACAGCCCTTTGATCCGAAAGGTTTTACTGTAGAAAAAAGTGGTGTTCGTTACCAAGATCATTGGTTTAAGGTTGCTTCACAAATTCAGCAAGTCTCAGGAAACCGTCAACCTTGGGCGAATACGACCTATCCGCTGCAAGCCCCTGATATGCTGGTTTTAGATAGCCAGCAGTGGATACAGGATGTGACATTCCCTGCACGATTATATTTGAAAACCTTAGGGGTGGAAAACTTAGGAAGTGTCGGACTGCTCGACCAAAATGAACCCTTGTTACTAGATGGTTTAGGGCGTTATGCAATTCGACATTTTTTACAGCAATCTGATCAACAAGCACAACCTGAGGTATTACTTGATCAATTACCTGTAGGCAAAGTCAAATATAGCGCGTGGCAGCAAGGTGTTTTTGAACAAGAGTGCCTGCTTGAACGCCTCCATCAATACGCGCCAGCAGTCACACAAACGACTCAGCGAGTTTGGCGAATTGCCAAACAGCTTCATATGAATATTACTGTTCCAAAGTCTGAAACTCAGGATTGGGTCAGTATGGAACCTTCAAGCGCTCGGGCAAAAAGACGCGCGAAAGTCTGGTTGGAACACTTACTTTGGTTAGCTTATTTGAATGAGGGAAGTGCCGGAGCTGAAAAACGCCGTATTGTGGTTTTTAGCGATCAAACCGTGATTTGTAGTGGAGTGAGTTCTGAACAGGCTCGGCAATATTTACAGCCATGGTTTAAAATCTGGCGTTATGCACAACAACAACCATTGGTTCTACCAGCTGCCTTATTATTAAAGCCACTAGAAAAAGCCAAAGCATATCAGTGGGAAACAGCAGATCAGGCAGGAAAAGCAAAACTGGATGAGAAGAGCTATGCTGAGCTGTTAAAATACTGGAATGAAACAGGGTCATTTACCACGATGGATATGACTCAAAATGAAGCTTGCAAGCTGCATAAAGACTGGAGCTTTATTTTACAAGAACAAGATGCACAAGCTTTGCTTCAACATGCTTGTGATGAATTTGCGTATGATCTGTACCATCCAGTTTTTCAATTTCAACATTCGGAGTAAGACATGAACTCAAGAGTACAGGTGTCTTATCAACCTATTATTGATATTGAATTTAATGGATTGCACTTAATCGAAGCTTCGGCAGGTACAGGGAAAACTTATACTTTATCGAGCCTGATGGTCCGTATTTTTCTTGAAAAGTACTTGCCTCGACAAGTCATTGCGACCACGTTTACCCGTGCTGCTGCTGCCGAATTAAAAAGTCGTATTCGTGCCCGCTTGATTGAAACGTATCGTTATTTAGAGACCAAGCGCAGTTTTACAGAACATGAATTACTTACGCAGGCCGAGCAAGAGCCTGACTTATTACTCCAACACATTTTAAAAGGCTTTGCGACGCGTATTGCCTATGCGTGTGAACGTTTAAAATTGGTCATCGATCAGTTAGACGAGTTATTTGTCGGGACACTCGATAGCTTTAGCCAAAAACTCTTGCGTGAGTTTGCTTTTGAGAGTGGCAAAATTGAACGCGCTCAAATTACCGATGATGCTAAAACTTATAGCCGACAACTTATTCATGATGTACTACGTGAATGGATACAGTCTCAACCTCAAACTGTAATTGATGCCTTATATCTGGCAGGTGAGCTCAAGAGTGTAGATAGTTTTGTCAAATTAGTAGAAGACTCGCTTAATTTTAGTTCTGCACATTTTAAACTTCCCGCAAAACCCACTATTCAATTTGAACAACTTGCACAGCTCAAACAGTTAGCTATAGAAATTGACTTAAGCCTTTTAGAGCACTATTACCAGCTCGATGGCGAACATTATAAGCATGTGAGCGGTACGGTATTTCGAAACGGCGCTTTTAATAAATTATTTAGTGAATGTTTACCGCAGCTACTGCAAGTTTTAACGCAAAGCGACAGTATTTTAGTTTTTGATGGGTCGCTATCAGCACAGCGTGAGCTTGTTTTTAAGTTTTTAGGTCAACTTGCCGATCAGAAAGTTTTTAAAAAATGTCCGGCCGAAATTTCAGATGGATTCTATCAACACCCTACAGTTCAGCAAATACAGCAACTCTTTGGTGTACTGAAAAACTATGCTGAGCAGTTCGACCAGCTTCATATTTATTTGAAGGCCTATTTGTGTGTCGAAGTTAAAAAACGACTACCGCAGGTTTTACAAAATAAAGGCGAAACGACTTTTTCTCAGCAAATTCGCACACTGTCTGATGCTTTAAAGGGTGAGCAGGGGCAACGTTTTGCAGTATTTGTTCAGGCGCGTTATCCCTTAATTTTGGTCGATGAATTTCAGGACACTAACCAAGATCAAGACGATATGCTGGCTAGTATTTGGCGTCATCCGCAGCGTTACCAGAAAGGCTGCATGATTATGGTGGGTGACCGAAAACAGGCAATTTACGGTTTCCGTGGTGGGGATATGCTCACCTTCCTAAATGCCTATAAAGATATTCAAGCCAAACATGGGCGCGAATATAAGTTAATTCATAACCACCGTTCGGTAGCCGATCTGGTTGAAGTTGTTGATGCGTTATTTCAACGGCAAATCGATTTTGGTGAACAGGTTCAATATGACCCAATTCGGGCAGGTACTCGACCTCATCCTGTACTGATTGAGCACAACAATCATAATTCTCATCCTTTGCGCTGGCTGATGCTTAAAGATAAAGAAACAGAGGCTCAGCAAGTTGCATGGAAGATTCGGGATCTACTCAATCGTTCTCATGAGGGTCATTTATATTTTCAAAAAGACTCTCAGACTCAAGCCTTAAACGAAGATGATATTGCGGTATTGTCTCGTAATCATGATGGGCTTGATAAAGTTCAATTTGAGCTAGAGCGTTTAGGAATTCGGGTTAATCGTCCATCGAAACGAAGTGTTTTTGATTGCACAATTGCTCAAGACGTCGGTGCTTTATTGACAGCCATACTTCATCCTTACGATGAGGCAAAAGTGAAGCGGGCTTTAATTAGCCGTTTGTTTGCCATGGACTTGAAGCAACTGTTGCAACTTGAGCAGACAGCAGAAGGCTTAAGCCAGTTCATGACTGGTTTTGATGGTATTAGAGAGCTGTGGTCTAGTCAGGGTTTTTTAGTTGCATGGCAACAATGTTTAAGCCAGTTTGATATCTGGCAAAATTTGGTGGCTGCTCAAAGTAAAGATAATGAACGGGTTGTGGTGAACTTGCGTCATTTAACTGAAATTTTGAGTCAGCACAGTGAGAAATACTCAGGCGCGCAAAACCTCTATCATTGGTATCTCAAACAGTTGCGTTCTCCTCTTGACCGTGATTGGGAGCTAGAACGTAAATTGTCGAGTGAAGCTGGTGTTCAGCTCATGACAATTCACCAGTCAAAAGGACTGGAATTTAAGATTGTTTTCTTATTAGGTGCAGACAAGCCGTTTCGAGAAAATAATAAAACTCTGAATTTTTCGACCCAAGATGTAGTCCAGCCAGACTCAAGCCAGACGTTAACTCAACGTGTAGTTGCGATTGCTGATAAGACTTATTTGAATGAAGTTGAACTTAAGCAGCACGAAGAAAGAGCGCTCGCTGAACAGAATCGCCTTTGGTATGTGGCTCTAACGCGAGCAAGCCATCGCGTCTATGCACTTTTACAAGATGCTGATGGTAAATCAGTTTCAGGCTTAGCTTTCTGGAAAAATAGGAGTGAGCCCTTTCAGCACCATTGCTGTACAGATGAAATGGTTTTGGAACAGATGCCTCAAGCAATTCATTTAGCTAAACAAACCAGTATTATTGAACTACAAGCACAACGGTTTCCTGAACAACGTTTTTATTCTCGTGGTAAAACCAGTTTCAGTTACTTGGCGCAGCATTTAAAACATAAGGTTGGCACAGATTTATTGGCGAGTCAGAGCAATGATGCTGTATTAGCAGAAGATGAGCTGGACTTGGTCAACACTGTTGAAACAATCAGTGCTCAGCCGATTGACTGGATAAAGAATAATTTTCCGCGAGGAACGCTTGCTGGTAACTTCCTGCATGAAATTTTTGAGCATATCGATTTTCAATGTTCAGATGACTGGATCATAGAAATACGTCGTCGTTTTAAAAATGACTATAGTGGCCTTTGGCAAGATTTACTTAATAAATATAACGAGAGCTTTCCAGAGGAAGAAGACGCCGAGAATCTGCTTTATCAGTCAGTTGCACAGTGGTTGCAAGATGTTTTACGAACGCCACTTTATCAGGGCTTCCGATTGAACCAACTTCAACCAGAGCAGCATTTGTCGGAGTTTCCTTTTTATTTGGCATTGTCAGATCGGGTTTTAGCCATGACTCGTGTTCAGCAACTCTTTGCTGAATATGGCCTGAATATGCCGGAGTTACTTGAAGCACGTTCGGCCCGTTATCTCAATGGTTCTATTGACTTGGTTTATTTTGATGGGCAGCGCTATCACATTGCCGATTATAAAAGTAATTATTTAGGAGAAGATCTTGTAGATTATCGTAGCGATAACATTGCGCAAAGCATGTCTTTGGCAAGTTACTGGCTACAGGCAGGTCTATACTTGGTGGCATTACATCGCTATTTGCAAGTCAAAATGCAGGATTACCAAATTGAGCAACATTTAGGTGGGGCGACTTATCTTTATTTGCGTGGCATGAATGGTGAAGCAGAGCAGGGGTATTATTACTGGCAACCTAGTATTGAGTTTATTCTGCGTCTTGATGCCATTTTGGGGTATTTTGCTGAGGATAAAATCGCATGAAAAATGCTGATAAGTTAGGTAATTTTAAGATTAACAAATACTTGACATGTGGATAAGCCTGTCTATAACCATGTGGACAAGCGTGTGGAAAACTAGGTGGATAAGTGTGTGGACAATCTAAATAGCCCTGAACAAGCCGATTTAAGCTGGTTAACAACGTGGAGTAACTTCTTAAATCAGGCTCCATTTACTGAGCAATCACAAGTGCCAGATACCGCTTCTTATTTACAGCAGCTTATTGAAGCTAGCTTGCAAGGTGATAGCTGTATCGATGTCAGTCCAGAGCAAATTGCAGCACTTGGTCAACTGGCTATATCAGCCGATCAAGCGACTTCAAAAGTTGCACCATGCGTCTACGATGAGCAGGGGTTGGCATTATACCGATATTGGCGCCTAGAGCAACGCCTTGCAGAACAAATTTGTCGATTAAAGCAACAATTAATTCAGCCTGTATCTTGTGATGACTATATCAGCTTACTCACAGACCCTCATCAGCAAGCAGCTTTACAAATGGTTGCTCGGCAGAGCCTGAGTATTATTACGGGTGGGCCGGGTACAGGTAAGACCTATACACTTGCACGTATTATTGCTGTGCTTAGCCAAGCAATTCCACATATTCGTGTGGCGATGGCTGCTCCAACAGGTAAAGCAGCACAGCGCATGCAAGAGGCCTTACAGCACTCGTTTAATGACCCTAAATTGCTTGAGTCTGGATTAATGAGTGAAGAGCTCAGAAATCAGGGAACACAAACGATTCATCGATTATTAGGGATGGGGCATAGCCAAACACCACGGTTTAATCAAAAACAACCGCTTCCTTACGATGTGATTGTGGTGGATGAGGCCTCCATGCTGGATTTAAATCTGGCTACTCTTCTATTTGAGGCTGTGCCAGAGTCTTGTCGAATTATTTTATTAGGAGATGCAAATCAGCTCGCTTCCGTTGATGTAGGTGCAGTACTTGCTGACTTGCAACAAATACAGGCACTAGCCGACAACAGAGTACAATTACAAACAAGTCGTCGTTTTGCTGAAGGGGCGTTGATTGGGCAAGTTGCTAAATTTATTCAGGCACAAACCTATCAACAAAATCATGAAGTGGTTTTGCAGCAATTTGAGATTGATATTGTTGAGGTTTCTGAATTAAAGCCTATAGTTTTACAAAATGACATGCCAGATGTGGTTCAGCTTGAGTATTTACCGGAAGGGAATCACACAGAAGTCGAAATTTATTATCAGAAACTCATGTTAGGTTTCCAAGGCTATGTAAAGAGCCTAAA
This sequence comes from Acinetobacter sp. AOR14_HL, assembly GCF_027855175.1. Lineage (NCBI taxonomy): Bacteria > Pseudomonadati > Pseudomonadota > Gammaproteobacteria > Moraxellales > Moraxellaceae > Acinetobacter > Acinetobacter sp. AOR14_HL. The sequence goes on along the minus strand of NZ_JAKTII010000008.1, from coordinate 203,719 downwards.
AAATTATTTAAAAGAAGAACGCTCGATTGAACAGGTTCAAAACGTAGTAAGAGCATTCGATGACTACCGTATTTTAACGGCGGTCCGTCATGGCCCATTTGGCTTACAACAGTTAAACCAGTATGCGCAGCGCTGGCTACAACAACAGTTATCAATAGTTACAGTGGGTGGATGGTATGTAGGCCGTCCGGTGATGATGACTTATAACGATTATCAGCTCGGTATTTCAAATGGAGATATTGGCCTGTGTTTTGAGCATAGAACCCAGCCACAGCAATTTGAAGTATATTTTCCAAGTTTAAATAAATGGGTGGCGGCAAACCGATTACCTAAAAGTATCCAAAGTGCATTCGCTTTAACAATTCATAAGTCGCAAGGGTCTGAATTTACACATACTGCTGTGGTTCTTGATCAAGCCGCAAAGAATTTATTAAGCCAGGAGCTTATTTACACTGCGATTACACGAGCCAAGAAAGTAGTGAGTCTTTTGGTTCATCCAGAAGCTTTAGTTCAGGCATTTACAGTTCGTACTATACGAAAAAGTGGTTTAGTTCAGAAAGTTAATCGGTTAGTTCGTTAAGACAAACTTAATATTTTTACCCTTGTAAGAAAAAGCTTACATAGATTCGAGATATTTGCTGCTAGAGTACACTCCACGTTTTTGAGATTATAAACACACAACGAGCTTGGCAAGGAATGTCGGGCAAAATCGCACAATAATAATAGCTTAAGTCGAGAGACTGCGAACTTACAATGACGTAGGTGTATAAAGAGGAAACTTACAGCCGCTAAGCCTTGTAGTTTTGGGAGAGACTACAGGGCTTTTTTATATTCTCGTTTTAATTTACTTCTAAAAAATTATCAAAAAGATCTGTTTTTAGACCTCTATTTAGTATGTTTTCTTTTGAAAATTTATATCAATAATATCAATATATTTATCTGTAATATGATTTTTAAACAGCCATTTTTCCTGTGAATTGTTAAGTTATATGTTATACAGAACTGTACGTTAAATGTTAAAAATGGTTATTTACTAAATATTATACAGACCTGTACGTTTTTACTTACATGATGATAAGAAAAATACTACTTTTCTTCATAATTGGATGTGTCACAATACATCACATAAGGAAATAGAAACAAAGACACTGGAAGTGAGTTAAAACAACAAGAAGGATGTGACTAGCATCTCACCAACGATAATAAAAACAGAAATAACACGATAAACAAAAACTACAGCGCAAAAAACCCAAGCAGAAATGCTTGGGTTTTTTATTTGCTTTTACACTAAGTTAGTTTCGTGTGAATCACTACCAAACAAAGATCGGCGTTGATCTCTAGGGATGCGGGGACATTGCGTTGAAATCTGATAAAGCACGTTGGCTAAAGCAGGAAGGTGTGTTCCCACTACAGATTTGCCCGTTGTTAACAGAGACACACTAATATCTCTTTCAGGGTCGGCCCAACATAAAATATTAGAGAACCCTAAATGACCAAAAGCTTGTCCTGTCATTGGACCAAAAAGACCTACAGGGTTACTACCTAACATTGGTCCTAAGGCATAGCGCATTGGAATTAATAAAGTACGATCAATGTTAACGCCTGTGGTCGGCAGTGTGGCCCTAAAAATCGTTTTCTCACTGAAGATTTGCTGACCGCCATAGCTTCCTCCACTTAAAAGCATTTCAAAGAAACGTCCAGCTTGTTCTGCGCTGGTGTAGATATTTCCGGCTGGGCAAATTGTGTCCATAAAACGGTTGTCGTTAGTGACATCAACTGCAAGTTGCAACCCTCCACCTAACACATGGTTCAGGTAGTGGTCTGTACCAAGGCGAGGGTGTAGGCCCGTTGCACAATTTAAAGCAACCTCTGAGCGGTACTCTGGTTTTAAACCATAGTTGAAATAAGGCATTCCCATCGGTTTTTCGATAGTTTGATGCACAAATTCACGTAAATCTTGCCCAGTCACCCGCTCAATTACTTCTCCTAAAATATAACCCGCTGTAACAGCATGATAGGCAAGGTGGTTACCAGCAGGAGACACAGGTTTGGCAGCATATAAACGTTTTAAAATTTGATCTTTATCGAAGAGTAATTCTGGTGTGACATCGCCGTCTATATAGGGAATGCCACCACGATGTGCTAATAAATGAAAGATAGTCGCACGGCGTTTACCATTTACGCCATATTCCGGAATATAGTAGCTCACAGGATCAAGCAAATTGATTTCACCTTTTTCATCTAATAGATGAATTAACATGGCGGTGATCATCTTTGATGCTGAAAACAGGCAAACAGGTGTATCTGGAGTCGCAATCAAGGCATTCTCTTGTAGTCCTGCTGGAGAGTTCCCCTGAGCATATCCAATGCTCCGGTTCAGCAAAATTTTACCTTGTCGACGTAGACAAAAAGTAATGAGTGGATAATTTCCGGTTTTATATAATGCTTCTACACTGTTCCAGATTTTTTGAATCTGGCGCTCAGTCATTCCACCCTGTTCAGCAGCAACTTCATCTTTACGACGAATAACTTGCTCAATATTGTCCGGTACTGGACAAGTGTTGGTTGAAAAAATTTTCACACGTCCCTCGCGCTTCTTTCTTTTTATTCAAGGGTAGTGTGCAGGGTTAATATGCTCATGTCAGTGTCTAAAATGACAAGTTACTGAAAACTATTTTGCAATCCACCCATAGATACCTTAAAATAGGCGACTTGCTGTAGTGATGCACGGCAGTCAGTTGCCTCAACTGATTCATATCGTTTACTTTTTTAAGCATCTCGGAGAAATCGAATGGCTTTAACTAATGCAGACCGCGCAGAGATCATTGCTAAATTTGCTCGCGCTGAAAATGACACTGGTTCACCAGAAGTACAAGTAGCTTTATTGACTGCTCAAATCAATGATTTACAAGGTCACTTTAAAGCTCACAAACACGACCATCATAGCCGTCGTGGTTTGATTCGTATGGTTAACCAACGTCGTAAATTGCTTGACTATTTAAATGGTAAAGACCACGGTCGTTACACTGCTTTGATCGGTGCTTTAGGTTTACGTCGTTAATTCGATTTTCACTTTGTTTTCGCTATTTCGCATGTCGCAATGCTTGATCGCTGAAAAGAGAGTTTCACTTAATTTTAGATTAAGTGATTTTTAGAAGGGGCGCTTGTGCGCTCCTTCTTTGCGTTTAACTTTTAACATTATTTAAAATTTTTGGTCTAGTGTGATGGCTTCTAAGCTTTGTCATTTATCTACCAATCGGTGTAGTCTGAATGCCAAACCTTAGGGGTCTCACTAGAATAAAATTAGGAAAATACAATACATGTCAATGTTTAATATTGTTCGTAAAGAATTCCAATTCGGTCAACATCAAGTCGTTTTAGAAACGGGCCGCGTTGCACGTCAAGCAAATACAGTTTTAGTTACAATGGGTGGCGTAACTGTTTTAGTTGCAGTAGTTGCTCAACCTAAAGCAAAAGCGGGTCAGGACTTCTTCCCGTTAACAGTTAACTATCAAGAAAAACAATATGCAGCTGGTCGTATCCCTGGTGGTTACGGTAAGCGTGAAGGCCGTGCTTCTGAAGCTGAAACTTTAATTTCACGTCTTATTGACCGTCCAATTCGTCCATTGTTCCCAGAAGGTTACTTCAACGAAATCCAAGTAACAGCAACAGTTGTTTCTTCTGACAAAACTATGGATGCTGATATTGCAGCAATGCTTGGTACATCAGCAGCATTGTCTATTGCTGGTACTCCTTTCCGTGGTCCAATCGGTGGCGCACGTGTTGGTTTGATCAACGGTGAATATGTTCTTAACCCGAACTTTGAACAGTTGAAAGAAAGTGATCTTGACCTTGTGGTTGCTGGTACAGAATCTGCTGTGTTGATGGTTGAATCTGAAGCTAAAGAGCTTTCAGAAGACCAAATGCTTGGTGCTGTGCTTTTCGGTCATGACGAAATGCAAATCGCTATTCAAGCAATTAAAGAATTTGCTGCTGCTGCTGGTGCAGTTGAATCAACTTGGGTTGCTCCAAGCAAAAATGAAGCACTTCTTGAGCAATTAAAAGCAGCTTTCGAAGCTAAAATTTCTGAAGCATATACGATTGCAGTTAAGCAAGATCGTTATGCAGCACTTGATGCACTTTATGCAGAAGCTGTAGCACAGTTCGTTCCTGAAAATGACGAAACTGGTATTGCTGACGAAGTAAATGAATTATTTGAAGACCTTAAATACCGTACAGTACGTGACAACATCTTGTCAGGTAAGCCACGTATTGATGGTCGTGATACTAAAACTGTTCGTGGTATCGACGTTCAAGTTGGCGTATTAGATCGCGCTCACGGTTCTGCATTGTTTACACGTGGTGAAACTCAGGCGTTGGTAACAACAACTTTGGGTAATACTCGTGATGCATTAATGGTTGATACATTGTCAGGTACGAAAACTGACAACTTCATGTTGCACTACAACTTCCCTGCATATTCTGTAGGTGAAACAGGTCGTGAATCTGGTCCTAAACGTCGTGAAATTGGTCATGGCCGTTTAGCACGTCGTGGTGTTCAAGCAGTTCTTCCTGCTGCTGACCGCTTCCCGTATGTGATTCGTATTGTATCTGACATTACTGAATCTAACGGTTCATCTTCAATGGCTTCTGTATGTGGTGCATCATTATCACTTATGGATGCGGGTGTTCCACTTAAAGCACCAGTTGCTGGTATCGCAATGGGCTTAGTGAAAGAAGGTGAGCGTTTTGCAGTACTTTCTGACATCTTGGGTGACGAAGATCACTTAGGTGATATGGACTTTAAAGTAGCAGGTTCTGCAAACGGTATTACTGCACTTCAAATGGACATCAAGATTGAAGGTATTACTGAAGAAATTATGGAAGTTGCATTAAACCAAGCATTTGCTGGTCGTATGCACATCCTTAACGAAATGAATAAAGTCATTTCACGTGCTCGTCCTGAAATCAGCGCTCATGCACCGACATTTGAAGTCATTAACATCAATCCAGACAAGATCCGTGATGTTATTGGTAAAGGCGGTGCAACGATTCGTGCCATTACTGAAGAAACTAAAGCTGCAATTGATATTGAAGACAATGGTACAGTTCGTGTATTTGGTGAAACTAAAGCTGCTGCTCGTGCTGCGATTGCAAAAATTCAAGCACTTACTGCTGAAGTTGAACCAGGTAAGATCTATGACGGTAAAGTAATCCGTATTGTAGAATTCGGTGCGTTTGTAAACATCATGCCGGGTACTGATGGTCTTCTTCACATTTCGCAAATTTCAAATGAACGTATTGCGAACGTAACTGATGTTCTTAAAGAAGGTCAGGAAGTGAAAGTACAAGTTGCTGATGTTGATAATCGTGGTCGTATTAAATTGACTATGAAAGACATTGAACAAGCATAATTGCTCTAGTGACATGAAAAAGTCCGCTTGATGCGGACTTTTTTTATGGCATGATGCAAGTAATACAAAAACAGATCGTTGTGGTATGCAGGTTTATTACTTTTATCGCCATCAAAGTGACGGCTATGTCTTTTTAAGCCGTGAACAGCATAGTGAACATGTTCTAGAGTTTTTCTGGATTGATAGTCTCAGAACGGATGTGGTCAATCATAATGAAGAATGGCAACAAGAGATTCAAAAGCTTTCAGGCGTAGTTATTAATGAGTTTCATATGCGGGATATCTCGAATATTGAACATCCTTGCGCCTTTGACACGCTTGAAGAATATGACTTACTGATTTTTAAAAAGCTGGTTACGCCTGATGATGAAATTAAACCTGCTGAATCCCAAGACAGTGTTTTTGGTTTGGCGACTACACCAATTAGCTTTATTTTGACACCAGATGTGCTGATTAGTGTGCGTGAGCCGGGAAACAAGTCGATTGAAAATTATATTCAACGTCTTGATAACATTTTATGTAGAACTTTAGAAGAGCAAAATAAAACCCGTAAATTGCCAAATTCACCGATCGATTTATCATTACGGTTGTTAAACAGTATGATTGATGGCTATCTTGATATCCGCTCGCCATTGACGAGAAGAGTCGAGCATTGGCAACAGCAATTGCTTCAGGGTAATCGTCGTTTTAAGCAATGGCATCAACTATTTCATGAGAATATGGCATTTCAGCAAGTGGAAAATCTATGCGAGGAGCAAATTGAAAGCTTGCAAGAGTTTAGAGATGAAATCGTAGAAAATTACCACCACGTGATTGGCAAGCATATCCACAATTCACAAGATATTTTACTGGTACGTTTAAATGATTTAATGAGTCATGTTGAACGTATTCAAAAACATACATTACGGTTGCGCAGCGCCATTCAGTCTGCAATTGATCTGCATTTTTCAGCCATTGCGAACCAGACCAATGAAAACATGCGGATTCTTGCAATTATCACCGCCGTTTTTGCACCTCTTACCCTTTTAACTGGTATTTATGGAATGAATTTTGAGTTTATTCCAGGTCTTAAATCGCCAGTTGGTTTCTGGATTATGCTCGGGGTCATGCTGCTTAGTACGATTTTTCTGTTGTACTATTTTTATCGACAGCATTTAGTTGGACGTGGTGAACGAAGTGTCATTGATTTATTGGCCCAACAGCATCGTCAAGATCGGATGAATTTATTTTGGTTTTTGGAATATGAACCGATTAAGCAGACTTTGAAGGAAGTGGAGAAGATTACTCGGTTGAAGTAATAGGGATTTTCAAAGATCAGTAAAGTTGATTTGTTAGTACTGCCTCAAATTTAGGGATTAATTTGATACTTATTGTCTAGGCATATCCTTACTTTTGACTGGGCAAAAGTAACAAAACCCCTTCCTTGGACTGACGGTACATCCATGTTACCGCAGTCCAAAAGGCGGCATCCATGCCGCCCATCACGTTAGCTCATACCTGTGTGAAAGATTATTTAGAAGAAAAAATCTTAATGAAAATGCTTCAACTGTTTTCTAAGTTGTTGTACTTCATCAATCAAATCTAACATCACTGCAACTGCCGCCAAACTTGCGTCAAAGTCACGTTGTAGACGATAAGCTTTACGAGCACGAGAGACATCTTCGCCCATAAACTGATGGGTTTCAGGTGCGGTATTGACCGATAAAATATCATATTCAATTAACTGAATAATCCAGTCTGGACTTTGACCACAAGCTTGAGCGAATTGTTGTAGATCAAATGTGGATTGTTCATCAACGACCTCAGCACTAAAGGTATGGCCGTCATATACAATTTCTCGATAATGAATGGTTGTCATAATCTTGCTCCCTAATGAGATGAACGAGGTTCGAATGAAGCAAAGGCTTCAGCCAGTTGCTGATAGGCTTGTTTTTCTTTTTCAGAATGTGCAGGTGGAAATACAATATTTAAGATTAAGTATAAATGCCCTGGTGTTTTATTAGGTATCCCTTTGTCTTTTAAACGTAGCTGTTGTCCTTGTTTTGCATTGTGAGGTAAATTGACATGCAAAGATCCAGCTGGTGTTTTTACTTCAATACCTTGACCTAACGCTGCTTCCCACGGAGCGACATCTACAGTCAAATATACATCACTGCCTTCGACATGAACGCGGTCTGTATCTTTATACTGGATTTCAATATAGAGATCGCCGTTAGCACCGCCATTGATACCACTTTGTCCTTGTCCACTTAATCGGATTTGCTGACCTTCTTTCATACCTTTTGGTATTTTGACTTGAAGGGTTTTACGTTGAACTTCAGGTTCGCCATACGCATTCACGGTCGGAATTTGCAGGGTAATTTGTTGCGTTGATCCATGATAGGCAATATCAAGATCGACCTCTATGCTGGCATGTTGATCTTCACCGCGATAACTACGCTGTTGTCTCTGATGTTGCTGTTGACCACCACCAAATCCTGCACCAAAGCGACCAAATAAATCTTCAAAACCGCTAAAGTCTGCTTGCTCACCACCTGTAAAGCCTTGGCGATAAAACTGTGCTCCATCAAAACCACCTTGCGCAGCACCCTGGCCAAAGTTATTAAAACCTTGTGGATGATCTAATAACTGGTCATATTCAGCTTTTTTTTCTGCATTGCTTAACGTGTCGTAGGCAACATTAATTGCCTGCATCTTTTCTTCGGCATCTTTTTCTTTGCTGATGTCAGGATGATATTTACGAGCTAATTTTCGATAAGCTTTCTTAATTTCATCAGCAGAGGCTTTGCGTGTAACCCCTAATTCTTCATAATAATTTTTAGCCATAATGTTTTATCAGGATGGTGTGGTTTATTTCATTATGAAACGATTTTTAGAGTTTTCAATAAGCTAGATTGTATAAGAGTTGTTCTATTACAAAATAAAATTGAGAGAAAGAGGTATAGATGGAGTAGGACTATACCTTTCATTATTTAGATAAAAGTACTTAGATAAAAGTTTGGTACAAGCCGTAAATAGCAATCAATAGAAGTAATAGGCCGCAAAGCCCTAATATTTTTGGATATAAATGGCTATTAGAAAGACGGCGGAAAAATACATAAACCAGAGATAAAGTTAAGAAGTCTAAAACAATCCATGTCAGGGTGAGTATGGTTAAACTTAGGTTGAGCTGTGGTGTAATAGAAACAAATTGCGGAAAGAAAGCCGAGAAAAAAATAATATCTTTAGGATTGGAGATTCCGACAAAAAAGCCCTTTTTGAAGCCACCATTTTGTGCCGAAACTGTTTGTATCGCTTCAGGGTGAGGTGCCTGAATGACTTCTTTAAGAATAGTGAAACCTAAATATCCAATATATAGACAGCCTAAGATACGGATAATATTGAGATAACTATCGTTAACACTCAGTACTCCCTTTAAAACGAGTACTGAAATAAAAATTAAAATAAGTGAGGCTAAATTTGTCCCAAAAATCGTTTCAAGTGCTTTTCTATATCCACCTTTAAGTCCAGCGCTGGCAACTAAAATCATGACAGGGCCGGGGGTAGCAATCATAATAATGACGCTAAAAATAAATAGAAAATAATCAAAATAATTCATGGAATATAAGAATCTTACTTATTGGGCTATAAAGTAATCTTATATTATCTTATTTAAAATAAGATATTGAAAACGATCATCAAAAAAAATAAGGATAAATAAAAAGGCGGAATAACCGCCTTTTTAGAAAGTTTAACTACTAACTCAAGTGTTCACCGAATAGTGCTAAAGCTTCTTCAGCGGTAAAGGTATATTGCGTGTTACAGAACTGACAATCCATACGAATAGGGTTCTGGTCTTCTAATGTTTCATGAACAGCATCTACACCAATTTGAATCAGCGCATTAGCACAGCGATCTTTTGAACATGTACAGCCGAATTTGAGTGCTTCAATTTCTGGTAAACGGACCTCTTCTTCGTTATATAAACGATATAAGATCTCGGTTGCATCTAAATTGGTGAGCTCTTCAGCTTTTAATGTTTCGGTTAACATGGTCAAGCGTGGCCATAAATCTTCATCAACCAACTTTTGCTCTTCGTCATCATGACGTGGTAAAAGCTGAATGAGTAAACCACCAGAGCGCTTAGCAGTACTCGCTAGCACAATTCGAGTTGGAATTTGTGCAGATAAGTCGTAATACTGCATGAGGCAACCCGCTAAATTTGCCTGATCAAGAGGTACAATGCCTTGGTAACGCTCGCCAAATTCCGGTTCAATATTGATAAATAAAACGGGATTAACTAAAGCGCCGAGAACTGTGCTGCTGTCTGTTGCTTCAATGAAGCGTGGATCGGTTTCATAATCGGCTAAAGCACGAACTTCACCTAAATGATTACATTCAGCCATTGCCCATTTAAAGGTGCCGCTAGCCTGGATTTGCAAGCTGATACGGCCTTTGATTTTTAATGTACTTGCAAGTAATGCAGTCGCACTCAACATTTCACCTAGCAGAATTTTAACGGCAGGCATATAGTCACGTTGAGCTAAGATAGTTTGTAGTGCTTCTTCTATATGAACGACTTCCCCACGGACTGGAAAGTTCTCTATATAAAAGCGTTGGCGTAAATCAGACATAATATTCTCCAGGGCCCTAAGCAGATTATAACAATTTCTTTTTAATCAAGCTTAGGGAATGCAGCGAAGCCGCAAGTAGGACAAAGGACAGCTTGGTGTCCATTGTCCAATTATTTAGGCAATGTGAATAAGTCCTTAATATAGCCATTCTTCGAAATCTCAAGTTATTCTAGATGATCTCGTGTAATGTCGATGCGATTTGGCTGTAAATGACGCTTTAAATTCACATCGTGTTTCGACGTGGCTTGCTGTTGAGCATCACTTTCAAATAGATGTTCAAGTTCGGCTAAAGCATTACGATGTGTTTCAAAGATCTTCTGTTCATCAGTATAAATACTTTGCTGTTGTATGAGCAATTTCTCATCATAATCCCGAAAGATTTCGATATTGTTATAGGCCTGTTCATCAGAGATACCGAGTTCTCGCAAGGCACGATAAGCCATACCTAATGAAGATAAATACGTCTCACGCCAAATGTATTCAACTCCTAAATCTCTTAAAAGATGTACATGGTGGCGGTCACGAGCACGAGCCAATAACTTTAAGTTTGGATAATTTAATCTGAGATGTCGTGCCACATTCATAGAATCTTCGACATCATCAATCGCTAGAATAAATACTTTGGCTTTTTCAATGCCCGCAGAGCGTAGTAAATCTGGTTGGGTCACATCACCATAATAAAGTGATCCACCATATCGTCTGACAAAGTCGACTTGATGAAGATTGTTATCAATTGCGGTAAACCCTAGATGTTGCAGGCGGGCAATACGCGCAATAATTTGTCCAAACCGACCAAAACCAGCAATGATAATCGGGTTTTCTTGCTGAGGAATTTCATCGTACTCAGGCGGGCGTTCTTTATTAAAAAGCGGAATGACCTTGTATGCCATCAACCAGTAAATCACTGGTGTGAGTACCATCGACAAAGTCACAATAAGAGTCACAGGCTCTAATAAAGCTTGAGTTAAAATCTTTTCACTTTTAGCTAAGCTTAAAATAACGAAAGCAAACTCACCGCCTTGAGCTAAACAAGTTCCTAATAGTAGGCTGTTATTCCAACTGTATTTTTTATAGCGTGCAATGGCGGTCAATATCAGTGTTTTAATGACCAGTAAGCCGATTGCTCCACCAATAATAAGCCACGGCATTTCAATCAATAGTGACAGTTGTGTAGTCATACCCACGGTCATAAAGAATAAGCCAAGTAGTAGGCCTTTAAACGGCGCAATACTGGCTTCAACTTCGTGACGAAATTCGGAATCTGCTAATAATACGCCTGTGAGGAAAGCACCTAATGTCGTGCTAATACCTAACGTATCCATCAGCAAAACGACAGCAAGAATAATAAATAATCCTACCGCCGTAATGAGTTCAGTTGCTCCACTTTTGGCAACAAAACGGAAAAATGGACGCATCACATAACGACTAAATAGAAATAGACCAGTGAATGTTGCGATGATAGCCGCAAAATAAGCGATCCCATGATGGGTTGACTCTGTTCCTGCGAGTAATGGAATAATTGCAAGTAGTGGAATCGCAGCTATATCTTGAAATAATAAAATTGAGAAAGACTGCTGACCATAGGTCGTGTTGAGTTGCTGTTTTTCAGTCAGAAGCTGTAATACAAAGGCTGTAGAAGACAGTGCCAGCGCAAAACCAATCACAAAGCTGATAGCAAGTTGCTGTTGAAATAGGAAGAGTACGATCAGCATAAGAACGCCACCGCTAATAAGAACTTGCAGACTTCCCATTACAAAAATAGAGTCACGCATTTCCCACAAACGCTGTGGCCTTAATTCTAAGCCAATCAGGAACATCAATAAAATGACACCGAATTCGGCAAGTTCCATAATTGCTTCAGGGTCATGAGCAATATTTAAAACACTAGGACCCAGAAGTATTCCTGTAAATAAATAACCTAAAACTGTTGCAATCCCTAGGCGTTTGCCAAGAGGGACTAAAATCAGAGAAGCTCCAAGAAAGATAGTTGCTTGCAGTAGGAATGACATCCATTGCCTCGAATGTATTAGTCTCTTTTAAGTGTAAAACGAAAAAGACGTCTTCACACCATGATATTCAAATCATCTAATTAAATTCTTGCGGATCAACATCAATTGATAGCCTGAGTTGATGCTGTCTTGGTGCATGAACCAATTGAGACCACCATTGTCTTAAGTAAAAATGTAGACGAGCGCGGTCGGCAGATAAAATCACCATGTGTGCACGATAGCGTCCCGCTTTACGTTCCATAGGGGCTGGAATAGGTCCCCAAATATCAACAATTTCACCAGCGACTTGACGAAGTTGCTCGGCAGCTTCATTTAAAAATTGTAAGGTATAGTCACGATCTTTGGATTCTGCACGTATGAGTACGGCATAGCGATAAGGCGGTAGCAAAGCAACTTTACGTTCAGCCAATGTTTGTTTGGCAACCGCGCGATAGTCTTTTTCGATGAGTGTGGTTAGGAGTGGGTGATCGGGTCTTAATGTTTGCAAATAAACATGGCCTTTATGCTCACCACGGCCTGCACGGCCAGCCACTTGAACAATCAATTGCGCAGTACGTTCTGGTGCACGGATGTCTACGCTGAGTAACCCTGCATCAATATCTAAAATGGCAACCAAAGTCACATGTGGAAAATGGTGACCTTTTGCCAACATTTGCGTACCGAGCAAAATTGTTGGCTTGTTTTGATGAATACGATCATAGATTTTTTGCCAGCTTCCGACACGACTCGTACTATCACGATCAACCCGAATCACGTCATGCTCTGGAAATAATTCTTGTAAGTGTTCTTCGACCTTAGCTGTTCCTGCACCTAAAGTTTTTAAGCTTTTTTGCTGACATTCAGGGCAATGATCCGGTAAGCGATGAATGGTTCCACAGTGGTGGCAATGTAAATAAGAATAAGGTTGGGTATGCAAAGTAAAATGTGCATCACAATGTGGACAATTGGCTTGCCATCCACAGCTTTCACAGACCAGTACAGGTGCATAGCCACGACGGTTTAAAAAGATTAAAACCTGTTCTTTTCTAGCTAATGTATGTTTGATTTGTTCAATAAGAGGTTGGCTAATTCCATGCTGTTTTTTGACAATTTTAAGGTCAATTAAATGCATTTTTGGCAAAAGTGCATGTCCAGCACGTTTGTTGAGTTGCAGTGAAGTTAACTTGCCAGTTTCAACCAAATAATAACTATCAATACTTGGTGTTGCCGAACCTAAAATCACAGGGCAGCTTTGTAAGTGCCCTCGGTACAGTGCGACATCACGCGCATGGTAACGGAAGCCTTCTTGCTGTTTATAAGACAGGTCGTGCTCTTCATCTAAAATGATTAAGCCCAAACGTGGCAGCGGTGTATAGATCGCTGAGCGTGTCCCTAAAATAATAGATGCTTTTCCGGTCTGTGCCTGTTGCCATGCTTGTAAGCGTTTGGAGTCGTTGAGGCCAGAATGCAATAAAGCAATATCACAATTAAAACGAGACTTAAAACGAGAAATGGTTTGAGGAGTTAAACCAATTTCAGGTACCAAAACCAGTACTTGTTTACCTTGCTTTAGCACCTCGTGCATGATGTGTAGATAAACTTCGGTTTTGCCACTACCTGTTAAGCCATCTAGCAAAAATGCTTGGTATTGATGCTGTGCTTTAATAACCTGTTGGGTTGCTTGCTTTTGGTCTTCATTTAGCGTGAGCGGCATTTGTGCCAATTGAACAGGTGTAGGGCTAAAGTCGTGTGGTTCAAGCGTACATTCAACCAAACCTTTCTTTTCTAGTGCTTTAAGTGTTGCAGTTTCTACACCACTTAAATTGAGAATGTTCTCTGTTGTTCCCGCAGGATGTAACTTTAAAATCTGATAAGCATCTTGTTGCTTCACTGAGCGTTTAAGCAGTGCTTCAACATTGTCGCATGGAGTAATTTTCCAGAGATGGAACAAAACGTCCATCGGTTTGCCCTGACGTAGTATAGCCGGAAGGGCGGTTTGCATGACCTCGCCAACTGGAAATTGGTAATATTGTGCGGACCATGTCAATAAACTTAAAACTTGTTCATCTAAAATAGGTTGTTCATCTAAAAGTTCAGAAATGGCTTTAAGCTGAAAGTTGCCTGTAAATGGTTCATGTGGATTCACTTTTTCAGTGATGATACCAATTAGGTTTTGTCGCCCAAATGAAATAGCGACGCGTGAGCCTACTTGAGCCCGTTCATATTGTGCTTCGGTGAGTGTATAGTCAAAAGTGTCGTACAGATGCACAGGTACGGCAACACGCACACGATAAACAACTGAATCAGGCTTTGGCGTTATGGTCATAGAGGCTCATTTCGTCAATTTTAAAAAACGGCATAGCGTCGTGAAGAGGACTTGGGTATTCTACACAGGCTATAGAATGAATATGAATGATTGCGTAGCATAGATGCAACAGCAGCGACTATTATTTTTGGAAAATTAGAACATTACCATGCCTGCATATCAATTTACTGCCATTGATGCTTCAGGGAAGCAGCAAAAAGGAGTGCTTGAGGGAGACTCAGCACGCCAGATTCGCCAACAATTACGCGATAAAGCATGGACACCAATTAGCGTTGACCCTGTTGAACAAAAAGATAAACATCAGAGTCAGGGATTATTTCAAAAAAAGTTCAGTGCCTATGATTTGGCACTCATGACCAGACAACTTTCTGTTTTGGTTGCAGCCGCAATTCCTTTAGAAGAAGCTTTACGTGCGGTGAGCAAGCAAAGTGAAAAAGCGCATGTGCAAAATCTTTTATCGTCTGTTCGTTCGCGAGTCATGGAAGGACACTCATTGGCTCAAGGTATGCAGCAATCTGGACGTTTTCCGGACCTCTATATTGCAACAGTTGCTGCAGGTGAGCGTTCTGGACATTTAGATCTGATTTTAGATCAGCTCTCGGATTACACCGAAAACCGTTTTGCCATGCAAAAGAAAGTTCAGGGCGCCATGATTTACCCGATCATTTTAATGCTGATGTCATTTGCTATTGTCATGGGCTTAATGACTTTTGTTGTGCCAGAAATTGTTAAAACATTTGATCAGAACAAAGATGCACTGCCGTGGATTACGGTCGCTTTAATGAAAGCGAGCGATTTTATTCGTCATGCGTGGGTGTTTATTATTATTTTTGCAGTTGTGGGAATTGTTGCATTTGTACGGTTTTTAAAAACAACGGCTGGGCATTATGCTTTTGATCGATTAACACTCAAATTGCCATTATTCGGTAAACTGTCACGTGGTATTAATTCTGCCCGATTTGCTAGTACCTTATCTATTTTGACCCGTTCAGGCGTGCCGTTGGTTGACGCATTAAAAATTGGTGCAGCAGTGACCAATAACTGGGTCATCCGCGATTCAATTGCTCATGCGGCTGAGCGTGTTACAGAAGGTGGTAACTTGGGTACGCAGCTTGAGCGCAGTGGTTATTTCCCACCAATGATGGTACAAATGATTCGAAGTGGTGAGGCATCAGGTGAGCTCGACCGCATGTTAGAACGAGCATCGACCATGCAAGACCGTGAGGTTACAACATTTATTTCAACCTTACTGGCATTACTTGAACCGCTTATGCTGGTTTTAATGGCAAGCATTGTACTGGTTATTGTAATCGCGGTTATGCTGCCAATCGTAAATATGAACAATATGATTTAATAACTTTGATATTAGAGATAATGATGAAAGTAAAAAATATTCAAAGCGAAACAGCGATGGAACAACACAGTGAATCTGCAGTTTCAAATCAGTTTGAGCAGTGTTCTGATAAACATACCTCAAGTGTAGCTTTAAAAATTGCACAATCGTGCCATTCCGAGCATAGCTCTCCATCTTGCGTTCGGGCAAAGCTTCGCTTTGCTAATCCTCACTCAGGCTTTACCCTCATTGAAGTTATGGTTGTGATTGTAATTTTAGGCGTGTTAGCAGCGCTCATCGTACCAAATGTCATGGGGCGTAGTGAAAAAGCTAAAATTGATACAACCCAAATTACATTAAAAGGTGTAGCTGGTGCTTTAGATCAGTACAAGCTCGATAACGGTCATTTCCCAACAATGCAAGAAGGTGGACTAGATGCTTTAGTGAATCAGCCTGCTACAGCAAAAAACTGGATGCCGGGTGGATATGTTAAAGGTGGTTATCCTAAAGATAGTTGGAAAAATGATGTTCAATATGTAATTCCAGGTGCAGATAGCCGAGCTTTTGATTTGTACTCGTTTGGTGCAGACGGCAAAGAGGGCGGTGAAGGTAATGATGCAGATATTTATTACCAACCTTAATTGAAAATATAATGTAGATTATCAATTCGGTTAAAAAGATAAACTGGTAAATACGAATTGATAATCTTTCTTAATCACAAAAATATAGTAAGTTTTTGAAAAATATAAAATAAAGTTAATAGTTATATTTGAGACTTATAATAAGAATTATTCCCATATTTAATAGTTACAAGAAAGTTAAAATGTAGAGGAAAATAAGCTATATATTTAAATAAAAGCTTTGCATAATAAATAAAAAGCACTTTATTACATTAAAAGGAGAGATTAAATGAAAGCATTTCTCATCGTAGATGAACTGACTCAGTTTCATTGGGTAATGCTGAAGTCTGTCCTGTTGATTTTGGGTTTATTGCCGATTGCCGAAGTTTTTTTAAAGCTATGGCTTAATACCGAGGGAAGTAGCCAAATCATGATTGGTTTCTTTGCATTAAGTATTGTGAGTGCATGGTTAATGGTGAGCTTCTTTACTGCATTAAAAGCGAGTGTCTGGCAAGCTAAACAAATATCCACTAAATATGAGCAATTGCTTTTTAAAGCCTATCGTTATGTGCCGATGGTCTTTTTATCGAGTCTAGTTGCATATTTATCTCTGCAATTATCGATCGCTTTTTAATAATATTTTAAAACCAAATTTTTAGATAAAACGTAGACTGAATATCTACGTTTTATTTTTTTAATTTAAGCAGGCTGTTGCACTAGCATTGCTGTAATTTTACGAACGATAGGCAGGATGAAAAGTAGCGTTGGGAAAGCAATTAACCAAGAAATAGCCCATGCAGACATCCATACATAAATGGAAAATTCTTCTAATCCCAAACTTCGTAATGTACTAATCATTGAAACCACAAACGTCATAATGATCGATAGAAGAAAGGGTAAAACGATAGATGTATAGCGATTTGGAAGCTTTTTAAAACTAAACAAAGATTTTGAGTTTTGCATTTTTGACTCCGTAAACCAACAAACGCCAGTGCCATTCAAAAATATAAAAATATTTTGAACAAATAGCTCCAAGCATTGTTGGAGGTATGTTGGCACGTTGATTGACGTAAACGTTTACGGCTTTTTGATGAGCAGATTTAATTTAGCACGAATTTTGAAAACTGGAAATAAAAAGAGGGTGTTTCTTTATTTGTACATATTATATGCTTTAAATCAGATGTTTAAGAACATGAGAAAAAGTAAATGGAACAAATCGAGTGGAATGATTTTTTTAAAGTAGAGCTTCGCGTGGGTAAAATTATTGAAGCTGAAGTTTTCGAAAAGGCACGTAAACCTGCTTATATTTTGCATGTAGATTTTGGTGAAGAGTTAGGTGTACGTAAATCGAGTGCTCAGATTACTAAACTCTATCAGCCACAAGATTTAGTTGGTAAGTTGGTGGTTGCTGTAGTGAATTTCCCTAAAAAACAAATCGGACCTATTCAGTCCGAATGTTTGGTAACAGGATTTCACAATGCAGACGGTGATGTAGCACTTTGTATCCCAGAGTTTGAAGTGCCTCTGGGTACAAAGTTATTGTAAGTTAGCGGCGGGATTTAAAAGAAACGTCAACTTTACGTGGACGATAAACCCAACCTAACACCAGCAGTAATACTGCAAATCCTAAAATTGGATAATCACCTAAACGGTTATAAAGGGTTTGACCTTGCATGGCTGGTAAATCGCCTCTCAAGACAAACTCTTTGTCGATCGGTGCTTGTTCAGTGATATGACCATTTTGATCAATAAAGGCAGTTACACCCGTATTGGTTGCACGGATAAACCAGCGGCCATTTTCTTTAGCTCGCATTTGTACCATTTGTAAATGTTGCAATGGTCCAGCAGTGCCAGTAAACCAAGCGTCATTAGATACAGTCACTAAGAAGTCGCTGTTTTCCGCATTACGTCGGGTAAGGTTCGGATAAGCCACTTCATAACAAATCGCAGCAGCAAGCGCGTGCCCTTTAATCATAAGTGGTTTTTGGTTCCTCTCACCGCGTGTAAAACCGCTCATGCTAATATCATTTTGCATGGCTGGTAGTACCCAAGACAGTAAACCTGAGAGTGGAATATATTCACCAAAAGGCACAAGACGTTGCTTTTTATATAGACCACTGGCATCGCTTCCAGAAGCCATAATACTGTTGTAATACAGTGGACTACCAACTTCATGTGATTTGGTAACATCCCAGTAAGGAATTCCGGTTACCCATGCAGTGTGGTTCTTTTTAGCTTGTGCATCCATTGCATCCAAAAACGGTTCGATATCGGTTTGGAAGAGTGGAATTGAAGATTCAGGCCATACAATTAAGTCACGGCCCCATTCAGATTGAGTCAAACCTGCATAAATTTCTAATGTTCTAACTTGATATTCGGTTAGCCATTTTAAATCTTGTGGAATGTTACCTTGAATGAGTGAAACACTAAGCGGCTTGGCAGCTTTAGGTTTTACAAACTGTATATATGATGCTCCCCACGCGCCTAAAACTAACAGGGCAGAAGGGATAATCCAAAAAATACGCTTACGTAGAACTTCAACTAAAGCACAGGCTAATACAATGACGACAAAGGAAATTGCATAAATACCGAATAGAGGCGCATACCCATCGAGTAAACGTTCGGTAAACGCGTAACCTACAAACAGCCATGGAAAACCTGTAAATACCCAAGTTTTTGCCCACTCAAAAACAATCCAGAGTGGTGCGAAAGTCAGTGGTGTTTCAGGGAAGAAACGTCGGTAAACCCAAGTCTGAAATGCGGTAAACAGACCCATCACAAGGGCCATAATGGCAATCATACAAACGCTTAGAAACGCATTGGTATCGCCATATACATGGATGGATGTGTAGAGCCAGAAAGCTCCCACAAACCATAAACCAAAGCCATAACTCCAGCCAATAGCAAAAGCTTGTTTGGCTGAGCGTTTATGTAATGATGCATAGAGTAGGGCTGGAGATAATATTGCCAACCACCACCAATAATAAGGTGCCAGTGAAAAACTGAATACGGCACCTGAAAATAAAGCAATGAGTAAAGGAAAAATTAAAGGAAGCTGTTTTTGTTGTTGCGAAGAATCTAACAGCTTTTCAAAGTATGCTCTCATTGACGTACAGCTCGAATCAGATGAATAGTGCGGGCATCTGCTTCAACAATTGTAAATAACCAATTTCCAAGCTCAACAGTTTGACCTTGTAAATCACTTACCAGACCAATCTCTTGAAGCAATAAACCGCCGACAGTTTCTACTTCATCGTCAGAAAAATCAGCATCTAAAACAGTATTGAAATGTTCAATTGGTGTAAGTGCTTGCACCATCCATGCATTTGCTACCGTATGGTCATTGTCAGGAACAATGTACTGAGCATCTTCATCAGCAGTGTCATGTTCATCTTCGATTTCGCCAACGATTTCTTCAAGAATATCTTCAAGCGTAACAAGACCAGCCGTTGAACCATATTCATCAATCACAATCGCAATGTGAGTCTGAGTATGTTTCAGCATGCGTAGTACCTGATCGGAACGCGCACTTTCTGGAACAAATAAAGGTTGACGCATAAGGACTCGAATATCGACTTTGGTATTCGGTTCAGTTAGAAATGGCAACAAATCTTTTGCGAGCAAAATCCCGACAACATTATCAGGCTGATCAGAAGAGAAGACTGGAAAGCGTGAGTGAGCAGACTCGACCAGTACATCAAGAATATCAAGTAACTGATCATCTTCTTGCAAACTGATCATTGCTGTACGTGGTGTCATGACTTCACGAATTTTTGTAGCAGGAAGGTCAAGAACACCTTCAAGCATGGCAACAGTATCTGGTTCTAAAAAGCGGCGTGAATTTTGGACTAATTTTAATAATTCATCACGGGTTTCTGGTGCTGTACCTAACCATTTACGTAAGCCTCGCATTCCCCACGATGGACTTGGTTCCTCTTGCATGATCTTTCCTAAAGACTCAATCTATCAAATGAATACTTTGAATCATACCGAAGAAAAGATGCATATGCATCTATAAAACCAGCTAAAAGACAAAACGTATATTGTTATGTAAAAGCCAGTTACAGTTAACAGGTCAGTAATTTGTTTATGCTAAAATGTGAAAATTCTATTTGTTCGAGTTTGTTATGTCGGAACAATCCATTTCACCTACTGTCCAAATTAATACACGTGGTTTACGTTGTCCTGAACCTGTCATGATGTTGCATCAAGCCATCCGCAAATCTAAATCTGGTGATGTGGTTGAAGTCTTCGCAACAGACAACTCGACCTCGTGGGATATTCCTAAATTTTGTATGCATTTAGGCCATGAGTTGCTTTTGCAAGAAGAGCGCTTAGATGAAAATGGTCATAAAGAATTTCATTACTTAGTGAAGAAAGGGTAATAGAATAATAAGGCTTCTAATAACGACTGTTAGAAGCCATTAATAATTCAAATTTAATTTGAAATGATAATTTTTCACAAATAAGAATCGTTATATAATTTATAAAATGATGTATATAAATGACGTATAAAAATGAATGATTATTTTGTGAAACGAAGCTTATTTATTTGTCTTTGGTTTTTCTCTATTGCTGGTTTATTACATATAGAGACTTCTTGGTTATCTGAAACTCTTGCCACCATTATTTTAGTTACTATTATTATTTTTGGCTCAATTCTGTTGGGTTATAGAAATACATATTTTGCTCCCGAACCAAAAATAAAGATGAGTCTGATTTTGCATACAAGATTTATGGGGTTCATGTTAATTCTTGATTTATTACTTGGTAAATCGGTTTGGTACTTCGATTTAGCTCGAAACTTTGGTTTTCTTGGCCTATTTTTATTAGGCACATTTATTTTTTATAAAAAGAATCTTAATTTAAACGTAGCAAAAATACCGCCTTTTCAATAAGTGAATTCCAATAAAAAGCCCCGAATAATCGGGGCTTTTTGTATTACATGTTCGGGTATGAGACACGGCTAGCAAAGCAACGCTTTGCCGTGTCGCAAGGAATTACATATTAGGGTAATTCGGACCACCACCACCTTCAGGTGTTACCCATGTGATGTTTTGAGATGGGTCTTTAATATCACAGGTCTTACAGTGAACACAGTTCGCTGCGTTAATCTGGAAGCGTTTAGAGCCATCATTATCTTCCATGATTTCGTAAACACCAGCTGGGCAGTAGCGCTGTGCAGGCTCATCCCATTTCGGTAAGTTCACATTCACTGGAATTGAAGCATCAGTCAGCTTCAAGTGAGCTGGCTGGTTTTCTTCATGAACCGTGTTTGAAATAAACACAGAAGATAAGCGGTCAAAAGTCAACTTGCCATCTGGTTTTGGATAGTTTGGCTTGAAGCTGGTTGCATCAGCCGTTTTCAATGCAGCGAAGTCTTGCTTCAAATCATGCAAAGTAAATGGAACTTTAAAGACATTCTGGTCGATAAAGTTAAATGCACCACCAATCCACTGACCGAATTTATGCATTGCTGGACCAAAGTTACGAGAGTTGTAAAGCTCTTCTTTTAACCAGCTGTTGTTAAATTTGTCAGTGTATGACGTTAATTCTTTAGTGAATAAATCTTCGCCTTCGGTAACACGTGCAATGGCAAGGTCACCGCCTTTTTCTACACCGGCAGCAATGGCTTCAAAAACAGCTTCACCACATAACATGCCTGATTTCATGGCAGTGTGTGAACCTTTGATTTTTGCAAAGTTTAAGAAACCTGCATCATCACCAATCAAGCAACCGCCTGGGAAAGTCAATTTAGGCAATGAGTTGAAACCGCCTTTCACTACAGCACGTGCGCCGTAAGAAATACGCTTCCCACCTTCTAAAAACTGTTTAATCAGTGGGTGAGTTTTCCAGCGCTGCATTTCCATAAATGGATACATGTGTGGATTTTCATAAGACAGGTCTACGATCATACCCAAAGTTACTTGGTTATTTTCAGCATGATATAACCACCAGCCACCTGAAGAAGCTGTTTCAGCCAATGGCCAGCCTGCACCGTGCATGACTAAGCCCGGTTTATGTTTTGCAGGGTCGATTTCCCAAAGCTCTTTAATCCCGATACCGTAGTGCTGAGGATCAACATTTTTATCGAGGTTATATTTAGCAATCAGGCGCTTACCTAAGTGACCACGGCAACCTTCAGCAAAGAGGGTGTATTTAGCGTGAAGTTCATAGCCTGGTGTAAAGTTATGCGTTGGTTCACCATCTTTACCAATACCCATGTCACCAGTTTGAATACCTTTTACAGTACCGTCTTCGTGGTAAAGCACTTCAGATGCAGCAAAGCCAGGGAAGATAGATACTTCTAATTCTTCAGCTTTTTGGCCTAACCAGCGAACCACGTTACCTAAAGAGATAACATAGTTGCCATCGTTATGCATGGTTTTAGGAACCATCCAGTGAGGCACTTCTTTAGATGTGGTGTCTGATAACAAGAAGAAAGTCTTGTCTTCAGTTACAGGTACGTTTAAAGGCGCACCTTCTTCCTTCCAGTTCGGGAAAAGTTCGTTGATGGCACGTGGCTCAAGCACAGCACCAGACAAGATATGCGCACCTACTTCAGAGCCTTTTTCAACTACACAAACAGAAAGATCGGGTAAGTTATTTTCAATCGCTAATTGACGGATCTTAATCGCAGCAGATAGACCTGCAGGTCCTGCACCTACGATGACAACGTCAAACTCCATCGATTCACGTTCGATGTGTTCCATGTAGGACTCCTCAATACTTAAAGGTGGCAACCGTCATATTCAGAAATTCGGTGCTGCCGTGAGTGTTTTAATCCATAGGCGCAAATATGCTATTGTGCCTTTTATCGTTTTGGCTAGTATAGTTTTAAACCATGATCTAGCCAATTGGCTGAGTCGTCATATTTTTTCGTCAGCAAGGCATAAACTATGGTAAATCAAAATAATTCCCCATCGGATATGGGAAAAATACCGTTATCTGATGATAAAAACTTAATGAACATTGCACAATACTTAAAAGGTGTACAGCAAAGTCACAAAAGGTCAATTCCACCTTTAGAGCAGTGGCATCCAAAGCATTGCGGCAAAATGGATTTGACGGTTAAAGCCAATGGAGAATGGTGGCACGAAGGTCAATTGATTAAGCGCCAAGCCCTATTAGATCTATTTACCAAAGTCCTATGGAAAGAAGAGGGTAAATTCTACCTGAAAACCCCCGTAGAACAAATTGAAATTGAGGTCGAAGATGAACCTTTATTAGTCAATCAGGTAGATCAGGTTGAAATTTCAGGTGATCAGTTTTTACAACTGACTACGACGAATCAAGATGTGATTTTGGTCGATGCTGAACATCCAATTTTTATGCGTGAATATGACGGAGAATTGCGTCCTTATGTGCATGTGCGTTTTGGAATTAATGCCCTTATTCAACGCCAGTCTTTTTATCATTTAGTGAACTATGGAACACTGATTGAAAATGATAATGGTGAAACCATTTTAGAGTTAAAAAGTGGTAATTTGCTCTTGCAATTAGGCACTTGAGGTTTAAGCTTTAGGAAGTGAAAATTTCCGACACTTCAGTACAGCCATGACAGCCATACAACCTCTATTTACCGATCTAGAACCTATGCCTAACGCATCTGCGGATGCTCCAATTGGTATTTTTGATTCGGGAATTGGAGGAATGTCAGTTGCAGCAGAAATTGCCAGATATTTGCCAAACGAACGTATTGTGTATTATGCCGATACTGCCTATGTTCCTTATGGCCCACGTTCCGATGACGAAATTAGGGAACTCACTGCTCGTGCTGTCGATTGGTTATACCGTCAGGGTTGCAAAATTGCGGTTGTAGCATGCAATACTGCTTCAGCATTTAGTCTTGATCATTTACGCGAGCATTATGGTGAACACTTTCCAATTGTTGGGTTAGTTCCAGCATTAAAACCTGCCGTATTGCAAACACGCTCTAAAGTGGTTGCTGTATTGGCGACACCTGCTACTTTTCGAGGACAACTCATTAAAGATGTTGTTGAAAAGTTTGCTGTTCCAGCAGGTGTTAAAGTGATGACTTTAACCAATCTCGAACTTGTTCCTTGTGTGGAAGCAGGGCAGCAAATGGGGGAGGTATGTTTAAATGCATTAAAAGAGGTTTTACAGCCTGCCGCTGAGCAAGGTGCAGATTATTTAGTGCTCGGTTGTACTCATTATCCTTTCTTAAATGAAGCAATTCATCATCTTTTTGATAACCAATTCACACTGGTTGATTCCGGATTAGCAGTAGCCCGACAAACAGCCCGTATTTTAATAAAAAATGCGTTATTATGTGACCAAATAGGTCAGAATGTTGCACGTATTGAATGTTATGTCAGCGGAAATAATGCTGAGGCACTGCAACCTGTTTTACAACATATGATTCCACAAGAGTTAACTTGGACACTGCATAATCTGAACTAGTTTTTTGGCATCGTTTAGAAAGTAGTGTTTTTTAGATTTATTATTTTATTTGGGGCGGTTCATGATCTTGGCTGATATTAAGTCAAGTACAGGTCATGGAGCGAAAGGGTATTGTTATGCTCGATACACGCTATCAGATTTTTATTTCAACGTCTGGCCGCGATATGCAGCCAGAGCGAATGGTTTTGTCTCAAACTTTGGTGGGGATGGGTTTCTTTGCTTGGGGATTAGAGCATCGAACACCTTTAACCACTACACTTGCACGTCGACAGATTGATGAATGTGATTATGTAATCCTACTTTTAGGCAGCCAGTATGGAGAACAAGCGATTTCTGGTGTGAGTTATCTGTCTTTAGAATATGAATATGCGTTAAGTCAGGCGAAACCTATTATTGTGTTCATGCATGAGCAGCCAGAAAATCGTGAAATAGATTTACAAGAAACACATCCACAACTTAAAGATAAATTTCTCGCATTTAGAAAAAAATTATTACACGAAGCAGAGCATATTTTTTACTTTAAAACTCCACGTGAACTGGAATTGGCTGTTCGTTTAAATATCCCTTTAATGATTGAGCAATATGGGGGACAAGGCTGGGTTCCTGCACATCAAGCTCAACAGTTACAAGATGAAATTAAGCTATTAAGAAGTAAAATTTTACAGTTAGAACAGCGACTAACCGAGCCATCTACACAGTTAAACGAAGTTGCACCGCAAGATATTTTTGCATTTGAATATCAGATTCAAGCATTTCAGGATGGCAACTTTAAGGAGCTTAAACGACAGCGGCAAATGACGTGGTCTCAGTTGTTAAGCGTGCTGGCAAAGCGCTTTGAAACAGCGATGCCAGAAGAGAATTTTGCAGCTTGTCTGAATGAATATTTAAATCAGGCTGGCTTAGAAGATGCTCGTCAGGAATTACCACGAGCACATGCGGTGGCCTGTGCACAGATTAATCACAAGGCACTGTTTCGAATTAAAAATCAAATGCAATCCCAAGGCTGGATTGTTCCAACTCAAACTGAACAATCATATGGCCTATGGAAACTAACCACTAAAGCTCAAAAGATATTGCTGAGCTATAAATGGAATCATCGGGGCGTTCGATTAAAAGCTTAGAGCGATTCAATTTATATATGACAATGAAAACTGTTACATTAGTGTCATAAGATGAACTGAAAGGCATTTACACATGTCGTTTGAACAAAAACCGAAAGTTACTGTCATTTTAGCGAATTTAGGCACACCAGATGAGGCGACTGTGCCTGCGGTGCGCCGTTTTTTAAAACAGTTTTTATCTGATTCACGCGTGATTGAAATACCGAAACTGATCTGGTGGATAATTTTAAATCTGTTTGTTTTGCCTTTTCGCCCGAAAAGAGTGGCGCATGCCTATGCTTCGGTATGGTCCGCAGATTCGCCAATGCGTGAAATTGTGTTTGAGCAAACTCAACGTGTGCAGGCTTATTTAGAGCGTGAAAATAAACAGTTTGATTTAACTGTTTTACCTGCAATGACTTATGGAAATCCGGGGATTGATGCAGTTTTAGAAAAACTAGCAACTAATCCGCAAGAGCATGTCATTTTATTGCCTTTGTTTCCTCAGTATTCCGCAACGTCTACAGCACCGTTATACGACGCGTTTGCCAAGTGGATTCCAACTCAGCGGAATTTGCCGGGGCTGACGATTATTAAAGACTATTATCAGCATCCCATGTTTATTCAGGCATTGGCAGAGAGTGTTTTAGCCTACCAAGAGCAGCATGGCAAACCTGAAAAACTATTGATGTCATTTCATGGAATTCCACAGCCATATGCAGACAAAGGTGACCCTTACGCAGACCGTTGTCGCATCACAGCACAGCTAGTCGCTGAAGCTTTGCATTTAAATGATGATGAATGGGCAATTAGCTTCCAGTCACGTTTTGGAAAACAAGAATGGGTGAAACCTTATACCGATCAGCTGCTACAAGATTGGGCGCAGCAAGGTATTAAGTCCATTCAGGTGTTAAGTCCTGCTTTTTCTGCCGATTGTCTAGAAACGCTTGAAGAGTTAGCGATTCAAAATGCTGAACTATTTCAACAGGCAGGCGGTGGAAGCTATGCTTATATTCCGGCTTTAAATAGCGATCAGGCTCATATTGATTTGCTTGCCGGTTTAGTTCAGGCTAATCTTGATGCCCTTACCCATACCTTAGCCCACCGTTAATTGTGTTTTAGCCAGAGGTTTTTATGCTGCAAGTCAAAATTGTTCCCGTTACTGCATTTGCCCAAAATTGTTCCCTTGTTTGGGATAGTGAAACGAAAGAAGCGGTTTTGATTGATGCTGGTGGTGACGCTGCTGTTTTGAAAAAAGAAGTTGAAGCTTTAGGTTTAAAAGTGAAGGCCCTGTGGCTGACTCATGGGCATTTAGATCATGCTGGAGCGGTGGGTGAGCTTGCTAAAGAATGGAGCGTTCCAGTTATTGGTCCACATAAAGAAGATCAATTCTGGTTAGACATGATTCAGGAAGTTTCAGCACGGTATGGCTTCCCAATTCCGCAGCCTGTTAAAGTCGATCAATGGCTTGAAGGTGGCGAAGTGCTAAAACTTGGTGAAGATGAGTTTGAGGTGCGCTTTGCACCGGGGCATACACCAGGACATGTTGTTTTCTATAATAAAAATCATGGCTTACTTTGGACGGGCGATGTTCTATTTAAAGGTTCGATTGGGCGAACAGACTTCCCGCGTGGCAATCATGATCAGTTAATTGAATCGATTAAACGTGAATGTTTTAGTTTGCCAGATGATACTCAGTTTATTTCTGGACATGGCCCGATGAGTACCATTGGCTATGAAAAACAATTTAACCCGTTTGTCGCTGGTAAAGCAGGTTAATCCTCATAATCATCTTCATTTTGACTACCCTTGTTTTGCTGAGGAGCATCTTGGGTAGGCAATTTATATTCATCGTTTGCCCAAGCTCCTAAATCAATTAATTTACAGCGTTCTGAGCAAAACGGACGAAACTCATTACCTTCCCAAACACTTGGTCCACCACAACGTGGGCAGGGAAATGTACGTGGCATATAGCGATATCCTCAAAGTGAAGAGAAATAGATTAGGCAAAAGTCAGGTGAGTTGTTAGACTTATGCCGATTTTTATTTAGTTTGATGTGATTATGCCGATTCGTCAATTTCAAGCACAACGTATGCAAGCGCCTCGTGATTTTACCCCAATTGAAAATACACCGATTTGTGTTGAAATTGGTGCTGGCAAGGGTAAACATGCTTTGCTCTTTAGCGGGCAACAGCCACAGCATACGTTATATGCAATTGAACGAACCCGAGAAAAATTCTTGGCAATGCAAAAACAGCATAGTTTGGAACCAAGAGATAATTTGGTACCTGTACATGCAGATGCTTTACCTTGGGTTGTACACGCTCTACACCCTGCTCAAGTTGAACATTTCTTTATACTCTATCCAAACCCAGAACCACATAATCCGGCACAGCGCTGGTTGAATATGCCATTTTTTGAGTTCTTAATCTCACGCTTGCAAACAGGTGGAACCATTACATTGGCAAGTAATATCCCTGAATATATTGAAGAAGCAGAACAGCAGTTAATTGATGTGTGGAAGCTGCCTTATCAAAAAGAAAAAATTGCCCAAACCTCTGCACGTACTCATTTTGAAATTAAGTATTTAGAGCGTGGCGAGCTTTGTCAGCAACTCATTATGACCAAGCCTGAAGGCTACAGCACACGTTTTGATGATTTTGCGCCGCTGCAAGGGCAAACACATGGCGAATAAGCGGGTTGCCATTATTGGGGCAGGCCCAGCAGGTCTTATGGCTGCTGAAGTATTAAGCCAATATGCTTATGATATTGATGTGTATGAACAAAAGCCTTCAGCTGCGCGTAAGTTTCTTATGGCGGGTAAAACTGGGTTAAATATTTCACACGCTGAACCATTAGCACAGTTTATTGAGCGTTACGACCGTTCAGAATGGCTAAAACCTTGGATTGAAAAGTGGGATGCCGTCTGGATTCAAGACTGGATGAAAAGTCTTGGAGTTGAGTCTTATGTGGGCAGCTCTGGTCGTATTTTTCCTGTCGAAATGAAAGCTGCACCTCTATTACGTGCTTGGCTAAAACGCTTGGCAGAACAGCAGGTTAAATTCTTTTATCGTCACCGTTGTATTGATTTGCTAGGTACAACAGTGACTTTGCAAAATCAGAATAATCAAAACACTGAAACTTTTACCCAGCAATATGATGCTGTGGTATTGGCATGTGGGGCTGTGTCGTGGTCACAGTTAGGTAGTGATGGTGCATGGCAGCAATGGATTCATCAATCTAGTATTGAGCCTTTTCAGCCAAGCAATGCAGGGGTGTTGCATGTTTGGTCTACTTTTATGGAAAGTTGTTTTGGTGAGCCCTTAAAACGCGTCCATGCATGGGTCGATCCTAGCCAAATTACACATGGCGATATTGTAATTACTCACTATGGTTTAGAAAGTGGGGTTATTTATAAACTCGGGCGTGCCTTACGAGAACAGCAAAAACAAGGGCAAAGCTTAAATCTATTTTTAGATTTATTGCCTGATGTAGAGTTGTCACAGTTAATTAAAAAATTACAGGGTGGTAAGAAACAATCTCTGACTAATATCTGGCGTAAAGCAGGCTTAGACACAGCCAAGATTAACTTAATCAGAGAAGTGGTTGATAAAGCGCTATGGAACCAACCAGACGCTATGGCTCAGCAAATCAAAGCGCTTCAAATTAAGTTAGAGGGCTTTAGACCTATCGAAGAAGCGATTAGTTGTGCAGGAGGCATTAAGCAAGAAGCACTGTCCGAAAGTTTAAATCTCAAAGAAATATCAGGGGTGTTTTGCTGCGGTGAAATGCTGGATTGGGATGCACCTACAGGTGGTTATTTGCTTACAGCATGCTTTGCCACAGGGCGAGCCGCGGGAGACGGTGTGCGTTCATTCTTGGAGCGATAAGTGCTTCATTTGGCGCTATGTTTGATAGGTGAAAAGTGTTATTTTTGAGCGATCAATAATAATAGGAGTTGCGATCACATGTCTCAAGCATCACCAGTCTATCAGGGAAGTTGTTTATGCCAAGGTATTCGCTATGAAATTAAAGGCGATATCGGAGATATTATTCAGTGCCACTGCCAACGATGCCGAAAAGCCAATGGAACAGCATTTGCCACGAATGCTCCTGTTAAAAGTGCAGATTTTAAAATTACCCAAGGCGAAGAATTAGTCAAAAAATTTGCTGTGGAAGGTGTGTATCGTTGGTTCTGTAGTGAATGTGGTTCACCTTTGATTAGCTCGCGTGATGGACAGCCTGAACTATATCGTTTAAGAATTGGTACTCTTGATACACTATTAGATCAAAAACCGACATTACATCTTTTTGCTGCTTCAAAAGCAGAGTGGGATTGTATTCTGGATGATTTGCCGCAGTATGCTGAACGTCCATGATTTAAAAAAGTATATTTCAATCAACTTTTAGATGGACTAATATAATCAAAATAGGGAGATGGCATTCTTCCCTTGAAAAACCGCCGTATTGGCTAATGATGCCTACGTTACCCTCATGTATTTATATCGCTGGGTACGTAGGTTATTGCGTACTTTGCTTATTTTTGGAGTACGCCATGTCACATTTACCTTCATGTTTTTTTACTCTTTTAGCGTCTATCTAAAGGGGTGGTCCTATGTATTACTCTCTAATTTCAATTGCTTTAGGCTCCGTTCTAGGGGCGTGGTTACGTTGGTTTTTAGGCTTAAAACTCAATCCGATCTATCCGCAAATTCCATTGGGTACTGTCACCGTTAATTTAGTGGGTGGGTTTATTATTGGTTTTGCGATTGCTTACTTTGCTCATAGTGATTTAAGTCCAAACTATAAACTTTTTGTGATTACTGGTTTTTGTGGTGCTTTAACCACCTTTTCAACATTCTCGATTGAGATCGTCACTTTGTTGCAAAGTGGTAAATTGGGAATGGCGATGTTGGGGATTTCTATTCATTTAATTGGGTCGTTAATTTTTACGTGTTTGGGGTTAGCGACTTATTATTGGGTAGCAGGGCATTGATTTTTGACTGTTCGGATGTAGCCATAGTCATAATTTATTAGGTTTTCGCGGCGGAGTTCTACCGTTGAGTTATCTAATGAAAGTAGCTAATAATGTTACTTTGGTTTCGCCCAAAGTAACCAAAGGCATCTGTCATTCACAGAACCTGTTCACTGTATGCACTTATCTTATGCTTTGCAAAAACTATCTTTTATTGAAACCACGCAGGCTGCGAATGACGTTGTCGAGTATCGAATATAAGAGATTAATCAAATAGTTTAATTAATAATTAGCCATTTGCTATCGTGACAGACGGCATGGATGCCGTCGTTTCGCTGTGCTACATGGATGTAGCATCAGCGTAACAAAGGATTTTTGTTACTTTTCATCCTTGAAAAGTAAGGTTAGCCTATACAATCCATTATTTGGATATCACTTCCATCTAGGGCAGTGCTAATAATAAAAATTAAGACGCTTCTATTATTTTAATCTATTATTTTTCAGCTAAAGCCTGACCTTCAAACTTCACACCATCCCAACCATTTTGCATAAACTGACGGATATTTTGGTGGTCAGTTCCCTCTGGTGTAGCCAATACAGATGCATAGTGTTCTGCAAATAAACTTAAAGTTTGTGCTTGGTCTAAATCTTGTAATTTGGCAAAAGAGAAAACTTTTGCACTGCCTTGATTTTCAGTAGCAGCGTTATGCTGTGCGCCATTTTGAAAAGCTGTTGGAGTATGTTGGTAGCGTGCTTCAATATGAGCTAAAACGTCTGAAAATTTTGCTGTGCCTGCTTGTAATTGGGCAAGTAACTCTTGTGCCATTATCTTAAACTTCCTATCAAAAGAGAGTTTAAGCATAGCATCGAATAGAAGCTTTGAAAGCTTGGCGAATACAAAAAATTGATGAGTTGTGGAAAAAAATAAGAATAGTTTTTACATAAGTTGTGGATAAGTTCTCTTTTATACACAACATAAAAAGATCGAAAAAACGGACATAAAAAAAGAAGCCTAAGTGGAGGAGATAGTCTTAGGCTTCCAATGATTTAAGTATATTGATCAAACCTTAACGTAAGATTAACTCTTACGGTTAAAGCGAGCGAAACGTTTATTAAAGCTTGCAACACGGCCTTCGTTACTTGCTTGACGTACTTCACCTGTATAGAAAGGGTGTGATGCACTTGAAATATCAAGGGTGACATAAGGATAGACTTGACCTTGATATTCTTTAGTTTGTTTCGTCTGGAGAGTACTGCCAATTAAGAAGTACACATCTGCATTGGTATCATGAAATAACACTTGTTGATAAGCAGGATGAATATCTTTACGCATGAGAGATTGTCCTAAATTATTTTTGATTAAAGAAATGTTATAACATAACAATTAAAAAGTCAATGTACCCCTAAAGGTCACACTGACTTAAAATTTAATTAGCTAGATGGCGGGACCAGTTCTTCAAATAAATCACTGAGATTGTCATGTACTTTTAAGTGAATCAGGTTCCAGTAGTGTCCTGAAATGGTTCTATTGACCATCAGCGTATCTGGTGAAGGTTTAAAGACATCCCAATACTTCAAAGATTTTTTCACAAGCAACATGCCATCATGATGTGATGAGTTCTCGGCAAAATCATAAGTGGTATTAAGCGGGCGTAATAACACTTCAATCCATAGCTTATACAGATCACTTGGGAACTTGCCTTTTTCAACAAGGGAGTGTAGTTCGAGTAGCTCTGTTTCAATCAGATCAATATTTTCATGGCGAGCTGCATTCACTAAACGCTTGAAGTGCTGAACGATTTTATTTGAAAGTGTTTTAACACTGCCATAGTCATAAATAATTACACTACCGTCTTGGCGGAAAGCGAAATTTCCAGGGTGAGGGTCACAGTGAAAACGTTTTAAAAAGAACATTTCCTGACCTAAAGCACGTATTAGGCGGTTTCCAATTTTATTTCGAATTTCGAGCGGCCAAGAACTTGCAGTTTCAATGCTGTCACCTTGTTCGAGGCTTAGGGTCAAAATACGTCTTGAAGAGTAATCTTTATAAACAGTTGGAATGATAATTTTGTCATCTAACTGACTATGGAATGTTTTAAAGACCTCAAGATTTTGAGCTTCAATTTCATAATTGAGTTCTGCTGAAAGGCTATCCTGAATTTCTGCAAAAAGCTGATCCTGCAACTTTTTATCAATTTTAAGTACACCCATTAAGCGAAGGGCTAAACGTACTTGTTTTAAGTCACTTTCACAGGCTTCATCAACACCCGGATATTGCACTTTAACCACGACTTGTTCGCCACTAGGCAGAGTAGCTTTGTGAACTTGCCCAATCGATGCAGCAGCAAAAGGTTCACTATCAAAAGATTTAAAAGCCACATTAAGCGGTTTTCCAAGCTCTCGTTCAATTTGCTGTTGAATCGCGGCGAAAGGCATGGCTGGGGCTTGGCGTTGTAACTTTGAAATTGCTTTAGCGACTTCGGGTGGGAAGATATCTTTATATTGCGAAGCAATTTGCCCGACTTTCATGACGGCACCTTTCATTTCTCCTAAGGTGTCGGCAATTTGCAAACCAATATCCTGAAATAATTTGGTTTTTGAAGCCAGCTTTTGCTCTTCATCTGCTGTCAAGTTTCGAATCGAGTTAGAAACGGTTTTCGTTGCAATGCTCGCGGTCATTCCTGCAAGTTTCATAAAACGTTTGCCTGGTGAACTTGCATTCTTTGCCATATCTTCGATACCTCATTGACTACAACATAATATTGCCTAGTTTTGATCATAGGTGACAAAGCTTAAAAAGCCTATACGAAATTGTTTATCTCATGTAAGAAAATTTTCAAAAAACAAAATGTTATTTTTATAGTAAAAAATATGAAAATCTTGTGAAAATCCATTTCATAAACAAAGCTTTAATATCTATAAGGTCTCTATTTTTTTAGTGCTAATGTGAATGACAGGTTAAATAAATATAGAGATAACAAAAGCGATGACAAGTTTAAATTCGGCCCATGGACGATCTCAAGCGGTTCCTTTATCTGTATTTGAGCAGTCGAAAGATGCGCATATTATTCGTTCTGATGAAGAGGCAATTGAGGTTGCAAAACAACTTGCCCAAGAGTTTGCACAAGAGGCATCAGAGCGAGACAGAGAGCGCCGTTTACCCTTAGATGAAATTCAACAGTTCTCACAAAGTGGCTTATGGGCCATTACAGTTCCTAAGCAGTTTGGTGGTGCACAAGTCAAATATCGAACCTTGGCTGAGGTCATCAAAACAATTGCGAGTGTTGACCCATCTCTTGCGCAGCTTCCTCAAAATCATTTGGCTTTTATTGAACATTTACGTCTTGATGCAGGCCCAGAACAACAACAGTTCTTCTTTAATTTAGTGTTGAGAGGAATCCGTTTTGGAAATGCCTTTTCGGAAAAACATAGCAAAACGGTTGCAGATCTCACTACAACATTGAGAAAGACCGAGCACGGTTATGAAATTAATGGCAAGAAGTTCTTTGCAACTGGTGCCTTACTAGCACATTGGATTCCGATTGTCGCGGTGAATGAACAAGGGCAGCCTTATGCAGCACTAGTCCCTCGGGAAACGTCAGGGGTGAATATTATTAATGACTGGTCTGGTTTTGGGCAACGAACTACAGCCAGTGGCACTGTTGAACTTAATCAGGTTCCAGTACGTGAAGAATACTTAGTTCCGATTTATCAAGCTTTCGAGCGACCAACACCAGCGGGAGCAATTTCACAGTTTATTCAAGCTGCTGTCGATGCAGGTATTGCACGTGGTGCAATTGAAGAAACTATTCACTATGTCAAAAATCATAGCCGCGCATGGGTCGACTCAGGTTTGGAAAAAGCCAGTGATGATCCATATACGATTGCGAACATTGGTGATTTAAAAATAAAACTGCGTGCAGCAGAAGCCGTATTGGATTTGGCAGGAGATGCGATTGATCAGGCAATTGCCGACACGACTGAAGAACATGTAAACCAAGCCACCTTACTGGTTGCCGAAGCAAAAGTACTCACCACAGAAGTTGCAATTTTAGCTGCCAATAAGCTTTTTGAATTGTCGGGAACGCGTTCCACTTTATCTGAGCTTAATCTGGATCGCCATTGGCGTAATGCACGTACCCATACCTTGCATGATCCGGTGCGCTGGAAATATCACATTGTCGGTAATTATTACCTCAATGGTGTTCATCCGCCCCGTCATGCATGGAGTTAAATTGAAGAAAAAATAAGATTAGGAGAATAAAGATGACAATTACCCAAATTGAATTAGAAGAACTGTCCGTAGGCGCTGATTATGAAAAGGTAGCAAGCAGATTTCGTCCAGTTTTTGAAAAAATTGCTCAAGGTGCAATTCAACGAGAAAAAGAACGAATCTTACCTTTTGAACCGATTCAGTGGTTAAAAGAACTCAAACTAGGTGCGGTACGTGTACCTGTTAAGTATGGTGGAGATGGGGTGTCATTACCGCAACTTTTCCAGCTTTTAGCAGAGCTAGCACAAGCAGACTCGAATATTGTGCAAGCTTTGCGTGGACACTTCGCTTTTGTTGAAGACCGTTTAGTTGCCCATAAAGAGCATTCGCAGGAAGTTTGGTTTCAGCGTTTTGTACAAGGTGATTTGGTCGGGAACGCATGGACCGAAGTTGGAAATGTACAGATAGGTGACGTCGTTACACGAGTAACCAAAGATGCTTCGGGCAACTTGGTGGTGAATGGTGAAAAGTATTATTCAACTGGAAGTATCTTTGCAGACTGGATAGACCTATTTGCTTATGATGAAGTGAATGACCGCCATGTAATTGCTGCTATTTATCGCCATGAAACAGGGGTAAGTGTGATTGATGATTGGGATGGCTTTGGTCAAAAGACAACGGGCAGTGGCACCTTAAAAGTACATCAGGTTCATTTGCCAGCTTCGCACCTCATTCCATTTGATCAGCGTTTTAAATATCAGACTGCTTTTTATCAGGTCGTACACCTTGCAACCTTAACCGGGATTGCGCAGGCAGCTGTAGAAACTTTTAGCCAAGAAATTCGTGAGCGAAAACGTATTTTTAGTCATGGTAATGGTGATCTGGTTCGTCACGATCCACAAGTTTTACAAGTGGTGGGTAAAGCTTCTGCTCAAGCCTACGCAAGTCAGGCAATTACCTTAAAAACGGCGGAGGCATTACAAAAGGCTTATGAAAGTCACTTTAGTGAGTTAGAGGTGAAAGAACATCAGTTTAATGTAGATGCTGAGCTTGAGTCCGCACAAGGGCAGGTGGTGATTTCTAACTTGGTACTGGATTTAACCAGCCAATTATTTAATGCTTTAGGCGCTTCAGCAAGTAGTCAGGTCAAGCAACTCGACCGTTTCTGGCGTAATGCGCGAACAGTGTCTTCACATAATCCACTTATCTATAAAGAAAAAGTGATTGGTGATTGGGAAGTGAACCGTACTGATTTGCCTTTTGTCTGGCAAATTGGAGCAAGCCCACGGGCAAAGTCAGCATAGTGTAAAAGAGCCGATATTTTATCGGCTCTTTTTATTAGGTTTGGCTTAAACGTTTGGTATTTAAATA
Organism: Acinetobacter sp. AOR14_HL; assembly: GCF_027855175.1. Taxonomy (NCBI): domain Bacteria; kingdom Pseudomonadati; phylum Pseudomonadota; class Gammaproteobacteria; order Moraxellales; family Moraxellaceae; genus Acinetobacter; species Acinetobacter sp. AOR14_HL. The sequence goes on along the minus strand of NZ_JAKTII010000008.1, from coordinate 167,342 downwards.
AAGCCGTGAGAGTAATAAAACACAAGCAATGCTTAAACCAATAATCAAACCCAGCCACACACCAGCCACGCCCCAATGGGTATAACGCGCCAAATAAAGTCCTATAGGGAAAGCAATTACCCAATATGCCATAAGCGTAATCCACATAGGTGCTTGAGTATCTTGCATACCTCTTAAACAGCCTGCGGCACTTACTTGTAATGCATCCATCAACTGATATGCCATTGCAAACCAAAGTAAATACATCGCAACAGGAGCTACGTTTAAGTCTTGAGTATAAATCGAGATAATTTGTTCACGGCCTAGAGCAATAAAAGTCATGGTTAATATGGCAAAAAATATTGCTGTGCTCAGACCAATCTTTTGTACCTGATACATTGCAGCCCAGTTCTTTTCACCATAATAAGTACCGACACGGATGGTTAAGGCAATCGCAAGTGAAAGCGGAATCATAAACAGCACGGAGGTAACGGAAATTGCGACTTGGTGTGCGGCAATAAACACTTCACCAAGTGGGCTAAGGACCAATGCACCTGTACTAAAAATACTAATCTCAAAGAACACAGCTAAACCGATTGGTAGACCAAGCTGTAAAATTCTTTTAACTAAAGTCATATTAATTTTATCAAATCGGCCAAAAATAGACGTGTTTTGATAAGCCGAAGCTTTATAAATATAGCCTGCTAATGTAATCAACATGAGCCACTGTAAAATGGATGTTGCAAAACCACAGCCCGCGCTACCTAATGCAGGTATTGGTCCTAATCCGTGCATAAAAATCATGTTAAGAGGGATCAATACAACTAAAGCTAACATGCTAATAGCTGTGACAGGGCGTGGATGGCCTAATGCTTCTGAATAGCCACGTAGCGCTGCGTACATGGTTACAGCTGGCATACCCAAACCAATTGCATGCAAGAATAGACTTGCTTTAGGTCGTAAGCTCTCTGGTACACCGAACACATGCAAGAAAAACGGCATAAGCTGCAAAATGAGCATTGCCAGTACACCTAAAATGACGGCAACCCACAATGACTGACGAACAACGACAGGGATCTGCTCTGTATTTCTTGCGCCTTTTGCTTCGGCTACCAAGGGTGTAGTTGCAATCATAATGCCGCTGAACAGGAGCATGATTGGAACCCATAAACCGACCCCTACAGCAATTGCTGCTAAATCGGTTGCAGATAAATGCCCAGCCATAATAGTGTCAATTAATCCAAAGCCTGCTTGAGCAAATTGGGTAATTAAAATCGGTAGCATTAAGTGGAAGAGTTGTTTTAGTTCAGACCGAAAAGATGTGACATTCGACACAAAAGGTACTCTTTATAAATATAAAAATGAAGCTAACGCTGCAAAGTGAGTAGCACACCGACGAAGATGATGACTCCACCAAGAAACCGTTGCCATGTAACAGGTGTCTTTTCTGTACCTAACCAACCAAAATGGTCAAGCAACATTGAAATGAGCAATTGCCCAAAAATGACTAAACCTGAAAAGGTTAAAAAACCAAGTTTAGGTGCAGTATAAATGCTCATGCTAATTGCATAAACCCCAAGGAATCCCCCAGTCCATAGAATCCATGGAATATTTGATATTTCACTTAAAGTTGGCTTCTCGGCACTTTGAAAGAAAACCATAATTGCTAAAACAATAGTCCCTACAAGAAAGGATAAGAGGGCTGCTTGTAAGGGAGTGTGCAACTGTTCTCTGAGTTGGGTATTGATGGCAGTTTGAAAAGCCATGGCAATGCCGATTCCCAGAGCTAAGGGTAAAAATAGGAAAAATTGGCTAGAAAATTTCATCATTTTTATCAGTATTTAAGTATGTTTAAAAACAGTCTAAAGCAATTAAGGTATGTTTTCATAAGCCCATTGATGCAGTCATGTTAAAATAGAAATATTGTGTAAATTGGACCTGTTCCTTGGCTGTTTTAAACCCTGCTTCTATTCCGCTATCTTTGTATATCCACATGCCTTGGTGCGTGCGTAAATGCCCATATTGTGATTTTAACTCGCATGCCGTACCCGACGGTGCACTTTCTTCAGAACTCGAGCAAACCTATTTAAAAGCGTTGGTAGCCGACTTTGAAACTCAACTCGAGATGGCACAGGGGCGTTCGATTCACAGTGTATTTATTGGCGGTGGAACACCTTCACTCATTTCGGCACAAGGTTATGTATGGTTATTTACAGAGCTTAAGTCATTGCTTAAGTTTGAAGATGGCTGCGAAATTACCTTAGAGGCAAATCCAGGAACGGTAGAGCATGACCCGTTTGCAGGATATTTAAAGGCAGGCATTAACCGCTTGTCTATTGGAGTCCAGAGCTTTGATACCAATCATTTGCAAAAGCTTGGACGTATTCATTCTGCAAATAATGCAATTGAAGCGATTCAACAAGCAAAACAGGCTGGCTTTAAGCGAGTGAATGTAGACTTAATGCATGGTTTACCTGAACAAACGCTAGAACAGGCGCTTTACGATCTACAGTTAGCTGTAGAAAGTGGCGCAACACATATTAGTTGGTATCAACTCACCATTGAACCGAATACCGTTTTCTTTCGTACCCAACCTGTTCTACCGCAGGATGAAATGCTAGAAGACATTCAAGAGCAGGGTGAGGCATACCTTAAGGCAAATGGTTTTATAAACTATGAAGTTTCGGCATGGCGTAAAGAGTTGCCTTCAACACACAACTTAAATTATTGGGAATTTGGCGATTATCTTGCGATTGGTGCAGGTGCACATGGCAAAGTTACACGACCAGATGGTGTGTACCGTTTCCAAAAGACTCGTTTGCCAAAAGACTATTTAGCCAAGGTTCCAGCTGAACATTTGCAAATGAAAAAGATTGAGGCAGAAGAGCTACCATTTGAGTTTATGATGAATGCTTTGCGTTTAAATGATGGTGTCAAAGCTGAGTTATATGAACAGCGTACAGGTTTAAGCTTGGATGGCCTAAATGATGTGCTAACTTCGCTACGAGCTAGAAAACTACTGGTAGATGATGTTTCTCATTTAGCTTGTACTGAGCAAGGCCATATTTTCTTAAACTCAGTGCTTGAAGAATTTTTATAATTAAGCAAAGCAAAAGCCGCGTCATCAGATGCGGCTTTTTTTATTTTAGCGAGTGGTATAACCACCATTTGCAAAAATAGTTTGACCCGTAATCCACCAACCATCGGTCACCAAAAAGCGAACTAATGGCTCAATATCTTCAATTTTGGTAAGACCACCTAAAGCTGAAGCCGATTTATGGTAAGCGACTGCTTCGGCAGATTCCTGACCATAAAAGAACGGTGTATCCATAGGTCCAGGTGCAACAGCAGTCACAGAAATTTGGCGGTCTCCAAATTCTTTTGATGCAGCGCGGGTGTAATGCTCAACAGGGGCTTTTAAGCCTTCATAGGTTGAGTACAGCCCAGTGTAGGCTGCAAGAAGCGAAGTAACGATTGAGCAGATTTTTCCGCCGTCATTTAAATGCCGACCAGCGGATTGAATAAAGAAATAGGCAATTTTTGAGTTGATATCGCTCATGCTATCAAACTCTTGTTCTGTGGTTTCCAAGAAGGATTTTTTCAAAACCTTACCAACCGTATTAATAGCAATATCAATTCCACCAAAATGCTGTTTGGTGTCTAAGAAGAGCTTTTCGATATTATCAATATGCGTTAAGTCTGCCTGAATTAAAACGGCATCTACGCCTAAAGCTGTTACATCTGCGAGCGTCTGCTCTGCATCAGCTTGAGTTTCCGAACTATTGTAGTGAATTGCGATTTTTGCACCTTGTTCTGCAAATTTACGGCTAATGAGTCCACCTAAGTTTTTTGCACCGCCTGTAATCAGTACAACTTTATCTTTAAGAGTATGAGTTGCCATGATGATTGTTCCTATGATGACTTGTTCTAATGTTTTTTTAGTCTAGATTGGCGGTAATTTTTGATCAATTATGCTAGTTTGGTTTTACTATTCAGAAAATACGAACAATTAAATGGATCGGTTGCAGCAGTTTTTTATTTTTACAGAAGTTGCTAAACGACAAAGCTTTAGTGAAGTGGCAAATCAGCTCGATTTACCCCGCTCGACAGTGACCAGTGCTATTCAACAACTTGAAACTCACTATGGTGTTCGGTTATTTCATCGAACCACCCGTAAAGTAAGCCTTACACAAGATGGGCAAAGGATATTGCCCGAATGTCAAAATCTATTATTTGATTATGAGCAATTAGAACAACTCATACAGGCGCAAAAGCAGCATTACCGTGGCACACTAAAAATTTCAATGCCCAGCCGAATCGTGCATCAAGTCATTATTCCAGAACTTCCCGATTTTTATAGCCGCTATCCAGATATCCATTTACAACTGAATAGCTCTGATGACATCACTGACTTGATCGAGAAAGGGATTGATTGTGTTGTTCGGGTGGGGCAGCTAGAGAATAGTAGTTTGATCGCGAAGTTCGTTGGCAACTTGATTATGGTGAACTGTGCAAGTCTCGATTATCTGGAACATTATGGTATTCCTGAACAATTAGAAGATCTATCTCAACACAAACTCATTAACTACGCAGGAGCGGTAGGGGAAAAACAGGGTGTATTTTTATATCAAGATGGAACAGTGATGATGGACAGTGCCTTGAGTGTGAATAATACAGAAGCTTATATTGCTGCGGCTTGTGCCGGTTTAGGGATTATTCAACTACCTTACTATGATGTTCAGGATAAAATTGAGCAAGGAACTCTGATTGAAGTCCTAAGTGCTTATACTGCTCAGTCATTGCCACTTAATATTTTATATCCGAACCGAAGTTATATTCCTAAACGGTTAGAAATTTTTATGGAATGGGTTAAAGAGGTTTTATATAAGAAATGCATCGTCATCTTTTAGTCATGAAACTAAAATACGATAACAATAAAAAAAGCCTCTCGAACTGAGAGGCTTTTTAGAATTTGGTGGGTCGTCCGCGATTCGAACGCGGGACCAACGGATTAAAAGTCCGCTGCTCTACCAGCTGAGCTAACGACCCAAATAGGTCAAAACAGATAAGTGGTGGGTCGTCCGCGACTCGAACGCGGGACCAACGGATTAAAAGTCCGCTGCTCTACCAACTGAGCTAACGACCCGTATCGTTTTGATGTCGCGTATTTTAGCAAGTTATTCAACTAACACAAGAGGTAATTCAAAAACATTTGCATGATTGCCTATAAAAAGCACGATTTCCTCTTGTTTAGCTAAAAAATGAACTAAAAACGGTATTTATATGCCTGAATATTGTCAAAAATTTCAGTTGTGATGTCACAATAACTGTTCGCACCAGGTAATAAAGCGAGTAAACGTTCAGAAGTTTTGCCTGGATTAAACGAATCTTCCTTCAATTTATTCTTTTGATATTTAAAAGTACCTGTTGTTTCAACTTTAGCTTGCACACGTAAAAACACGGGTACTGCGTAAGCCGGTAGGCATTTTTTAAATATCGTTACCATTTCTGTTAAATCAGACTCATTTAACTCAGCACCATCAGCAAGTGTGATTGCTGCCATACCAGCACGACCATTGGTATTTGGAATTTCTACACCATAGACCACTGCTTCAGCGATCTTGTCGTATTCACAAACCATGTTCTCAACTTCAGTCGTAGATACATTTTCGCCTTTCCAGCGGAAAGTATCTCCTAAGCGGTCAACAAACTGGGCATGACGGAAACCAATATTACGAACAAGGTCACCTGTGTTGAAATATGAATCACCTTTTTTAAAGATATCTTGCATAATCACAGATTTATTCTTTTCAGGATCGGTATAGCCATCGAAAGGAAAGCGACTGGTAATTTTGCCTACAAGCAAACCAACTTCACCTGCTTTAACTTTTTTACACCAGCCATTTTTATCGCGTACAGGCTCATTCTTTTCTTTATCAAACTGAATGACCGCGTATGGCATAGGAGAGAAGCCGACTGTGTTGTCAAAGTTAAAAATATTACTAAACCCGACATTACCCTCACTTGATGCATAAAGCTCAAGAACTTCTTGGACACCAAAGCGTTGTTTGAATTTATCCCAGATATTTGGACGCATGCCATTGCCGATCATTTTGGTTACACGGTGAGCACGGTCAATTTCTGTAGTAGGGGCATCCATTAAATAGCGGCAAAGCTCTCCAACATATCCAATTGCAGAGGCATTAAATTTCTGAACATCTTTCCAGAACGCACTGGTTGAATATTTTCGTCGAATTGCAAGGGTAGAACTTCCTGCAATCACCCCACACCAACACACAACCACACCTGTTGCATGGTAAAGCGGTAAGGTTACATACATCACATCATCTGGACCAAGGTTCAAAATGTGCCCATAGGTGCCATATGCCAGCGTCCAGCGACTATGTTTGAAAACAACAGCTTTTGGTAAACCTGTTGTGCCAGATGTGTAAATATAAAATAGACCATCATTTCCATGAACAGAATTTGTGGTTGATGGATTAAATTTTGGAAACTGATCAATTTCTTTTGCAAGATTGGCATAACCTTGAGGCGCTGTTCCCTGATCTTGACGTGTAGCTTGATCTGCAAACCAATGGAAACGATCTTTAGGAACATTTAGGTCCTTACGGATTTCATCAATTGCAGTTCGAACTTCTTCCCCAGCAATTAAAGCAATTGGCTTTACAAGGTTAATGCTATGAGAGAGCACTTTACCGACTTGTGAAGTGTTAACCAGCGCAATAGTTACTCCGATTTTAGCTAAACCTACAATCGTGGCAATAAGCTCAGAACGGTTCTCAACCATTACGGCAATCACGTCACCTTTACGCGCCCCGAGAGATAGATAATAGTGAGAAATCTGGTTAGCCCATTCATTTAAAGCTTCATAAGAATAACTTTGATCTTCAAATAATAATGCAATACCTTGCGGATTTCGCTTAACAGCTTTTTCAAAAGCTACACCTAATCCCGTTGGTGTATTTGCTGTTCTTAAGTAAGCCTGTTTAAGACCATTCAGGATATGGGGTACTTTGGGGATGAAGCTAGGAAGTCTTGTTGCAACATCACCAAGCGTAATGATATCGGTCTGTGTTGTCTGGCTCATATCAATCCTATTTATTTTTCGATCAATCCAAAAAAGGTTGCGTTGGCAAAAGTACAGTATTTTTCATGGTTCACCATGCTTTTAAAACTTTTCTTCTAGTGCAATCAACCTAATTGGTTAAAAATAACAAAAAAAACCTAGTCATCGAAATGACTAGGTTTGTTTAAATTAGCTGCAATTGAGCAAATGATTTACTCAGCTACAGGATTTGCTTTCTTTGGTGGACGACCACGAGGACGACGAGGAGGGCGATTTGGTTTGTCCAGATCTGCCTTAGAATCTTCTGATTCAACCTCTGCATTAGCTTCTACTGGTGCTACAGCTTGTTCAGTGGCTGCTTTGGCTTTTGCTCTCGGTTGTTTCACAGCCGGAGCTTCAACCACAGTTGTCGCTGGTGCTTCTTCTGCACTTGTTTCGCTTTGCGCTACTTCAGTCACCTGATCAAGCTCAAGCGGTTGTTGTTTTGACTCAACAGGTGCTTGCGTTTCAGCAACAGGAGCAACAACAGTTTCTTCAACAACCGGAGCTACAGGAGCAGCTTCTTCTGGTGCAGAGTGTTGTTGTTTAACTTGCTCAAAAGCTTGTTCAGCAGCAAGTTTTGCTAAACGACGACGTTCACGTGGATCATTAGCAACACGTGGTGTCGACTCTTTTTGTGGCGTCAATGCAAGTACAGGCGCAGGCTCTGCTTCTTGTGATGGTTTGTTGCTTGGAAGCTCTGCATCACGAGTAACAGGCTTCTTGTCTTCAGCATCAGACGCGACTTCTGTTACTAGAGTACTTGCGTACTGTTCTGCAAATTTTAGCAATGCACGATTAAACGTTGGAACTAAACCAAACTGTTCAATCAATACAGTGCAGTCTTCACCATAAACATGACGAATCAAGCTACCAATTGTGTATTGCGCCAAAGTTGGAATTTGCGATGGGGCAATAGACGGTACCGCAGCTTTGGCACGTTTTGCGTTGCGTTGTTCACGGCGACGCATACGAGGATCATTACTCGCACGTTGAATTTGCGGTTGATTTTTGTTGTGTGCTGGAGGAGGAGTAGTTTCTTCTGCTTCAGCAGTTACTGCCTCTTCTACAACAGCAACAGGTGCTGGAGCTGGCTCTTGAACGACTTCAACAACAGGTGCTGTTTCAGTACGTTTAACAGGCTGCTCAGGAGTTAAAGCGATAATTTCGCTTTGTGCCTGATCAACATTGATCACTAAGGCTGTATTCATGACTTCATGCTTTGGAGCATCAATCAAATCAACCTTAATTTGTTTCTCATCAACAACTACTGGTGCCGGCGCATTTTGATTTTCATTTAATACGCTTGGATCGCGGTGGCGATTTGGACGGTTCGGACGTTGTTGATTATTACGGTCACGACGCGGCACGGCATTTTCAGTTTGTTGTCCATCATTTTGATGTTGTGGATGTGGCTGATCAGGGTGCGGACGTTTTTGTTGACGTTTTAACTCACGTTGTTCTTGACGTGATAACTGTACAACTTCTTCATGAACCTGTTGTGGTTGTTGCTGCTGTTGTTGTGGCTCTTGAGTGTGGTGATGTTGTTCACGTTGCTCTTTGTGCTTACGTTTTTTGTTGTTTGGACGTTGTTGTACTTTCTCGTCTTTTTCAACATTCTCACGAACTTCCTGTTTAGCAGGAGATTGCGAAATATAAGCATTGTTAGATGGCGCCGAAACAACTTCAGCAACTGCTGGTACTACGACTTGTCCAAACTGGCCACGGCTTACAGCGCCAGTATTCACCATTTGTTCAATTGACGCAGCAGCGTTCTGTGCCGAACGAGATTGGTCAACAGTTTTAGCTTGTTTTTGAACAAAAAGGTTCTCTAACCATGCACAAGGGCTCGCTGCTTTTTGAGTGCTTGGTTGAGCAGCAGAAGGTTGAGCTGGTTGATTTACTTTCTTTTGACCGGCTGTGTTGTTTGCAGCAGGAGCTGCATGAGTATGGCCATGATCTGCTTCTTCTAAATGCCATTCAGAAGATTCATAACCTAACTCTTTCTCGCTTGAACGAGTTGCTTCAGTACGCTCATAGCTAGATGGTGCAAATCCATCTGGATTGTACTGAATTTCATAATGAGGTGTTTCTAAGTGTGGGTGAGGTAAAATAGTCACACGAACACTAGAAGTTTGTTCTAAATAAACAAGGCTATGGCGTTTTTCATTGAGTAAGAACGCTGCAATTTCAACAGGAACTTCTACTTGTACTTCACCGTGACGTTCACGAAGTGCAATTTCTTCTACTTTACGCATAATTGAAAGCGAAAGTGAGCGTAGGTCACGGACCATACCTGTGCCATGACAGCGTGGGCAAACATATCCAGTTGCTTCTTCAAGTGATGGACGTAAGCGTTGACGGCTCATTTCCATTAAGCCAAAACGAGATAATTGGCCAAACTGGATACGTGCACGGTCGCTTTGTGTTGCTTCACGAAGTTTTGCTTCAACCATGCGTTGGTTGCGTTCTTTAGTCATGTCAATAAAGTCGATCACAACTAAACCGCCAATGTCACGAAGACGAAGTTGGCGAGCAATTTCTTCTGCTGCTTCTAGGTTTGTATTAAGCGCAGTTTCTTCAACATCATGTCCACGAGTCGATTTCGCAGAGTTAATGTCGATTGAAACTAAAGCTTCGGTCTGGTCAATTACGATTGAACCACCAGAAGGAAGTTTTACTTCACGCTCATAAGCAGTTTGAATTTGGCTTTCAATACCAAAATGAGCAAACAATGGCTCGTTTAAAGTATAAGTTTTAAGTTTGTCTAATTGACGAGGCATTACTGCTTTAACAAAGTTATAAGCTTCGTTATAAGCTTGTTCACTATCAATTAAAATTTCTGCAACGTCATCACGTAAGTAATCGCGGATAGCACGAGTTACTACACCAGCTTCTTGGTGAACAAGCATTGGAGACGGACCAGAACTTGCTGTGCCTTGGATTTGTGCCCAAAGGTCAAGCAAATGCTGTAAATCTAACTGTAATTCTTCTTGAGTACGGCCAATACCTGCGGTACGCACAATAACACTCATGCCGCGAGGTAAATTTAAAGAAGCTAAAATTTCTTTTAATTCTTCACGTACAGAACCTGAAATTTGACGGCTAATACCACCGCCTTTCGGGTTGTTTGGCATAAGAACCAAATAACGTCCTGCAAGTGAAATGAATGTAGAGAGGGCTGCGCCTTTGTTACCACGTTCTTCTTTTTCAACCTGAACAAGTAATTCAGTACCTTCAGTGATGAGTTCACGAATGTTTGAAGTTTGTCGCGGGTCTGCTTGGAAATAGCTGTTCGCAATTTCACGCATAGACAAGAAGCCTTGACGACCTGCGCCATATTCAACAAACACAGCTTCTAAAGAAGGTTCTACGCGGGTTACATGGCCTTTATAGATATTGGATTTTTTCTGTTCTCGGGTACGATTTTCTAAATCAAAATCGTAAAGACGATTACCAGTGATAAGTGCAACGCGGACTTCTTCTGCGTGAGTTGCATTAATCAACATACGTTTCATGGGTGTGACACCTAATAGTGACCCACACAAACATATCGCACAAACTTAAAGGTTCTGAACGAACATCGAACATGACGGATCATTTCCCAGATCTCAAAATATTTGTGGTCTGAGTCATCTGTTACCGGCTACATTTAGCCTGAACTTCGATTCTCGTCTGTGATGTAGGCAATACTGCTTCAACCTTTAAATCGGACTTCCTTAGTGCTTCACTGGCGGGTGAGCGGTACATTGGTTAATGACTTTCACTGTCATTGTGCGCGAAGTGACTTCTTTTTAGAAGTTTGATACGGAATGTTCATCGTATCGGTGCTTTCGGCAGTTCCAATGCATCAACGCTTTAGCCTGAAGGCAACATTAAGGAGCGATTTGTCTGATGTGTATCAGTTTACGTTCCATAACCAACTAGAGTTGGTAACATATTTTTTTGAACAAACTGAATTAAACGCAACAGTTTGTCATTTTGCCGATATAATAAGCCTTCGGCGTCGGCATAATTCTTTAGGACCTATCCGAGCTGATGGTGAAAGCATCATTTTGATTGAGGTTTCAATCAGGGAAATTCCCTATTAGATGTTCACTTACGGCGGTATCCGTGCGCTGACTATATCAAACCTTGCAGCATCTGCCTATGGGCTAAGCTTAGATTTCTTGTGAAAAAACTAAGCTAAACGGTCATTTATTAATCAAATTTAGCAAAATTTCAGGTTTAAATATTAGTATGAATTCTACACAGCAATGGCAAAGTGTCACTTGGTTTGAGGTGGATGAACATCAAGCAGGACAGCGAATTGATAATTTCCTGTTCTCGCGTTTAAAAGGTGTACCTAAAAGTCGTATTTATCGTTTGATTCGTGAAAGTCAGGTTCGAGTAAATAAAAAACGTGTTAAAGCTGAGACTAAACTTGAGATTGGTGATCAGATTCGTGTTGCTCCAATTCGTTATGAACAAAAAGATGAAACAACCGCTCCTGTTAGTGACAATGTAGCACAAAGCTTGTTAAGCCGTATCGTCTATGAAGATGAAGGTCTATTAGTTGTTAATAAGCCTTCAGGTATTGCTGTCCATGGTGGCAGTGGTATGGCATATGGTTTGATTGAGGCATTACGCGCAGCGACCGGCAAAAAATATTTAGAACTTATTCATCGTATTGACCGTGATACTTCAGGTCTGGTCATGATTAGTAAAAAACGTAGCACTTTAAAACTACTACAAGATATGTTGCGTGAGCACAAAATTCGTAAGACCTATGCTGCGATTGTTAAAGGTCAAGTGAGCCTAGATAAACAACTGATTGATGCGCCTTTATTGCGATATGAACTGGCAAATGGTGAGCGTCGTGTACGTGTGACTAAAGATGGTAAACCAAGTAAAACCGAATGGGTTGTAGCAGAGCGCTTTAAAAATGCAACATTAATTCATGCATCACCTTTGTCAGGCCGTACTCATCAGATCCGTGTGCATGGTTTAAGTATTGGACACCCGCTGATTGGCGATGATAAATATGGGCACACTACTGTGTACACTGGCCCTGAAGCACGTCGTCTATGCTTACATGCGATGCGTTTAGATATTCCGGGTTATCCACCGATTGAAGCACCGTTACCAGAAGACATGACCCAGTTATTAAAGGCTTTGAGAGTGGCAAAATGAGTCTAAAAACCGAATTAGTTATTTTTGACTGGGATGGGACTTTATATAACTCTGTTGGACAGATTGTTGCGAGCTTGCAACATGCCGCAGAGCAGCATGAATTACCTTTAACCGATGAAGCAGCAAAAAGTATTATTGGTTTAGGCTTGCCTGAAGTCATGCAAACCTTATTCCCAGAAGCACCTGAGTTGCATGATTCAATTTTAAAAGCGTATGGCGATCACTATATTGCGAATTCTACAAATGATGCATGGTTCGATGGTGTTGCTGAGCTCTTACATGACTTAAAAGCTCAAGGTTTAAAACTTGCAGTCGCAACGGGTAAAAACCGTCGTGGATTGGATCGTGTAATCGCAAAAACACAGAGTACTCATCTTTTTGATGTGACTCGAGCAGCCAATGAAACTCGATCGAAGCCAGATCCGCTCATGTTGCAAGAAATATTAACAGTCACTGGGGTGAGTGTTGAGCGTGCGGTAATGATTGGTGATAGTAGCTATGACCTTGAGATGGCTCAGCGGTTAGACATGCCACGAATTGGTGTTGGTTATGGAGTTCATTCGATTGAAGTGCTGCAACAATTCCAGCCTTTAACGATTGCCAAGGATGTTCAAGAGCTTCATCGCTTCCTAAACGGTTATGCTCAGTTACCTACAATAGATGTGGCTTAATTTAGAATAATACAAAAAGGGGGAATTGATTTCCCCCTGAACTAAAGTTAAATAAAACAATAAGAAGAGAGATATGAGCCGTTCTATTCGCCTATTAAACCTTTTACAACAACTTCGTGAAGCGCGTTATCCAATCACAGCACAAGTTCTCGCTGAGCGTATGGGAATTAGTGTGCGAAGTATCTATCGGGATATTGATAGCTTACGTGAGCAGGGCGTAGAAATTGAGGCATCGGCAGGTATCGGTTTTCAGCTTAAAGAAGATATTGTATTACCACCAATGACGCTCAATGAAAATGAAGTCGAAGCTATTTTTTTGGCATTGTATTGGTTGAAGAGTGTGCCAGATCAATCGTTACAATCGGCATCTACATCAGTATTAGCTAAATTGAATTCTGTTTTGCCCGAGCATCGACAATATTTATTACAGCAAACGACTTTAAGAGCGTTTAATACGTGGCTGCCTGTAGATGAAAATCGAGTCGAACAGGTGCGTTTAGCTATTCGGCAGCAAGTCAAAATTTCGCTGCATTATCATGATGAGCAGCAACGAAGTAGTGTTCGAACCTTGTGGCCTTTTGCCTTGGGATATTTTAATGACAAAATTGTGTTGGCTGCATGGTGTGAACTCAGGCAGGATTTTAGACATTTTAGACTCGATCGTATTCAACAGCTGAGTTTAAGCCAAGAATTATACCCATCATTTAAGCAACAACTATTTCAGCAGTGGTGGGCACAAGAATCGCAGACTACTGACAAAAACTGACAAAGAGATTTTGTAGACTAGGACCCACGATAAACAAGGAGCCATAAAAATGAGCCTTAAACTTTATACTAACAAAGAGTCGCGTGGTGTTGTGATCGACTGGCTTTTAGTCGAATTAGGTGTTGAATGTGAACGCATTGAAGTTGCATATAAGACTGAAATGAAATCACCAGAATATTTAAAAATTAACCCTTTTGGAAAAGTGCCAGCATTGGTGGATGGTGATGTCGTTATTTATGAGCTAGGCGCAATCTGTGCTTATCTGGCTGATAAATTTTTCGACAAGGGGTTGGCTCCGGCATTAGATGATCCTAAACGTGGTTTGTACTATCGCTGGTTATTTGTAATGGCAGGTCCATGGGAAGCTGCAGGCGTTGATAAAGCCCTCGGAATAGAGGTATCGCCTGAGCAAAAAATGTTTGTTGGCTATGGTGATTATAACGATGCTTATCAAGCTTTAGTGCAAGGCTTGAGTGAAGCAAATCCGTATGTATGTGGTGAACAATTTACCGCGGCAGATGTAAGTGTTGGAGCAATGCTCTTATGGCAATTAAAAATGGGGGCGATTGAATCCCATCCTGCCATTACGCGTTATGTTGAGACCATCAAACAACGCGAAGGCTTAAAGCAAAGCAGTATGGGTACATTGGTATAAACCTATACCATTAAGAGTCACCCATTTGGGTGACTTTTTTATTTTCGAAATAAAAGTTTTAGTTGGTAAGAAAGCCAGCAGCAACGTTAATACAAATCGCTAAAATTGTGGTGTTAAAACCAAATGACAACACGGCGTGAAATAAATTTAAAAGCCGCATATGTTTTGTGGTAATTGAAACATCGGCAGTTTGGGCAGAAGTGCCAATAATATAACTAAAGTATAAAAAATCAGGGTAAGTAGGATGTTCTGTTCCAGGGAAATCTAAACCGCCATTTTCTTCATTTCTAGACAAAGCCATATAGAAATCATGTGCGTAATGTAGGGCAAAAACGCTATGCATAAACAGCCATGCAGAAACAATTGTTAGTAAAGCTAAAGCTACATGCCCTAGCTTTGCAGAACTCTCAGAAGGAAGCTGTGAGAGTTGGATTAGAATAGCAACTAAACACATGCCTAAGGCCAATAAAACAATCAGCATAATGACCCATTTGCTTTCATCTTGTTTTTTTGCTTGCTGTTGCATTTTTGAATGATCGCAACTTTTCATAAGTTGCAAAATATATAATAGATATACGCTAACAGAAGCATTCCAGCTGACTAATAAAATAGTTGACCATTTCCATGAAGTTAACCATGTCAGAATACTTGCTGTAATAAGTCCCATAAATAAAGCAATAAAGAAGTGAGGGCGGTTTAGTACACTACGTCCAAGATGTTGAAATACTGCAACCATTTTCCCTAATCTCCTTTTACCACATGGTAAATATATTATTTTTTATTAAATGGTGAAAATAATATCCAGTTTTATATAGATTTTATTCCAAGATTTTCAATTATATTTAAGAGGTATCTACTTTTGCTGAGTAGGTAAAATAGAACAAAACCATGGGCTAAAATGTTTATAAAAAGTATAAAATAAATAAAAATAATATTTACTTATACTTTTTATAAAGGTGTTCTTATTAATCATCTACTTAAAAATAAAATATAGCTTTTCTGATTAAGTGTGAGTTAAGTTTTTATCCAGATGAAATACTTTAGTGAGTTGATCAATGAACTTTTGGACGCCTAAAGACTGTGAGTTTTTACGGTAATTTACGAATAAATCCAGTGTTGGTAACTCGATATCAAGCGGGCGGACTACCGTATTTTTGATTCCTAAAGGTGCCACGTAAGCAGGTAAAATTGTACAACCTAATCCAGAACCAAGAGAGTTAATATTAAACAACATGCTATCTGCTTTTTGAACAATATTGAGGTCAATATTGTGAGTTTTGGCAAAGTCTAGAATAGTGTTATGTAATGTTTGTGACTGCTCGGCAGCAGGAATAATAAAATCAACGCCTTGTAAGGCATGGACAGGAATTCGGTCATATTGAGTAAGTGGATGATTTTTAGGAAGTAAAAAAATCAAGGGTTCAGTCAAAACAAATTGGCTTTGGATATCATCACTATCTGTATTTTCTCGGGTAAAGGTAATGTCCAACTCGCCTTTTTTTAAGGCTTTAATTTGTTCAGTATTGTTTAGGTTAGATAATTCAATGATGAGATCGGGGTGTTGTAGTCGCAGATTAGGAAGAACGTAAGGGAAAATTTTCATTTCTGCAATGGGGACAAAACCGATACGCAATAGTTGCTGTTTAGCTTTAGAAACCTGTCTTGCCAGAGCAACTGCTTTTTCAGCTTGAGCAAGGGTAAGGCGAGCATGTTCTAAAAATACTACGCCTTCTTCGGTTAACTCAACTTTACGTTTAGTGCGATTTAAAAGTCGTACACCAACATCTTCTTCTAAATCTTTAATCTGTTGGCTAAGGGAGGGTTGTGCGGTAAAAAGTTTAAGAGCGGCTTTACTAAAATTTAATTCTTCAGCAACGGTAATGAAATATCGGAGGTGGCGTAGTTCCATAAGACTAATCCAAAAAATGTCTTACTATGATTTATGTGAAGTATAAAGCATAAAGGGATATAGCGTGAAGATACTTTAGGTATTTATAAAATAAATGGAATTTAAATTTTCATTAAGTATTTAATATGGGAAGCTGGATTTTAATAATTCATAAAATATATTAATTGTTAGATGTTAAATGCATTATCTTTACTTAATCAAAGAAATGTTTAAATGTTTTAAATATTAATATGAGTAATTCTCATATTATGCAAAAATGAAGAGGAATAAATTAATATTATAAAATATGAATTCTGTCAGAATGAATCAGCTTTAAGTGTTACTAAATATTTTGTTCTATAAGTTGTCAAAACATTTTAAATTAGAAAAGTAAGGCCTACTAAGGCAAAACAGGGCAATTCTCTGACAACTTCACGTGACTTATGATTGTTATGTTATACAAGTGCTCTTAATAAGAATGGTAATTATCGACGCATAAACCCAACACATCTATGTATTTTTTATGGCAAGCTAATTCAACTTATGTTGGCTGTGACCACAATAAAAGGGATATTTATATGATAAATAAGTGTAAGTGCCATAGCTTAATTTGTTTTAATTGTTAAGATAGAAACCTGAACACATCCATTCTGCCGATGCTAAAGCATAGAAAAGCCCATGAAAGACAAGCCGACATTAACATATCAATTGCCGACTCAGTCCTGTTGGACGCATACATGGATAAAACCTCCTTTTTATCATCCCGAGTCAGGGCATGAATCAGATACACGTTTTTATAACCAACAACCTAAATTACCGGCTAGAGGCTCAAAAGAGCTGTTACGTTGGTTAGCTACTCGTGAGTCTTATACATGGAATGTTGATATTCAAAGTGAATATGAAACCCGCATAAATACAGCTGTGGCTTTACCTCAAAATCGACCACATGCAGATTTGGATGATTGGCAAGTTTGGTTTGTTGGGCATGCTACAGTATTAATTCAGATCGGACCTTATAACTTTATTACTGACCCAGTATGGTGTGATTATGCAAGCCCTTTACATGGTCGTGGACCACGCCGTGTATGCCCTGCGGGTTTTGCGTTAGAGCAATTACCGACTATTCATGGTGTTTTACTCAGCCATAATCACTATGACCATATGGATCTGGCTACACTCGATTGGTTGCATAAAAAATTTGCAATGCCGATTTACACGGGATTGGGGAATGGTTTTTATCTACCAAAAGAATTTCATGTGATTGAGATGGATTGGTGGCAAGAAATTCCCTATCACGAATTAAGAATAATCTATACACCTGCACAGCATGGATCGGGCCGTGGTCTACGTGACCAAAATAAAGCACTCTGGGGAGGCTTTTCGGTTGTTGCTAAAACAGGTCATTGTTTCTTTGCAGGGGACACTGGTTATGCAGGGCATTTCAAACAAATACATGCACGTTATGGGGCGCCACGTGTTGCTTTGCTTCCAATAGGTGCTTATGAGCCACGGGCCTTGATGAGCTATGTCCACATGAATCCACAAGATGCACTACATGCACACTTTGATTTACAGGCCCATCGTTCTGTTGCGATTCATTATCGGACTTTCCAGTTGACTGATGAAGGTCGGGAAGATCCAGAACATGCTCTTGGACAAGCAATTAAAGCTTCGTCAAAGCTTGCGAATCCTTTTTATTGCATCCGTGAAGGGCATAAATTAACTGTGTAATTACTAGATAATTTTATATTTAAATTTAAAAAGCCAGTTCAAATTGAACTGGCTTTTTATTATTTTGACCTAAATTAAGCTAAGTCAAAACGGTCAAGATTCATGACTTTAGTCCATGCCGCAACAAAGTCTTGAACAAATTTTTCTTTACCATCTGCCTGAGCATAAACTTCTGCTAAGGCACGCAAGATTGAGTTTGAGCCAAAGACTAAGTCATTACGTGTTGCAGTAAATTTTACTGCACCTGTTTTACGGTCTTTGCCTTCAAATACTTCGTTTGATGAGTCAACAGGTGCCCACACCGTAGACATGTCGAGTAGGTTCGTGAAGAAGTCTGTGCTGAGTACACCAACTTGCTGAGTGAATACGCCGTGTTGTGAACCATCCCAGTTGGTACCTAGTACGCGTAACCCACCAACCAATGCAGTTAACTCTGGTGCAGTCAAAGTTAGTTGCTGTGCTTTATCAATTAATAATGCTTCAGTTGCTGCATTAACTCCCTCTTTTTTCCAATTTCTAAAACCATCAGCAAGGCCGAGGAGTAATTGGAAAGATTCGACATCAGTTTGACTTTGTAAAGCATCAACACGACCAGGGGCAAATGGAATGCTAATATTGAAACCTGCCGCTTGAGCAGCTTGCTCTACACCAACGTTACCTGCGAGAACAATTAAATCAGCTAATGACAATTGAGTTGATGCTTTGATTTCTTCAATTTTAGTTAAAGTCTCAACCGCTTTTTGGTTTACTTCCCAATCACGTTGTGGCGATAAAGCAATGCGGGCGCCGTTTGCACCACCGCGTTTGTCTCCACCACGGAAAGTTGAGGCTGAAGCCCAACCAAGAGAAACCAACTCTCCAGCAGATAGTCCCAGCGCAACAATTTTTGCCTTAGCATCCGCAATGCTAGCAGAAGATGGTATAGCGCTTGCAGTCGGTAATGGATCTTGCCAAATTAAATCCTCAGCAGGAATTTCTGGACCTAAATAACGTGCTTTTGGACCCATATCGCGGTGAGTTAATTTAAACCATGCACGGGCAAAAGCATTGGCGAAAGCTTGTGGGTCGTTATGGAAGCGACGAGAGATCTTTTCAAACTCAGGATCAAAACGTAAGGTCAAATCTGTAGTGAGCATTGTTGGCTTACGTTTAATTGATGGGTCGAATGGATCTGGAATGATCGCTTCAGCATCTGCTGCTACCCATTGAATTGCGCCTGCAGGTGAACGTTCTTGTACCCACTCGTATTTGAATAGGTTTTCAAAGAAGTAATTGCTCCATTGGGTTGGAGTTTGTGACCAAATAACTTCTAAGCCAGAAGTGATCGCATCTTTACCAACACCTGTGCCAAAGCTATTTGACCAGCCAAAGCCCATTTGTTCAATTGGTGCTCCTTCAGGATCAGCCTGAACATGGTCAGCAGAGCCAGCACCGTGAGTTTTACCTAAGGTATGACCGCCAGCAATCAATGCAACAATTTCTTCATCATCCATTGCCATGTTGCCGAAAGTCGCACGAATAAATGGTGCAGCCGATTTAGGGTCACCACTGGCTTGTGGACCTTCAGGGTTTACATAAATTAGACCCATTTCAGTTGCAGCTAGATTGCTGCCTTCCAATGCTTCAGAGTTTCGATGAGCTAACCATTCTTTTTCATCGCCCCAGTTTACATCGTTGTCTGGTTCCCAAACATCTTCACGACCAGCACCAAAACCAAAGGTGCGGAAGCCAGAAGATTCAAGCGCAATGTTACCTGCAAGAATAAATAAATCTGCCCAAGATATTTTTTGACCATATTTTTGTTTAACTGGCCATAGCAAGCGGCGTGCTTTATCTAAGCTCGCATTGTCAGGCCAACTATTTAATGGTGCAAAACGTTGTTGGCCGCGACCAGCGCCACCACGGCCATCGCCCATACGATATGTACCAGCAGCATGCCATGCTAAACGAATAAATAAGCCTGTATAATTTCCCCAATCGGCTGGCCACCAATCTTGGGAATCGGTTAACACATTTTTGATATCAGCTTTGAGTGCGTAGTAGTCAATTTTTTTAAATTCTTCGCGGTAATCAAAATCCTTACCAAGTGGATTAGAACGTTCTGAATGTTGGTTGAGCAAGTCAACGCGTAATTGTTTTGGCCACCAATGTAAACTAGGCGTACCACCACCGACCGTTGCTTCCGGTTTTGAGTTATGACCTGAAAAAGGACATTTTGATTCGTCTGACATGGTTATATTCTCTCTGGGTAATAATTATTGAGCTCTTGATAAAATAGTAGGGCTCATTTTCCTGGACTTCTGGGTTAAAAACTCATGTTTATCAAATAAAGAAATGAGTAAACAAATGGTGAGAGAAACCGTTTAAAAATTCTTTTCACTGAGATGTTAGCTCATTATTTTTTATTTAATAATGCATCAGATTCCTTTAATTGTTATTCCTCCAATTTACTGTATGAAGGTGAAAAAACAAGAGGAAAAATAAGCTGAAGGCTGTAAATAATGATGCATAAAATTACCTCTTCAATTGTTGGAACAACGTAAGATCTTTTAATAACGCTCTTTAAATATACTAGAAGTAGAAGTCTTATTTTTCAAATGGATTAAACTGTCAGTATTGATTTGAAAAACCGATTGTATTTTTGTTTAATTAAAAAAGTAGGGTAGAACTGAGAGTGAAAAGAACTTTTTATATTCAGTAATCGTAGAAGCTATCTAAAATAAATAAAGGAGAGCATTGCTCTCCTTTATTGTTTATATATTAAACATTTACGATTCGATTTGATTTGACCATATCTGCTAAACCGTGAGTTTTAAAATAATACTCAAGCCAGCTTTTCACAATGAGTGGATTATTCATTTTCATGACATCATCAAGTAGTTTTTGTGCATCTGTCATAGGTACATGACAAATTGCTTTTCGTACTCGCAAAATGTTACTCGAACTCATTGAAAGGGTGTTAAAGCCCATCGCCATGAGCAGAATTGCCGATAATGGATCACCTGCCATTTCACCACAAATACTAATAGGTTTTTTGTATTCATGACATTCTTTAACTAAGCGAGTTAAAGCACGTAGAACGGATGGGTGGAAGTGCGAGTAAACGTTTGCCACATGTGGATTATTACGGTCAACTGCAAGTAAATACTGAGTTAAGTCATTTGAACCGACCGAGAAGAAATCGACAAGTTCAGCAAACTCATCAATTTGTAGTAGTACGCTTGGTACCTCAACCATAATTCCAATTTTTGGCTTGGTAATTTTAACTTGCTCTTCTTCTTGCACCGCCATCCAGTCACGCTCAAGTAAATAAAGTACTTCTTCGACTTCACTTACTGTAGTCACCATTGGCAATAAAATATGCAAATTATTTAAACCAATACTTGCTTTGAGCATTGCGCGAATTTGTGACGAAAAAATCTCGGGATGATCGAGTGTGAAACGAATACCACGCCATCCTAATGCCGAGTTTTCTTCTTCAATACTGAAGTAAGGCAAGTCTTTATCGGCACCAATATCCAGAGTTCGCATCACCACAGGTTTGTTGGCAAAGTGACTCAATTGTTGACGATAGATTGCTCGCTGTTCTTCTTCACCCGGGAAACGTTCCCTTAACATGAATGGAATTTCACTTCGGTATAGACCCACACCTTGAGCTCCGCGTTGTACACCGCGAACCACATCAATCATAAGGCCTGTGTTTACATAAAGTGGAACAGATACACCATCTGGAGTAATCGCTTCTCTTGTCTCGTATTGTTTGAGATCTTTTGCGATCTGCTCATCTTCTTTTTGAATTTCTTTATATCGTTGGCGTAAACGACGTGGAGGATTTACAAAAATACGACCTTGATAGGCGTCCACAATCATTTCTGCATCATCGAGTGTATTAACTGGCAGCTCAGTGACGCCAACCACAGTTGGAATTCCTAGTGCTCGAGCTACAATCACCATGTGTGAGTTGGCAGCACCTTCGGAGGTTACGATCGCCGCAATATTATCAACTGGTAGTTCGACTAGTGCCGCAGTACTAATTTCTTCACCAATTAAAATACTGTCTGGACTGAGCTCACGGTGGCTAGAATCTTCTTCTTGCAACGAGGCTAAAATACGTCGGCCTAAATCTTTAAGATCAGAAACTCGCTCACGAAGATAGTCATCTTCCATTTGTGCAAATAGGGCAGTGTGCTTTTCAATGACACGGCGCACAGCACCTTGTGCCCAATGCCCGTCACGAATGAGTTCTTTAATTTCTGCCGGCAATGCATTTTCATCTAGCATTCTTAAGAAAACACTAAATAAAGCGCGTTCTTCTGCCATTAATGAATCATGCATTTTTTCATCTAAAGAACGAATCTCTGAACGAACTGATGAAATGGCTTGATCTAGAAGTCGAAGTTCATGACTAATATCTTCTGCTTCACGGTCAGGTACTGAACCCAAATCGGCAGGTGGATATAAAATAATAGCGCGACCTAAAGCAACACCGCCTGCACCTGAAGCACCTTGAAAGGTTTTATAGGCAGGGCCATTACTTGGTTTCCGAAATACGTCAATATTTCCAACCGCGTGAGCATGGGCAATAACACCAGAAAGCTGGGCACACAAAGTAACTAAAAATGACTCGGCTGCTTCGCTAAAATCTTGTGGAAGTTTGTTTTGTACAACCAAAACACCCATAACCTTACGGCGATACATGACAGGTACGCCGAGGAATGAGTTGTAAATTTCTTCACCTGTTTCAGGTAAATACATGAAACGCTCATGTTTTGGTGCATTGTCAAGGTTAACTATTTCTTCACGTTGCCCGACCAGACCGACCAAGCCTTCACCGAGTTGCAGTGAAACATGGCCCACAGATTCCGGATTTAAGCCTTTAGAGGCCATCAATACATAGCGCTGATTGCGTTCATCGAGTAAATAAATAGAGCAAACATCCACTTTCATGGCCTCAGCAACCTGATTGACCATGGTGTCTAATGATTCATGCAAACTGACGGACGCATTAACTTCTTGGACAATGCGCCGTAGAGTGTCGAGTTGCATGTTTGACATGGATGTATACTCCAGTATTTTTTAGACTATGAATGTATTTATAACAGCACTTTCAATAAAAATCATTTGCTAGATAAATGATTTTTAGGGTAATTGTTGCATCGGCAACTGTGTACACAACTCCACCATGGCTTTGCGATAAACATCACGCTTGAAGTTCACCACTTGTCCAAGAGGATACCAATAGCTAACCCACTGCCATTCATCGAATTCGGGTGGGTCAGAGAGGTCTAACTGAATATTTCTTGCATGCGCAGTCAATTTCAGTAAAAACCATTTTTGTTTCTGTCCGATACATACGGGGTCAGAGTCTGACCGAATGTACCTATGTGGCAAACGATAACGCAGCCATCCTTTGGTTTGCGCAATAATCTGGACATGTTCGGGCAATAAGCCGATTTCTTCTCTCAGTTCTCGAAAAAGTGCCTGTTCAGGGGTTTCTCCAAACTGAATGCCTCCTTGTGGAAATTGCCAAGCATTGTGACCAATGCGCTTTGCCCATAAAACCTGTCCATCATCGTTTGCCAAAATGATCCCGACATTCGGTCGGAAACCTTCTGAATCGATCATTTGGCTACCTAAATATTGTCTATATCGTTGACTTTAATCGCGGGGACAAACACTTTTTTATGTCCAGCTCGAAAAGATCAAAGTAAAATGTTTAAATTGCTACGATCTTAACGAATTTCTATCGACTAGCGGAGATAGATTTACATTTTTTTTCTTAAATTTCAGTTTAAACGAGAATTTTCATGAAACTGGCGTTGTTTGATTTAGACCATACCTTGTTAAATACCGATTCAGACCACTCGTGGGGTGAATTTTTAGTCAATGAAGGTTTGGTTGATCCGGTTCATCATCGTCAGATGAATGATAAATTTTATGAAGATTACAAAGCAGGGCAACTTGACCCCTATGCTTATAATGAATTTGTCTTTGGATTTTTAACAAAGCACGACAATAACTACTTAACTGAGCTTCACCAATTGTTCATGCAAAAAGTTATTCGTCCACAAATGCGTCCAAAAGGTTTTGATGCAATCAAAAAGCATCAAGATTTAGGTCATACAATTGTGGGTATTACGGCAACAAGTGATTTTATTACTGCGCCTATTTTCCGTGAATTTGGTATTACCGAAATTTTGGCAACCAATGCTGAAGTTGCAGATGGAAAATATACGGGTAAAGTTGCGGGCTTGGCGTGTTATCAAAAAGGTAAACTTGCGCGTCTCGACGACTGGTTGGCTGGACGCAGCGTATCTGAATCTTGGGCATATTCAGACTCAATCAACGATCGCTTTTTGCTTGAATATGCAACTCATGCGATTGCTGTAAATCCTGATGATCGCCTTGAAAAGCTGGCTCAAGAAAATCGCTGGGAAATTCAAGACTGGTCGATTTAAGATTGTGGAGTTGGAAGAGTAGCTTGCAAAGCTTTGAGGTCTTCCAACTCTTAATTAATTATATTTAAAAATCATTTTTTGAATATTTTTTATAAATCTTGTTCCAAAAGTAGATATGAATATGTCTAATAAAAAATAAATTTTATCTTGGTAAAGGTTTAAGAAGATAAAAAATTCTAATTTAAAAATGAGAGAATAATGCCAAAAACAGCACAAATTAAATTACCAAAACAACTTTGGAATGATGAAAGTATTGATTTAACACGTCATAGCTATCAGGGGAAATTACTTAATAAAAGCGAAGGCTTCAAATTAGGTAAGGCTCAACGTAAAAAAGTTCCAAGAGAACAGCTGTCAGAGCTTTCTGAGCGACCAAAAGGTATAACTGCTTTAACTATCTATGATTGGAGTAACCAAGGCCGTTTAGAGCAGCTCAAACCAATTCGTGCAAAACGAATGAGCGTTTCACCGTTTACATTTTATCGTGGTATGCCTTCTTTGATGCTATTTGATCAGGCTTGGGAGCAGGTAAATTCAGGTTTATTTCAACAGATTTGTGGCGATTGTCATTTAAGTAATTTTGGTGGGTTTGCTAGTCCAGAGCGTAATCTATTGTTTGGAATCAATGATTTTGATGAGACTTTGGTTGCCCCATTTGAATGGGATTTAAAGCGTTTAGCTACCAGTTTTGTGATTGCTGCTCGTGATATTGATCTTGCAGATAAAGTGGGTTTAAAAGCAATTAAAACGATGTTGAATAGTTATCGTCAGCACTTATTAGAAAATACGAAACTTTCGCCTCTACAAGTTTGGTATGAAAAAGTTGATGCCAGTACCTTATTAGAAAACACTGAATGCCGGAAACTGAGAAAGAAACGCGCAAAGCATCTTGATTCAGCGCAGAAGAGAAATGCATATTCTGTTTTACCGAAGCTCACACAGCAAGATCAAGATACAGGATTTCGTCATTTTGTGGATGATGCGCCGTTATTATGGCATCCAAAGGCAGATGAACCGTTCAGTAAAGATGTTGATGTATTCTTTCAGCAATATCGTGATTCTTTGAAATATGATCGCCAAGTACTTTTTGATCGTTATCAACGGACCGATGTGGCTTTGAAAGTGGTTGGTGTCGGAAGTGTGGGTACACGATCCGCGATTGCATTATTTCAAGATGCAGATCGGGAACCGTTAATTTTACAAATGAAAGAAGCGAATCCATCGATTCTTAGTCCGTTATTTGTAGAAAAAGTAAAACATGAAGGCGAGCGCGTGGTACATGGTCAGCAACTTATGCAAGCTGCCAGTGACATCTTCCTTGGATTCTCTTCAACCCCCAATCAGCATTTTCATGTACGTCAGTTACGTGATATGAAAATCTCGGTTGATCTTAGTGATATGGATGATGAGTATTTCAATGAGTATGCTGAAAGTTGTGGTTTGGCTTTAGCTCATGCCCATGCTAAGTCTGGAAATGCTGATGTACTTATGGGATATCTTGGAGAGGGCAGTACGATCGTAGAAGTATTGCAAGCGTATGCAGAGGAGTATGCAGAGCGCAATTTAAATGACTATCAGCAATTTATGAATGAAGTTGCAGAGGGTAAGATTCCGCTCGCTGGAGATGATGCACTTTAAGAATAAGTATGCTGCTACAGATGACATGAAATAATTTGAAAGGTTAGAGAAAAAATGTTTAATAAAATTATGTCTGGTTTGGGTCTTCAAGGCGTAACGGTAGAAACTGTTTTACACAATCCAAACTTGCAAGCAGGCGAGACACTGCATGGGGAAATTAGCTTCAAAGGGGGATCATCTGATAAAGAGATTAATGGTCTTTATTTGAAGTTGATGACAATGGCAGAAGTTGAATCTGGTGACCATGAATTTAATCAACCTTTGGTCTTACAAGAGTGGTTGGTAAATTCTCGTTTTCTATTGCCAGCACATCAAGCTCATTCTTTCCCTTTCAGTATTCAATTACCATTTGAGACACCGATTACCGAAGTCGCTTGTCGAAGAAATGGTACACGTGTTTGGATTCAAACTCATATGGATGTTGATTGGGGATTAGATGCAACTGATCGTGATTATTTAAAAGTTCTGCCAACTCCCGCTATGCAAATGTTTTTACAGGCCATGCAGCGATGTAGCTTTATTTTATCAACAGTTGATGTCGAAAAAGGTCAACTTACTGCGCGAAATTTTAGATCAACAATTGGTTGTTACCAAGAACTTGAATTTGTCTCTTCACATATGTTTAGTGGGTTTAATGAGGTTGAAGTTTCTTTCGTGGCTGAACCTAATCAAACGCACGTTATGCTTGAAGTTGACCGCCATTTTCGATCAGATCAACTCTTAACGATGACCATTCCGCATCATATGCTTGATGAAAACCAAATGGTGCAACAAATTCGAAGCCTATTGCAGCTTTGATAAATTAAATTATGCGCATCAAATGAGAGCTTTTTTATCAACTTGAAAAGAGCTTTATATTTAAATCGCTTTTGCTGCATTGAGAGTAAGGGCGATTTAAAGCGATCGTGATGATGTGTGGAGGATATGATGGATAATCAGAATGAGACCGAAGAAAAGAAGACTCGTAAAGGTAATCTTCTTGAAGAATTTGGTGGGCAACTGATTGACGGTTTCATCACACTCATTGGTGAGCTCTTCATTTACATTATTTTTTTATTATTTTCAGGTACTTTACTCGGTATTATCTTTGCCGCTATTTTCTTTGGTTGGGGCGTATTATTTTTACTATTACCTTTTGCTGTTCTGGTTTATATCCTTTTTAAAAAATATAGTCGCTAATAATTCAACTACTCTTGCATCATTTTAATCAGTTCCTGCATAGCTCTGGATTGAGTGCGCGCAGGATGCCATACCATGCCTAATTGGCGATTCATTTTTACATCTAAATCAAGTTGTTGCATATCCTGATTCAACAGAGTTTTTGGTAAAACTGACCAACCTAAACCAATAGACACCAGCATACGAATAGACTCAAGCGGGTTATTGCTCATGGTGATTTTTGGTTTAAGCCCTTGTTTTTCAAACTCGGCTAAAGTGATTTGAGCAGTGTAAGTTTGTGCAGCGGGTAACAAGCTCGGATATTCAATTAAATCTTGTAAGGTCAGATTCTTTTTTTGTGCGAGTGGATGAAAAGGGGCAGCAACAAAAACTAAAGGATCATTCCAGATGGTAATGTAGTTAAGGCGCTCATCACCTGAAGGGGGAAGTGTTAAAAATGCTAACTCTAAATCACCAGCAAGCACTTTTTCATGCGCTTGCTCTGAGTCAACAAAATGCACATCTAAAGTGACTTGCGGAAATTGCTGAACAAAGTGTTTAAGGGGCGCGGGTAAATGATGCAAACCAATGTGGTGACTGGTTCCAATTTTTAAACGACCTTGTACCTGATTTTGCTCATGGCTTAGGGTGTGATGGATGTCTCCAAGCTCATTTAGCCAGTTTTTAACTTTGGGTAATAATGAATGAGCAGCATGAGTTGCTTGAACGCCTCGGCCTGCGGACTCAAATAGTTTGACACCAAAATATTCTTCTAAGCTGTGAATCCGTTTGGTTACAGCAGGTTGAGTAATAAATAATTGATCTGCTGCCACAGAGATAGACCCTGTTTCCATAACTTTTACAAAAGCTTCAAAGGCTGCAAGATTCATAATACAACTCAACTTGGAATAGAAAAATCGAGGGGCTAAAGTTGCCAAGCCAAAATCGTATCATGCTTGCAGCAAAACGAGTTAGAAAGTTATGAATTACCGCACTAATCTTAGCCTAAGCCGTTGTCTCTTTCTCAGCTAAGGCTGAAATGCGGCGGTCTTTAGCTGCCCATACTTTTTCATGAAAGAAAAAAGCAAATGCTTGTACGGTTGGCTCAAGCATACTTAAAGTTAAAGCCATCCAGATATTACCTGTTACAAAGTATGCAACTATCATCGCTACGCTAATATGCATAATGTAATAGCTGAAGGTTTTCTTTAAGGTACGTTGATTATTTACAACGAATTTTTGAATATTAGCCATGATCATTCTCTTTAGCCACTTTAGATATTTTTAGTATAGAGATGAGAGTATAAGATTAAAAATTGATTATGCAAATGATAATCATTAACAAAAACGATTTATTAAATTTGATGTGTATAGAAGGGATTATGATTAATTCCAAAAAGTTTTCTAATTTATAAAAATGATAAATTAGATTTATGTGAAACTCTGGCTATAATCGAAGAAAGATTAGAATTACCCAGTCCAATGGAGCAAGACGACATGGCAGGCAAAACTTTATATGACAAATTGTGGGATGACCACGTTGTTTCACAGCGTGATGATGGCTCATGTTTACTTTATATTGACCGTCATTTATTGCATGAAGTGACTAGTCCACAAGCATTTGAAGGTTTGCAACTTGCGGGTCGTCAACCATGGCGTTTAAGTGCAAACGTTGCTACACCAGACCATAACGTTCCAACATCTAAAAAGGAACGTGAGCAAGGCATCGCGGGTATTGAAGATGATACGTCTCGTATTCAGGTTCAAACCTTAGATGACAATTGTAAAGCCTTTAATATTGTTGAATTTAATATTAATGATATCCGTCAGGGTATTGTGCATGTCGTTGGCCCAGAACAAGGCTTAACTTTACCCGGCATGACCGTAGTGTGTGGTGATTCACATACAGCAACACACGGTGCTTTTGGTTGTTTGGCACATGGTATTGGAACATCAGAAGTTGAACATGTGTTAGCAACACAATGTTTGATTCAGAAAAAATCTAAAAATATGTTAATCCGTGTAGATGGCGTATTAGGCAAAGGTGTGACACCAAAAGATGTGGTGTTGGCAATTATTGCTAAAATTGGTACCGCAGGTGGTACAGGTTACGCGATTGAATTTGGTGGTCAGGTGTTCCGTGATATGTCGATTGAAGGACGTATGACGGTATGTAACATGGCGATTGAAGCAGGTGCTCGTGTCGGCATGGTTGCTGTTGATGACAAAACCGTTGAATACGTGAAAGGCCGTAGCTATGCACCAAAAGGCGAGCAATGGGAACAAGCAGTTGCTTACTGGGACACTTTGCATTCAGATGAAGATGCTGCCTTTGATGCTGTAGTTGAATTAAATGGCGCAGAGATTGAACCACAAGTGTCTTGGGGAACTTCACCTGAGATGGTTATTCCGGTAACTGAAGCTGTTCCAACCTTAGAACAAGCTAAAGATGACGTTCAACGTAATGACTGGACGCGTGCTTATCAATATATGGGCTTAAATGCAGGTCAGGCATTAGCTGATATTCAACTTGACCGTGTCTTTATTGGTTCTTGTACTAACTCTCGTATTGAAGATATCCGTGCCGCGGCTGAGGTGGTTAAAGGCCGTAAAGTGGCATCTAGCATTAAACAAGCCATGATTGTTCCGGGTTCAGGTTTAGTTAAACAACAGGCAGAGAAAGAAGGTTTGGATAAAATCTTCTTGGAAGCAGGTTTTGAATGGCGTGAACCGGGTTGTTCAATGTGTTTAGCAATGAATGCAGATAAATTACAACCAGGTGAACACTGTGCATCGACGTCTAACCGTAACTTTGAAGGTCGTCAAGGCAATGGTGGTCGCACTCACTTGGTGAGCCCAGCAATGGCGGCAGCGGCTGCAATCGCAGGTCACTTTGTTGATGTTCGTTCATTTTAATTCGGTCTGGAGCAAACCATGAAAGCTTATACAGTTGAACAAGGTATCGTTGCACCATTAGATCGTGCCAATGTTGATACAGATTTAATTATTCCAAAACAGTTTTTGAAATCAATCAAACGTACTGGTTTTGGCGATAACTTATTTGATGAACTTCGTTATTTAGATGAAGGTTATCCGGGGCAAGATAATTCAGTTCGTCCAAAAAATCCGGATTTCGTTTTGAATCAACCACGTTATCAAGGCGCAAATGTTTTAATTGCTCGTACTAACTTCGGTTGTGGTTCAAGTCGTGAGCATGCACCTTGGGCATTGAATGAATACGGTTTCCGTACTGTTATTGCGCCAAGTTTTGCTGATATTTTCTTTAATAACTGTTTCAAAAATGGCATGTTACCTGTCATTTTGTCAGAGGAAATTGTTGATCAGTTATTTAAAGAATGCGCTGCTAATGAAGGGTATCAATTAACAATTGATTTAGCGGCTCAGGAAGTGCGTACCCCAACAGGTGAAGCTTTTAAATTTGAAGTTGACCCATTTCGCAAGCATTGCTTGTTAAATGGCTTGGATGATATTGGTTTAACGCTTCAAAATGCGGATGCAATTCGCGCTTATGAAGAAAAAACTAAACAGGTTCGTCCTTGGGTATTCCAAGAGTTAAATTAACCTTTTGGTACATTTTAAACATAGCCATGGCGTAGTGTTCAAACTCTTGCTAACATGCTAAAGCATAAAAACACCTTAAAATTATGCACTAGATGAGGATTGGGCTTGAACAATGAAGAGGAACGTTACTCATAGCTTTTTGTTGAGCCTGTGCGCAATAACACTCAGTGCTTGTCAGAGCACGTACAATGTAGTGGATACTGTCCGTATTAAGCAGGCTGAACAAGAAAATTTGGGGCAGAATGCAGCAATATATTGTTCGGGTGCGAAGAGTTGTGAATTTGAACGACTAAATGATATTACTGTAGTGGATGCGCAAACACGACGAATTAGTAATCAGGCAATTCATCAAGGAATTGTACGGTTGCACGGTTCAGTGCTCGGGCAAACCAACAGTTTATATTTATCTGTGCCTGCTAAACAATATGAAGTGGTGATCCGTTTTTATCCGATTTCTCCAGATCGGGCTGAAACAATCCATGTGATTCACCAGTTTAATGCCAACCATCGCTATACATTTAAAATGTACCGAGACAAAACTAACCGTTCGGGTAGTTTGCTGAATGTTTCTGTACCAGATCCATTATGTGTCGACTTAGAGCAAGATGAGCGTGTTATTCGCCGTTTTTGTCGACCATTTGATGTAACAACAGGGCTAGGCGAGTTCCTTGAACAGAAAAAACTAACACCGCGGTCGTCATAACACTGCTTGTTTTTTGGAAAATGGAAAAAGTTCATGTCTAAACAGATTTTAATTTTAGCTGGTGATGGTATTGGTCCTGAAATTGTTGGGGCAGCAGAAAAAGTATTAAATACAGTAAATGAAAAATTTAATTTATCGTTGACTTGGGAACATGGCCTATTGGGTGGTGCGGCAATTGATGCACATGGCGAACCGTATCCAGCTGTAACGAGCGAACAGGCAAAAAAAGCTGATGCAATTTTACTGGGTGCAGTAGGCGGACCAAAATGGGATGCGATCGAGCGTTCTATCCGTCCTGAACGCGGTCTTTTAAAAATTCGTAGTGAACTCAACTTGTTTGCTAACTTACGCCCAGCGATTTTATATCCGCAATTGGCAGATGCTTCTAGCTTAAAACCTGAAATTGTTGCTGGTTTAGATATTCTGATTGTTCGTGAGCTTACTGGCGGTATCTATTTCGGTCAGCCACGTGGTATTCGTGAACTCGAAAACGGTGAAAAACAAGGCTATAACACAGACGTTTATTCTGAAAGTGAAATTAAGCGCATTGCAAAAGTTGCTTTTGAACTTGCAGGTTTACGTGGTGGTAAAGTCTGTTCAGTCGATAAAGCGAACGTTTTAGAAGTAACAGAACTTTGGAAGCAAACAGTTACTGATTTGCAGCAAGCGAGTTATTCAAACATTCAGCTTTCACATATGTATGTAGATAATGCTGCAATGCAGCTTGTACGTGCGCCAAAACAGTTTGACGTGATCGTAACAGGTAACTTGTTTGGCGATATCTTATCTGATGAAGCTGCAATGCTTACAGGCTCAATCGGCATGTTGCCATCAGCTTCTTTAGATGAAAATGGCAAAGGTATGTATGAACCTTGTCATGGTTCTGCACCTGACATTGCTGGCCAAAATGTGGCGAACCCATTAGCGACAATTCTTTCTGTTGCAATGATGCTTCGTTATACATTCCGTGAAGAAGTTGCTGCAAAAGCAATTGAAGATGCTGTAGGTCAAGTACTTGATCAAGGCTTACGTACAGCAGATATTATGTCTGAAGGTATGACAAAAGTGGGTACAGCCGAGATGGGTGAGGCAGTTGTAGCTGCTCTTGCTTAAAAGCTTCTTATAAAAAACGCAGCTCAACGCTGCGTTTTTTTATGCCTATGTTTTAGCAGGCTTTACCTTCATATTGAACATATTGAATAGATTCGGCAATATCATTTTTAAGCTGAAAAATAACTTTGCAGTTGAAATTCACATCGTAAGAATTGCCACCCAGATTACCTGACTGTATAGCGACAGAATTACCTCTCATATCGACATTAGTCACCATCGGGATTGGGATGTTTAATGGACGTAAAATCGTATAAATGAGTTGATTAGGTGTTTTCTGTGGAGCATTAGCGACTTGAAAACCAAGACTACGTAGATTGATGTCCTGTCGAATAGTTGCAGAAGATTTACCTAGAAAGCTCTTTAAATACTCTTGTAAATCTATAGATTGGCGTGGATGGCTAGTACAACCGTTCACATTCATTATGATCAAACAAAATAGGCCAATTTTACATCGGGTATCTATATTCATTTTTATCTCAATAAAAAATTATATTTATTATTAAAGAACAATAGGTTGGATTTGAATACTTGTAAAGTAAAAAAGGAAGATTATGATAAATGAAAGGTGAACTTACCTTTAGACTTATCCTTACATTCAAACCGTTCTAATAATAATTTTGTAGAAAACGAAGGGAAAATACGATGAGAAAAATTGCTTTTGCATTTTTATGCAGTTTAGGAATGACTGTCGTCTATGCAGATAACTGTGATAGTGCCCGCAATACTTATGATGATATTTACTGTACAAATAAAATCTATGCGAGTGCTGATGCAGATCTGAATAAGAATTATCAAGCATTGCGAGTAAAGTTAAATACCGCGCAAAAAAATATTCTTAAGAAATCTCAGCTTGCATGGATACGTCAACGTGATGCTGAGTGTACAGATTCAAATAGAAATAGTGTAGACGTGCAATGTCGTTTACAGACAACGCAAGAAAGAAACCATTGGCTGCAAGAAAGATTGCGTGAATGCCAAACGGTGGGATGTAAAACCAGTCGCTTAAGTGAATAAACAACGCAATAAAAAAGCCACATCATGAAGTGGCTTTTTTGCATTCACTAATTAGCGAGCACGGTACGTGATACGACCTTTAGTGAGGTCATATGGAGTCATTTCGACTTTTACACTGTCGCCGGTAAGAATACGAATATAGTGTTTACGCATTTTACCAGAAATGTGTGCAATAACTTCGTGACCGTTTTCAAGACGTACACGGAACATCGTATTAGGAAGCGTTTCGGTGACAACGCCTTCGAACTCAATGAGTTCCTCTTTATTGGCCATAGCCTACCTGATGATCAAATTGGAAAGGCGCAAATTATAGTCAATTTATTTAAAAAAAACAAGATAGACATACTTCTACTCAAGCATCTGGTTAAAGTATGACTAATAAAAAAAGATGTAATTTTTTTCACAAAAGAAGTTTAATTCTGTTGTCAGTTCGGTCAATCAACGCTAATCTAAAATCATAGTTATTAGGGACTGTTAATTGCGTAAAAGTCAACGGCCCTAAATATCAATGAAGTATCTACATGGAAGGGCACTGCGTGGGTCAGCTAACAGATGCATCAGTTGTATTACGCTTTGGCTATCAAGCGATTCGTCGTGCGGGATTGCCAACAGAAGAAATATTAACCAAAGCGGGAGTTGCTTTAAATCAGGTTGATACGAATGCACGTACACCGTTAAGTGCACAGTATGCCTTTTGGACTGCCGCTCAGGAAGTCAGTAAAGATCCAGATATCGGTCTGCATTTAGGCGAGCATTTGCCTTTATATCGTGGTCAGGTCATTGAACATCTATTTATTAGTAGTGATACCTTTGGTGAAGGCCTAAAGCGGGCTTTGGCTTATCAGCGCCTCATTAGTGACGCATTTGATGCAAAACTAGTGATTGAAGAAGGGCGCTGTTATTTAACCAATGGCGAGCAGATCGGTGCTGATAATCTTGTTAATCGGCATTTCTCTGAATGTGCAATTTCGGGCATCCTTAGATTTTTTAAATTTATTACCGAAGGGCAATTTCATCCGATCTTTATCGATTTTAACTTCAGCGAAGGAGCAGCTGAGGATGAATATTTCCGCGTATACGGCTGTCCAGTTAGTTTAGGTCAAAAAGAAACACGTTTATATTTTGATCCCGCTATTCTAGATTTTCAGCTTTGGCAAGCAGAGCCTGAGTTATTGCAATTGCATGAGCAGCTTGCGATTGAAAAACTACAAGAATTAGCGCGTTATGATCTAGTGGGTGAAGTTCGTAGAGCAATTGGTTCAACGCTGGAAAGTGGAGAAACAACCTTGGAAACGGTTGCTGCTCAGTTGAATATTACCCCACGCCGCTTACGCACTCAGCTAAGTGAGGCGAATACCAGTTTTCAGCAAATACTTTCTGACTATCGTTGCCGTTTAGCTAAAAAACTTTTGGCCAATACCAACGAGAGTGTTGAGCGTATTGTGTATTTAACAGGCTTCTCTGAACCGAGTACTTTCTATCGCGCATTCAAACGCTGGACAAATGAGACACCTGTTGAATACCGGAAACGTAAACAGCATCGCTAAATAAGTATATGTAGAGCTGGCTAAGCTTACTCAGGTAAGTTTAGCCAATGTGGTCCAAGTGGTGGCTGTGGCAAATCAAACTGCTCAGGATAATTACACTGAATAAAATAAAGACCATCTGGCGGGGCAGTTACTCCTGCTGCTTTGCGATCTTGTGCAGCAAACATTGCATCGATATGATCAACTTCATACATGCCTTGACCAATTTCGAGTAAACACCCAACAATATTACGCACCATATGGTGTAAAAAACCATCTGCCTGAATATCTAAAACCAAATAGCGTCCATGTTCAAATAAACGGCAATGTTTTACATGTCGAACAGGCTGATTTGATTGGCACGCTGCCGCACGGAAGCTTTCAAAGTTATGAGTACCTTCAAATTTACTAGCTGCTTCAATCATCTTTTTCACATCTAACTGTTGGTAAATGTGAGTAACCTGTTTATGCAATAGTGCAGGGCGATGAGGCGTGTTATATATAATATAGCGGTAACGTCGAGCAGTCGCTTTAAAACGGGCATGAAAACTTTCATCCATCAGTTTAATCCACTGAATGGAAATATCTTTAGGTAGTTGGCTGTTTGCCCCTCTTAACCACCCTGTTTCTGGGCGAATGGCATGCGTATCGAAATGTGCCACCATATTTGTCGCATGTACTCCTGCATCAGTACGACCAGCACCATGAAGTGCTATAGGCTCATTTGCGACTTTGCTAAGCACACGTTCAATAGTTTCTTGTACGCTGGCAACGCCTGGCTGTTGTGTTTGCCAACCTCGATATTGAACTCCGCTAAATTCAATACCGACTGCATAACGTTGCATGGCTTTACCTCTATTTAATGCAAATTTTCGTTCCAATGGCTGAGCCACTGTTCTGGGGTTGAGTATTTTAAATAGATTTGAAGTGCTTTTGCATAGAGATCTGCATGACTATGTGCATCACTAATGACAATTTTTGCAGTTTTCGTCCACTCACTAATTGCATAGCGTTGATCAATGCCACCAAAGGTCACCTGAGTCGTAAGAATCTGAACACAGCCACGTGTATAGAGCTCATCTAATGTTGCTAGTAACTCTTGATTAACCGCTATGTTTCCAGTACCAAAACCTTGCAATACTAAAAATTGAGGTGGGGCTGGCAGTAAATTTCGTAATTGTTGAACGAGCTGAGTGGTTGCAATAGGTTGCATCATCCAATTCAAGATTTGAAAAGATGCTGCACGTTCGATTTGCGTATCTTGCAGAATTAACCCGTTTTGCTGAGGTGTAAATTCAGACTCAGCTTTAAGACCGGAAAAAGCGTCAAGTTCAGTCGTATGTGTCTTTAACACAGTTTGAGCATGAAATACTTGATGATGAAATGCAAGGTAAGCACCCACAGGTAAGCTAATCACCTGTTCTAATGCAAGATATAGATTATCAATTGCATCGGTAAACTCACGGGTATCATTTCCTTGAATATTCAGGAGAGGATATTGACTGCCAGTAATAACCACATGGCAACTCTGGCCTAGAAAACGAGCTAGAGTCGCTGCAGCATAACTGAGAGTATCTGTACCATGAATAACGACGAAGTGCTGATAGCCTTCAAGTTGGAGTTGTTGTATGCGTTGAATAAGACGCAGCCAGTCGGGCGCTGTACAAGCACTGCTATCTACAATATTTGGGGCAGCAAAACAGTCGACCGTTAAGTGAGGTGGTATAACTTTTTCAAGTTGAGGTAAGAATTGGTCATATGGCATAGGCGCTAAAGGTTCACCTACACAGCCAAAAGTACCACCCATATAAAATAAGGCTATTTTTTTCATCTTTTTCAGGCACAAAAGCAGTCATCTTTGACTGCTTATGGTAAAACGATCAGCCTTAAGAAGCTATGCGATTTAGTAGATTTTTCGCGCGTTGTTGTTGCTCTGTGTTGAATTTTTGCTCATTACTTGCCAACAAGGCGTGCGCTGCTGGGTAAGCACCTAACTTGATGTATTGCTCTGCAAGTTGTAAGTCAAGTTCATTTTCATCTAACTGTTTTAATTCTGGAAAAGCCTGAACAAGTGGGTCGTTGTTTTCAAGGCTAAGTTCTGATTCATTTAAATTCGGTTGATTATCTTCAGACTCTATAGGATTTAAAGAAAACTCAAGGGTTTCAACTGATAATGACTGAGTTTGAATATTTTCTTCTAGGACGATTTCTTGAGAGTTATTGCTTTGTGAATCAGACTCTTTGTCTATTGAGAAATTACTAAAATCAAGATCAATGTCTGGTGTAGAGGTTGTATCAACTTTGATTGTTTCAACAGTCAATTCAGAGCTAGGCTCAAGAGACTTTTCTGCTTTATTTGGGATAGACTCTAAATCAAATGAAAACTCTAAAGTATTTAAGTCATTTGTTTCACTGGCTGTTTCAGTGCTAATTTTATCTTCAGGTTTAGCAGAATCGACTTCTGTTGTTTTTTGCTCAAATGAGAAATTAAATTCCAGAGGCTCAACTTCAACAGCAGGTTCTTGCTTTACAGGTGTATAGTCTTTCTGCAAGTCATCAAAAGAAGCTTCAGAAGAACTTGTTGTTAACTGGTCAAACTGAGCTGTTGTGTTTGGTGTATTTTTTGGCTCTTCGTATGTTTGAGCTTGAGGGAAATCGATAGCATCAGGTTGTCTTGATGACTCATATTCTTTTTGTCTAGTTTCAGCTTGAGTCACTATTTCATGTAATGCCAGACTTCGAATATGACTAATCAGTTGTGTTATGGCAAATTCATCTTTCTGCGCAATATGAACTTCAAGCAATAATAAATAAAGCTCATGTTGAGTATTATCTTTTTTTAGCGCCTGATTTACTTGAGCTTCAGCGGCTGAATATTGCTTTTCTTGAATGAGCTGTTTGATTTTTTGACGTACAGCTTCTGGAAGAGGACTGCTTTGTGGAATAGGTGGAAGTGTTTCTTCTACCACATTTACTTTACTTTTTTCACGCGAGTTTTTACTCGATTTAGAGTTTGCTTTTTTATTGGTTTTTTTATTTACCGTTTTAGGGGAGGTGGCCTCTTGCTTCTGGCTATTCTCGCGTTTTTTAAAAATAACAGCGACCACGAGCAATATGATGAATGGAATCACATATAACATTACTTTCCCCTTAAAAAATAAATATTTGCAATATAAAGCGAGCTAACTCTGGTTTTAACTTAATGTTTTTGCTTGTGAGTGTTTTGCTGTGCTTGTAACTGCTGTTGTAACTCTGCCAAACGCGCATTCAAAAGTTGAATACGTTGGTCTTTTAACCTTAAAGTTTGATTTAATTTGGTTACATTCCTTTGTAATGTAACGTTTTTTTCTCTTTTTGTCATAACTTTTACTGCTAACTCAGTATTGTTTTGACTTTGTTGTGTGCTCTTTTTAGCACTTCCATGTGTAGAATTTTGGCTGTTTTCAGCCACGATACTCATTTCTGCTTGTTGCAAACGGTATTTAGCTTTGCCAGAAGGTGATTTTGCAGTATGCGTTATTTCTGTTTTTGATTTATTTTGCTGAGTTTTAGAGACAGGAGTATGGGCGAGTTTTAGAGCGATTCCCTGACGTAAACGGTTTACATCACCTTGGATAAAAGCATGCTGGTTTTGTTTTTGGATATCGTGCATGACTTTCGCAACTGGCTGTTTGGTTTTCGCTGCAATACGATTAGCAATGCTCCATAGAGACTCATTGTGTTGTACTACATATTTACCTGAAGTTACTGGTCCTCTAGACGGACTTAGGGTTTGTTTCTTTGCAGCATTTTGACTGAGCTTTTTGGATGGAACAGATTTCTTTTGTACTGCTAACTTTTTAACTGGTGTTTTTGGCGAATTATTTGCATCTGACTTATTAATAGCAGATGTAATTTGATTTTTTGTTGCTGCCTGATCAGGAATAGTGCTTGTTACAACTTGTTCAGCCGAAGAGTTTTCGCTAAGTGGGGCAGATGAATTTGTATTTATCGCTGGGACAGTCCCAGACTTGATATTCAGGTTTTGTTCACTATTCGAGTTAGTGGTAGCTAGGGCAGGAGCAGATGAAGTATATCGGGTACTTTCCGGTAGATTTAAAGCAATATCTTTTTCATTCACAATAAGCTGAGGCGATAAAGTACTTTCGTTATTTTCGGTCTTTTTCATAGCAGAAGGCTTAATTACAGTTTTAATATGCTGTAAACGCGTTGCAGAACCTTCACTGATTTTCACAACAATATTAAGTTCAGGATCATTAACAGGTCGGGATGAGGTAATGACAATAACCCCAGAGCCTTGACCATTTTGGCGTGTATAAAAATTAAGATTTACCGGAGGTTGATGAGTCACACCCAAAGCACTTAAATCTTCGGGGGTTGCTAAACTGACTTGCAAAGTGGAATTGGGATCAGCTTGCTGGAAGTTCATTTCTGCATATAACAAATCGCCGGGGGCGGACTGAATTTGTATAGGGTCTAATGTAATCGCATAAATAGATGGCGAAGACATAATGGTGAAAATGGCAATTTTTAATTTGTTATAAACAGTCATCTCAATCCATGACCTAATAAGTCGTAAAGTCGTTCAAAATTATACAATAATGAAATGTAAATAAATTGTAAATTTTTCACAAACCAGTTACGAAAAAGCCGAT
Organism: Acinetobacter sp. AOR14_HL; assembly: GCF_027855175.1. Lineage (NCBI taxonomy): Bacteria > Pseudomonadati > Pseudomonadota > Gammaproteobacteria > Moraxellales > Moraxellaceae > Acinetobacter > Acinetobacter sp. AOR14_HL. Next base: position 127,507 of record NZ_JAKTII010000008.1, on the reverse strand, counting down.
CTAATGTGATCGGCTTTTTGTTTTGACTGAATAATTCAGACCAAATTATGAGCTTTTGTATTCTACTAAGATACGTAACATACGACGTAAAGGTTCAGCAGCACCCCAAAGTAACTGATCACCTACTGTGAATGCACCTAAATATTCTTTACCCATGTTAAGTTTACGCAAACGGCCGACAGGTACAGTTAAGGTACCAGTTACAGCAACAGGTGTAAGGTCAGTCATAGACGCTTCACGAGTGTTTGGTACAACTTTCGCCCATTGGTTTGAAGTACGAATCATATCTTCGATTTCATCAAGCGGGACATCTTTTTTCAACTTGATCGTCAATGCTTGAGAATGACAACGCATCGCTCCAATACGGACACAGTGACCATCGATAGGAACAATTTGTGAATTACCCAAGATCTTGTTGGTTTCAACCTGACCTTTCCATTCTTCTTTTGACTGACCGCTTTCAAGTTGCTTATCAATGTAAGGAATCAACGATCCAGCTAATGGCACGCCAAAGTTAGCAGATGGGAAACCTTCGCCACGTTGTAACTCGGCAACTTGACGATCAATATCCAAAATTGCAGATTTAGGGTCATCTAGTAACGTTTTGGTATTGTTATATAAGTAGCCCATACCAGTAATTAGCTCACGCATGTTTTGTGCGCCAGCGCCTGATGCTGCTTGATAAGTCATAGCAGTCATCCACTCCACCAAATTGTTTTGGAAAAGTGAACCTAAACCCATCAACATAAGCGATACAGTACAGTTACCGCCTACGAAAGTTTTAGTGCCGTTAGCCAAACCATCTTTGATAACGTTAAGGTTTACTGGGTCAAGAACGATGATTGCGTCATCTGACATACGTAAAGTAGAGGCTGCATCAATCCAGTAGCCATTCCAGCCAGTTGCTTTTAACTGTGGGAAAACTTCAGACGTATAGTCACCACCTTGACAGGTAATAATGACATCCATTTGCTTCAGACTATTAATGTCTGTCGCTTCCATAAGTGCTGGGGCAGTCTTACCACCAAATGAAGGAGCTTCACCACCTGCATTACTGGTAGAGAAATAAAATGGCTCAATATGAGCAAAATCATTCTCTTCAACCATACGTTGCATAAGGACGGAACCGACCATCCCGCGCCAACCGACCAGACCTACTTTCATGTCATTTTGCCTCGGTGCGTTAAAATTGTTAGGGGGAGTTGAGTGTATCAAAAGTGTCCACAACTGCAAGCGTTACAGAAACAAAACACCATGTTTATTGAGTAGAATATCTTGTTTATGTTACATACAAAATTGATAAAGATGACAAAAACTTTAAAAAACAAATCATCTTAAAAGAGAAAATTCAATGATTTATATCGAAGTTCTAGCTAGTCTGGTGATTTGGTTAAGTTTCTGGTCACTTATTCCTCGTGATGAGTGGTGGTTTCGCGGAGCCGACTTCCCACGTTTACAGATTCTATTTATTGGTTTATTGGCCTTTGTGGGTATGCTGTTTTGGCCTACCGAATGGAATCTATGGCGTGAAATATTGCTTGCTGCGCTCATTGCTGCCATCGCCTATCAGCTTAAAATGGTTTTACCTTATACCCTATTTTGGAAAAAACAGGTTAAGCAGGTGAGGCGGTCTCAATTAGACCCTCAAAAGCAGATTTCATTGATTGTATCGAATGTTCTAACCCCTAATGATAAATATCATTTACTTCTTGAGCAGATCACTCAATTAAAACCTGATTTATTGCTTACCTTGGAAAGTGACAAGACATGGGAAAATGCTTTAAAAGAAATTGAAGAAGATTATCCTCATCGTGTTCCTGTGCCTTTAGATAACTTATATGGAATGCATTTATATAGTCGCTTACCTCTATCAAATACAGAGGTTAAATTTATTTTGAGTGATGAAATTCCCTCAATTCATACAACTGTGACTTTACGATCCGGCATGCCAGTTCAGCTATATTGTTTGCATCCTAAGCCACCGAGTCCAACCGAGGCGAAAGATTCAACGCTACGTGATGCAGAGCTTTTAATTGTTGGAGATCAGATTAAGGACTTAGATGAAAGCTGTATTGTGATGGGGGATTTAAACGATGTAGCATGGTCACGTACTACTCGGTTATTTCAGCGGATTAGCGGGTTACTTGACCCCCGGGTTGGTCGACATTTCATTAATACCTTCCATGCAGATTATCCATTACTACGTTGGTCTTTAGATCATATTTTTCATAGTACCGATTTTGGTCTGGTGAAGATGCAACGTTTGCCTCATATTGGATCTGATCATTTTCCAGTATATGTTGTTTTACAGACTGGTCGGGTATTTGAACAAATTCAAGAAGAATTGGAACAAACTCAAAACGATGAAGAAGAGGCCCAAAGTGCTATACAAGAAGGAATTGCAAAGGCTGAAAAAGAAGAAAAAATAGTGACTGATGAAATCGTACAGCCTTATAAAGAGAAAAGTATATAAAGATTAAATGTAAGCAATATCGTACAAAGATTTGAGTCTAGGGCGAATAGGCAGAGGGTTACAAAAACCTTATTCTACATTCATCGGCACACGGAAACGGGAATGGACGATCCCACGTAAGGATACACTAAGCTGATATGGAATAGCATCACGGATCAGATGTTGGAACGGAAACGATAAAAATAACGATTAACCTGAAAGCACAACCTCATTTACCCGAGTTTTGCAGGACGCAGAACTCGGGTTAATATTTTATATATACCCTATTTAGTTCATTGCGAATATAAGAAATATTGTTAAGTTAATCTTAATTTAAAAATCTATTTAACTGTAGGTAAGAGTTCATAAGTTCTTTATATATCTGAGCAATTTTAAATGAAAAATAGATAAAAATTTTTTTTTGATAAGTTTTTGTTTTTATAGATTATTGATGAATAAATATAGGCTTTGATCTATTTAGATATAAATTGGGGTTGTTTAATTGGCAAATCTCAATAGAATGTGCCGATCGTTGACATGTTGGATCGTCAACAGGCATTGTTGTTTATTTCGCCGGATCGGCGAGTTGTGATTTGTTTGTGCATTTAAATTTCTGTTTGGAAATTACTGTACATATTGAGGTTTCACTCTTAGTTAGTGGTCTTCTCCCTCTCATATTTGATACTTTGCGGTGCATAAGGATTGTCTTATGAAGAATTTTAAATTTAGCCTTGCTTGGCAAATTTTAATTGCTTTAGTCCTAGGGATAGTTGTAGGGGCTGTTTTACATAACCAGCCTGAAATCAAAGATAGTATTGTGAATAATGTTCTTACGCCAATGGGTAAGATCTTTATTAGCCTGATTAAAATGATTGTTATTCCAATCGTTTTCTCTACCTTAATTTTAGGTATTGCAGGTGTTGGCAGTACGAAAAGTTTAGGGCGTCTTGGTTTTAAAACCATTCTCTATTTTGAAATTATTACCACGATTGCCATTTTAGTTGGTTTGGTTGCGGCAAATATCTTCCATCCTGGTTCAGGCATTGATATGTCTCAACTGGTTCAAACCGATATTTCTCAATATAAGAGTACAGCTCAAGAAGTTGGTTCTCAATCGCATGGTTTGGTACAGACAGTTTTGTCAATGATTCCAACCAATATTATTAACTCGATGGCACATGGCGAAATGTTGCCAGTGATTTTCTTCGCCGTGTTATTTGGTATTGGTTTATCTTCATTGCCAGAGAAGACCAAAGATCCATTGTTAAGCGTATTTCATGCTGTGTCAGAAACAATGTTCCGTGTGACACACATCATTATGAAATATGCACCATTTGGTGTGTTTGGTTTGATCGCTGTAACTGTTGCGAACTTCGGTTTCGCATCATTAATTCCATTAGCTAAATTAGTGGTATTAGTTTACGTAGCTATCTTATTCTTTGCTTTTGTGGTTTTAGGAATCACTGCAAAAATGTTCGGTATCAATATCCTTATTCTAATGAAAATATTGAAAGATGAACTGATCTTAGCTTACTCAACAGCGAGCTCGGAAACTGTTCTACCGCGTATTATGCAAAAAATGGAAGACTACGGTGCACCAAAAGCAATTTCTAGTTTTGTAATTCCAACGGGTTATTCATTTAACCTTGACGGTTCAACACTTTACCAAAGTATTGCAGCTATCTTTATTGCGCAGCTTTATGGTATTGACATGTCAATTGGTCAACAAGTTCTTTTAGTTGTAACCTTAATGATTACTTCTAAAGGTATTGCTGGTGTTCCTGGTGTATCATTCGTGGTGTTATTAGCTACGTTACATACAGTTGGTATTCCACTTGAAGGCTTAGCATTTATTGCTGGTGTTGACCGTATCATGGATATGGCGCGTACCGCATTGAACGTTGTAGGTAATGCACTTGCAGTACTTGTGATTAGTAAATGGGAAAAACAATACGACAGCGAGAAAGCAGCAGCTTATGAGGCAACTTATAAATAATCTGCCTTGTTATTGTAGTAAAAACCCGCGTTGATCGCGGGTTTTTTATGAGGTTATTTCAGTATAGATTCATATAGTGCCAGTGTCTGATCACACATGTCTTTCAAGCTAAACATGGTGACTGGAGCAACGACTTGAGGCTGTTCAATATGCTTTTCCACTGTTTCCAGTAAAGCCTTTTCATTTCCCACTTCAACAAGACCTTGTGGATACACATTAGATAAAATCTCGGCAACACCTCCACGGTTCCATCCGATGACAGGTGTACCGACAGAGAGCGCTTCTAAGGCTGTTCTGCCAAATGTTTCTGCCTGATTGGATAGAGAGAGCACAATATCGCTAAAAGCGAGCCATTCACGTATATCTGAGCGATGTCCTACGAAGGTAATTTTATCTGCGAGACCTTTACTTTGAATGGTGCTTTTCAGCTCACTTAAATAGGCCTGTTTTTTTGTATCAGCACCGCCGACAACAACCGCATGTAGTTGAGGATATTGCGACTGAAGCTGTTGCATCAGTTGAATTAAACTTTCATGGCCCTTTAAACGCGTAATACGGCCAGGCAAGCAAAGTAAAAACTTATTTTCGAGCTCAGGAAAATCATTAAAAACTTGATTAAACCATTGTGCTGGAGGGTGATAGTTATGCGGAAAAGCAGCTGGGTCAATCCCTCGATAAATCCGAACAATATCTTGTGGTGGGCAGTTTTTATAATGGTCAGTAATGTATTTAACCACGCTGTCAGAAACAGCAATGACTTTCTCGGCCTGAGTCATAATCGCGCTATAACGATTGACTGAGTAGAAGCCATGTACCGTGCTAATAAGGTGAGGACGTTTATTTTTAGGTATTTTTCTTAAAGCAAAATGAGTTAACCATGCAGGTACACGAGAGCGTACATGAACAATGTCGGGTTGATGCTGTTCAATAAGCTGGCGTAAAGGCCGAATCTGCCACAAGCTTGAAAGTGACTTTTTATGAATCGGTAGTGTTAAGTGAGTAGAACCTTCAGTTTCGAGCTGTGAGACTAAACGCCCGCCGTTGGATACGACTAATGACTGATGTCCTTGTGCAACAAGCGCACGTGCGATTTCAAGTGTGCCGCGTTCTACGCCACCGCTGTTGAGTTCTGGGAGAAGTTGCATCACTTTCATTATTTTTGCCTTTAGGTAGTAGCAAAGCGAGGTCTTGCAGTTTATTCATTCAATATTTGGAGTTTACTCCTTACTTTTGTTTTGGCAAAAGTAACAAAACCATTTGTTGGACTAACGACACATCCATGATGTCGTAGTCCAACGGGCGACATCCTTGTCGCCTATCGCACGATAGTACATACTGGATATTATTTAGATGTTTATAACTATGATGCGGTAATTACGGAAGATTATTTAATAAATTTCTTCATATCCTTCAGGACGTGTTTTAAAGCGACGGTGGAACCACATATATTGAGTCGGTGCGATTCGAAGTTGATTTTCGATAATTTTATTGACGCGTGTTGCATCATCAACTTCGTCATCACTTGGCATATTGTCGACTGCGGGTTCAATCAGAACATGATATTTGGGGTTCTTAATATCCCCATGACGGTAGAAATATAAAGGCACAGCTACTGCTTTTGAGATTTTTAATAAGCGGCGGTGTGCAGTGACTGTGGCAGCCGGTACACCAAAGAAAGGTGCCATAACACCTTGTTTGAGTCCAAAGTCTTGATCTGGGCTATACCAAATTGCATCGCCATTTTTAAGATGACGAATTAAACCACGCATATCATCATGATCGATTTGTGCTTTATAGATGGTGCCACGGCAACGATAAATAAGCATATCGAGTAATGGATTATTTTGAGGACGATAAACAACATCAGGTTCAAAATATTGAGCACAAAGATAGCCGCCTGCATCAAGAAGCGTGCTATGAGTCCCCAGTAATAAAACACCTTTGCCTTGAGCTTGAGCATCGGTAATGTGTTCTAAACCCTCAATAGTGACTCGGTTTTTAAACCAGCGTGGGTTGTACCATGCATTTAAGGTTTCAAACACGCCAAGCATCATATCGACAAAAACTTGTTGAGCTTGTTGCTGAACTTTATCGGCAGACCATTCTGGAAAGCAGACTTCTAAATTACGAATAGTTGTTTTACGGCGTGATTTTAGATATTTCCAAGCCAGATGAGCTACGCTATGCGCCAGACGCCATTGTATGGCCCATGGTAAAATAGCCAAAAGCATTAAAAAAACAATAGCAATCCAAACACCCCAATATTTAGGCAATAAAAAGGACCATTGAAATTCACCGGGCGTATAAGACTGCTTTTGGCTCATAACGATATAAAGATTTCAAAAAATTAAAACTGGCAAAAGTGTATCACGAACTGAATTTATCGTCGTAATACACTGTTCAATTGAGTGTTAAGAGATTTTGAAATAAGAAGGCTGGATTATCGGCGATTTTCTAAAAGAATTTTAACAGCGAGTCCAGCTAATACAGTTCCCATGAGCCAGCGTTGTATATTTGCCCAAAGAGGCTTTTCTTGTAGAAAAAGTGCAATGCTACCTGCGGAAAGTACAATAAGAGCATTTACTGAAACGCTTACAAAAATTTGAATCGTACCAAGTTGGATTGATTGCCATAAAATACTGCCTTGTTGTGGGTGAATAAACTGTGGCAGTAAAGATAAATACATAATGGCAATTTTAGGATTAAGCAAATTTGTAGCAAAACCCATTAAAAAAAGTTTAGCTGGAGAATCTACTGATAAATCTTTTACATTAAAAATAGGGGAGGCATTTGGGCGTAATGCTTTCCATGCAAGCCAGAGTAAATAAATTGCACCCGCAATACGAATAGTGTCATAGGCATAGGGAACAGCGACAATTAATGCCGTAATACCAAAAGATGCGCAAAGCATGTAAAAGATAAAGCCTACAGCTACCCCACCTAAAGAGATAAATCCTGCTGTTTTCCCTTGGCAAATCGAACGAGAAATAAGGTAAATCATATTGGGACCAGGAGTGAGTACCATCGCCAAACAAATTAGTCCAAATGCCAAAATTTGAGAAAGCTCTAGCATGCGAAAACACTCCAATATTATTATGTTGTTAGGTATAACATAATTATTTTTAGAAGTCTTATATTCAAGCACAAGGCTATTTTTAAAATACTAAAAATAGCGAAGATATAATCCATTATAGGAATGTGATGTAGAAGCTTTGATTTTAAAAAAGCTTATATTCTTAATATAAAAAAGAGCCCCCTTAATTTAAGGAGGCTCTTTTTTTACGTTCTTTTTAGCAAAGTAAAGCTGATTAGTTTCCTTTGCTCATTTGTTCAAGCACGTCCCAACGTTCCAATTTTTCAAGTAATAACTCGTCAATTTCTGTAAGACGTTGGCTTGCTTTTGTTGCTGCATCAGCATCTTTAACAAACCATGAACCATCTGCAAGTTTCTCAGAAAGTTCTGCTTGCTCCTTTTCTAAGTTTTCAATTTCAGCGGGTAGTTGTTCAAGTTCACGCTGATCTTTATAACTAAGTTTGACTTTTTTAGCACTGTTCTGAGCTGCGGCTTTTTCAGCTTCAGCTTTTGCCTGAGCTTTTTTTACATCAGATTTCTGATCTACAACTTTATCATCTGGACGCTGTTGCAAATAGTCTTGATATCCACCGATGTACTCTGCAATGTTACCTTTACCATCAAATACCCACGTCGATGTTACTACGTTATCCATAAACGCACGGTCATGGCTAATGAGAAGCAAAGTGCCTTTGTATTCAGCTAACATTTCTTCAAGTAGCTCAAGGGTTACCATATCCAAGTCATTGGTTGGCTCATCCATTACAATTAGATTGGATGGTTTGAGTAGTAATTTAGCCAGTAAGATACGATTTCGTTCACCACCAGAAAGTGCTTTTACTGGAGTACGTGCGCGTTCAGGGGAAAATAAGAAGTCTTGAAGGTAGCTGTAGATATGACGACGGTTGCCATTCACATCAACGAAGTCAGAGCCTTCTGAAACGTTGGCCATGACTGTTTTTTCGAGGTCTAAGGCATTACGCAACTGGTCAAAATAAGCAACTTCTAACTGTGTGCCTGTTTTAACTGAGCCGCCATGTTCGATTGTACCTAAAATAGCTTTAATTAAGGTTGTTTTACCAACACCGTTATCGCCGACTAAACCAATACGGTCACCGCGCATGACAAGGGCAGAAAAATCTTTGATGAGTAGATTGTCACCATAAGATACGCTTAAATGTTCGATATCGAATACTAATTTACCAGAACGATTTGCATCTTGAGTTGCCATACTCACTTTGCCTTGTTGTGAGCGGCGTGCTTTAGATTCTTCTCGTAAAGCTTTTAGGGCACGAACACGGCCTTCATTACGCGTACGACGTGCCTTAATACCTTGGCGAATCCAAGCCTCTTCTTCAGCTAGCTTTTTATCAAATAAAGCATTCTGTTTTTCTTCGGCTTCCATTTGCTGAGCTTTAAGCTCTAAATAACGTGAATAGTTACCTTCATAAGTGCGTAAAACGCCTCGATCGAGTTCTACAATTCGAGTTGCAATGCTATCCACAAAAGAACGGTCATGCGAGATAAACAGAAGCGTTAAATTATTTTGATCTAGTAAAAATTTTTCTAACCATTCAATACTTTCAACGTCTAAATGGTTCGTTGGTTCGTCTAGAAGTAATACATCTGGTTGCGTCAATAGAGCGCGAGCTAATAAAACACGGCGTTTACGTCCACCAGATAAGTCTGCTAAGTCGGCATTTGGATCGAGACCCATTTTGCTTAAAAGAGCATTTACTTTATTTTCGAGTGCCCAGCCGTCTAGTTGGTCTAGCTTATGCTGAAGGTTACCCATACGGTCACAGGCTTCCATATCTCCTAGCATACAAGCGTCAGTCGCTTCATGATAAGCTCTGAGTACTTCTGCTGCTTCTCCTGCACCATCTGCCACAATGTCGGCTACTTTGCCAGAGTCCATTGGAACGTCTTGGGCTAACATTGAAACAGTTAGACCATTTTGAATGGAAACTTCACCAGAATCTGGTAATAGGCTTCCCTCGATCAGTTTAAGTAAAGTAGACTTACCTTCACCATTACGACCAATTAAACAGACTCGTTCGCCACGCTCTAGATTAAAGTTCGCGCCATCGAGCAAGGCAGGTCCGCCAAAAGCAAGTTGGACATCCCTTAGGGTAATATAGGCCATAATGTTTTCCAGAATCTCAAATGAGGATTTAAATGACTAAACCACCATATCATGATGATCAAGCGTCATTGTCCGCACCCATTGAAGATTTGCAAGTGCGAATTACATTTTTGGATGATTTAGTTGAAGAATTAAATCAACAACTCGCTATTCAGACCCAAGAAATAGCTGATTTAAAAAAACAAATGCAATTTCTTTATCAACGTATGGAATCATCGGATTTATCAGAAGGTATTGCCGCTTTTGACCCATTAACCGATAAACCTCCTCACTATTAATAAAATGGCAAGTTCAATACTTGCCATTTTATTAGGGGATATTTATGAATTTTGCTTAAAAACCATGTAATACGATTTTCCCTTTTGTTGTACCACTTTCAATTTGTTGGTGAGCCAGTTTTAGGTTTTGAGCATTAATTGGGCTTAAAACTTGCGAAAGAGTCGTCTTGATTTTACCTGCGTCAACAAGTTCGGAAACCTCATTGAGTAACTCACTTTGTTTAACCATGTCTTGGGTTTGATACATGGAACGAGTGAACATAAATTCCCAGTGCACTGATACAGACTTAGATTTAAAAGGTTTAATATCTAACTGTGCTGGATCATCAATTAAGCCAAAATGACCTTGTGGTGCAATCAATTCTACGATGTCTGATAAATGTTGATCTGTTTGGGTAGTCGAGAACACATATAAAGGTGCATTTAAACCTAATTGCTTGATTTGTGTTGTTAAAGGTTGACTATGATCTAGTACATAATCAGCACCGAGTTGCTTAACCCACTCTTTAGTTTCTGCTCGTGAGGCTGTTGTAATAATCGTTAGGTTAGTCAGTTGCTTGAGTAGTTGAATTGTGATTGAACCAACACCGCCAGCCCCACCAATCACTAATATGGATGTATTTTCTGGGGCAACTTTTGGGACCTGTAACCGATCAAATAGCATTTCCCATGCCGTGATAGCGGTTAAAGGAAGGGCAGCTGCTTCTCTTGGTTCTAAGGTCTTTGGTTTATGGCCCACAATGCGTTCATCAACCAACTGTAATTCACTATTACTGCCTTGGCGATTGAGTGCACCCGCATACCAAACCACATCTCCGACTTTAAATTGTGAGACTTTGTCTCCAATGGCTTCAACGACACCTACCGCATCCCAACCAAGAGTCTTCCACTGATTATTATCTGCGCTTACATTCTTACGAATTTTTGTGTCTACAGGGTTCACAGAGACCGCTTGGACACGAACAAGTAGATCATGGCCCTCTGTAACAGGTGTATCTAGTTCGACGTCAACGAGTGCCTCTGGTGATGTAATGGGACCTGCTTTTTGATATGCCACAGCTTTCATAATAATAATTCCTCTTGTTGGGAGTTTGATCATAACGTAAGCTTAAAATAAGTGACTACTGACAAATAACGCTCATAGTGTCAAAAAGGATACTGTAAAATGGCAAAAGCACGGCATTCAAGTTTTGATTGCTCTCCAGGTTGTTCAGTTGAGGCAGCTATTAGTTTGATTGACGGAAAGTGGAAATGCGTCATTCTTTGGCATTTGTTTAATGAAGGCACCTTAAGGTTTAATGAAATCCGAAAGCGTGTTCCAAGCATTACCCAAAGAATGCTGACAAATCAGCTACGTGAGTTAGAACAAGACGGGATTATTCATCGAGAAGTTTATCCTCAAGTCCCACCTAAGGTTGAGTACTCTCTAACTGATTTAGGACAAAGCCTAGAGCAAATCTTGTTTGCTTTAAAACTGTGGGGAGATGCCCATCTTGATCGGTTTGGTAAATTGGCATTGGTTGCGAGCGATCAAAACCCTTAAACATATTTAAATAATCTCACGGCAATTTACACCGTGAAATACCGATATTTTGGGTCTTGTGATCTTATCGGGCATTATTTTTATGATGTAACTTGCGTTTTCTGGTCAGCTTATGCAACTCTAATAAAAGAGATTAATAGGTTTTGCTATGGACAATATGGGAATTTGGGTTACCGTTATCATTGTTCTTTTCGTAATAGGCTCCATTTTTGGTTTAAGAGTGAGCCCACGTGAAAAGGCACTTGGTATTATGCGAGATAAAGCCCGTAAAATAGGGTTACATCCGCGTGTAATTGTTGCACCTGAATGGACACATGTCCCAATGGCCACTGAAAAACGTGCCAGCATGGTTGCTTATTATAGTGTATTGATTCCTGATGCCCGTTTATCTTTAATGCGTGCTCGTGTTATAGACGGCAAGTTAAAAGTAATTCAGGGTGATGAGAAATTTAATGATTCTCCCATTGCATTAAAAGGGATTTATGCTATTGATATGCAGGCAAACTGTGTAGGGCTTTATTGGGATGAGGAATCAGACCTAAGAGCGACACAATTAGATGAGATGAAGGCTTATCTGTTGGCCTTGGCTAAAGCCTGATTTTTAAATTTATTGGTATAGGAATAACATTTTATATGGCGAATACCTCGCGCTCTGCATCTCAAAGCACAGCATCTACTGCACCTGCTGCACATAAACGTGCCTTAGTGATTGTGGAGTCGCCTGCCAAAGCGAAAACCATCAATAAATATTTGGGTTCGCAATTCATTGTAAAGTCTTCTGTAGGTCACGTACGTGACTTGCCAACAGGTGGCAGTAAATCAACAGAGAAAAAGCCGGCTGCCCGGACTAAACTCACCGAAGCCGAAAAAGAACAAAAAGCTAGTCAGGCTTTAGTTAATCGTATGGGGGTTGATCCTGAACATGGTTGGGAAGCTCATTACGAAGTTCTGCCAGGTAAAGAAAATGTTGTAGCTGAACTCAAAAAACTCGCCAAAGATGCCGATGCAATCTATCTCGCAACGGACTTGGATAGAGAAGGGGAAGCTATTGCTTGGCACCTAAGAGAAGTGATTGGTGGCGATGACAGCCGTTATCACCGCGTGGTATTTAACGAAATTACTAAAAATGCCATTCAAGAAGCATTTAAACAGCCAACACGTCTAGATCTAAATCGTGTGAATGCTCAGCAAGCACGCCGTTTCTTAGACCGCGTAGTAGGCTTTATGGTTTCGCCATTACTTTGGGAAAAAATTGCCCGTGGTTTATCTGCCGGACGTGTGCAGTCAGTAGCAGTGAAACTGGTTGTAGAGCGTGAGCGTGAAATCCGTGCGTTTATTCCAGAAGAATATTGGCAAGTTTTTGCAGATACTCAAGCTAAAAAAGATGATATTCGTCTTGAAGCATTTAGACAGGCTGGTAAAACCCTTAAACTGAAAAATAAAGCTGAAACTGATGCTTTATTAGATGTTCTAAAAGGTGCTGAATATAAAGTTGCGCAGCGTGAAGATAAACCGACTAAGGTCAATCCAAGTGCACCTTATATCACCTCAACGTTACAGCAAGCTGCAAGTACGCGTTTAGGCTTTTCTGTAAAGAAAACCATGATGCTGGCACAGCGCTTGTATGAGGCAGGTTTTATTACCTACATGCGTACTGACTCAACTTTCTTGAGTGATGATGCAGTAAGCATGGTACGTGCACATATTGAAAGCCAATATGGTGAAAAATATATACCTGCAAAGCCAAACCGCTATGGTAACAAAGCGGGTGCTCAAGAAGCCCATGAAGCGATCCGTCCGTCAAATGTTGCACTTACTGGCGATCAACTTGTGGGTGTAGAACGTGATGCTCAACGTCTATATGATTTGATCTGGCGTCAATTTGTTGCGTGTCAAATGACACCAGCAGAATATTTATCTTCTACTTTGATTGTTGAAGCAGCGAATGTTGAGTTAAAGGCGAAAGGCCGTACGCTTGTCTTTGAAGGCTTCACTAAAGTACGTGGTGCGAATAAGTCAGATGACGATATTATTTTACCTGCAATTAAAGTAGGCGAAATTTTAAAATTAGAAAAGTTAGATCCAAGTCAGCACTTTACTAAACCACCTGCACGTTTTACTGAAGCATCTTTAGTTAAAGAGCTTGAAAAACGTAGTATTGGCCGTCCTTCGACCTATGCAGCTATTATTTCTACCATTCAGGAACGTGGTTACGTTAAGTTAGAAAACCGTCGTCTTTTCGCTGAAAAAATGGGTGAAATTGTGACGGATCGTCTGGATGAAAGTTTTAATAACCTGATGAATTATGCCTTTACGGCAGACCTCGAAGGTCAGCTTGATAAAGTTGCAACAGGCGAGCGTAATTGGAAAGAGTTGCTAGACACTTTCTATGGCGACTTTAAAAAACGTTTAACGAATGCTCAGGGCGAGCAGGGAATGCGCCGTAACCAACCGGTTGAAGTACCTGCAGTACATTGCCCTGAATGCTCACGTCCAATGCAGATTCGTACGGGTACAACTGGTGTATTCTTGGGATGTTCTGGCTATAACCTACCGCCTAAAGAACGTTGTAAAGGTACACTGAACTTAACACCTGTTGAGTCGTTAGCTGCTCTATCTGATGATGATGGTGCAGAAACAGCAGACTTGATGTCAAAGCATCGCTGTGAGAAATGTGGCACAGCCATGGACAGCTATGTGATTGATGGTGGTCGTAAGTTGCATGTGTGTGGTAACAACCCAGACTGTGATGGTTTTGAGCTTGAAGAAGGTGAGTTCAAGATCAAGGGTTATGATGGCCCAACGATCCCATGTGATAAATGTGATGGTGAAATGCAGCTTAAGACGGGACGTTTTGGTCCATATTTCGCTTGTACCAGCTGTGACAATACACGTAAAGTCTTGAAGAGTGGTCAACCTGCACCTCCACGTGTAGAGCCAATCAAGATGGAGCACCTACGTTCAACGAAACATGATGACTTCTTTGTGTTACGTGATGGCGCAGCAGGTTTATTCTTGGCAGCGAGTAAATTCCCGAAAATTCGTGAAACACGTGCGCCAAAAGTTGCAGAGTTACGTAGTGTGGCAGCTCAACTTGATCCAAAATATCAATTTATTTTACAAGCACCAGATGTAGACCCAGAAGGTAATCCAGCAGTTGTGAAATTCAGTCGTAAGAATCAATCACAATATGTAGGCTCGGAAACACCAGAGGGTAAACAAACCAAATGGAGCCTGATTTATCAAGATGGTAAATGGGTTGAGGGTTAAACAAGCCCACTATAAAAAATGCTAGCTCAGCTAGCATTTTTTATATCTAAAACAATAAAAGAAAATTTTAATTTTATGGGGAATAAGAATGTGGAAAAACATTCGGGTCTTATGCTTATTAATTATTTTGTTGATTGTTGCTGTTCAGGCATGGCGAGATCAGAATCAAGATTGGAATCACACAGTTGTAGTCGTTCTACATCCAGTGAATGCTGATGGTTTACAGACAACACAGACCTATACTCATCAGTTGAAAAACGAAGATTTTTGGGCAATTAAAAACTATCTAGATGAATGGTCACAGCATTATCGTGGGCAAACAGGAAACTTTGTAATTCGCTTAGGACAACAGTTACAGCAACGACCACCAGAGGTTCCTGAAAATGCCAATATCTTACATGTTATGTGGTGGAGTCTAAAGTTTCGTTTTTATGCATGGCGCCAACAACAACCTGAAGATAGTGGAGCCTCACTCAAACTTTACTTAAATTATTATGATCCGAATTATCAGAAAGTCTTGATCCATTCGACTGCTTTAGAAAAAGGTCGTATTGGTAGTGTGAATTTATTTGCGACCAAAACACAAGCTTCACAAAATCAAGTCGTCATCGTTCATGAGCTTTTACATGGCTTTGGAGCACAGGACAAATATGATTTAAAAACAGGACAGCCGATTTATCCTCTAGGTTATGCTCAACCAGAAAAAATTCCTCTTTATCCGCAAACTCAAGCTGAAATTATGGGAGGTCATACTGTCTTATCTGAGCAGAGTAGTAAAATGCCTAATAATTTACAAGAAACGATCATAGGTTTACCTACTGCCCGAGAAATTGGCTGGGTGAAATAAAACTGTGGATAAATACTGCTTTATCCACATCAATAATTGTTAAAAAACGATGCAGATTTTATACAGACAAAAAGTGTGAAGTACATCACTATTGTTGGGTAGATGAAATTCTAATACCTGATAATAAGAGTAGCCATGATGAAAACTGTAGGTAATGATTTGGTACGTAATCAGTTACATGCTGACCGTAAATGGTATTTGATATTAGGCTTTGTGCTTATTGGTTTTGGTCTGATTTTATTTAGTTCATTGCCATTTGCGACTTTTTCTGTCGTTTTTTTATTTGGAATACTCATGATGGTCGGCGGTGTCTTGCATCTTGTCGCAGCGATGAGTGTTTTTAAAGGTGCAAGCCGATGGTTATGGGCACTGTTTGGTGTGCTTTATCTCATGGCAGGCTATTACGCTTTTTCTACTCCAGTCACTACAGCTGTGGTTTTGACAAGTCTATTATCAATAGCGCTTATCATTGCTGGTGCTATACGTACTATAAATGCAATTTTACTTAAGCCCATTACAGGGTGGGGCTGGACCTTGTTTTCGGGACTGCTCACCTTATTTACTGGTATTTTAATTTTGGTTTCTAAAGATTCACCTTTTTGGGTGCTGGGAATGTTCCTTGCTATTGATATCTTATTTCAGGGAATTAACTTCCTTGGTTTAGCTTCAGCCATCAAACATCTTCCATCTAGTTCAAAAACAGTATCTTAAAAATAATATCGACTCAAAGAGCACTTTAAGTGCTCTTTTTGTTTTTAGGACAGGCAGACCCATCTTTGCTGGGCTCTGTTAAACTATGCCTTGGTGTGTTAGCGATATGTGTTATGAGTCTTGCAAAATTAATTAATGAACTAAATGCTCAGCAAAAAAAAGCAGCAACAACGTCTGCGCAGAACTGTTTAGTTTTGGCGGGTGCTGGTTGTGGCAAGACTAAAACGATTGTTGCTCGTGCTGCCTATTTAATTGATCAAGGCTTACCAGCGAACCAAATTCAGATTTTAACTTTTACTCGACGTGCTGCGAGTGAAATTGTTGCAAGAGTAGAACAACATGTGGGAGCACAGGCAAAGGGTCTGAGAGCTTCAACTTTTCATACTTTTTGTATGTATTTACTGCGCCGTAATCCACAAGCTTTTGGGTTAAATCAATTTAGTATTATTGATCGTGATGATCAGTTGCTCATGTTTCGCTTATTAAGAGGCAAAGATAAAGATAACGTCTTGCCTAAAGCCGCAGAGCTGTGTGATTTATATTCATATGCAAGAAATACTCAAACAAAGCTTTCTGAAGCATTAATCAAACAGCTTCCAGAAGCCTATGAGCATAAGACTCAAATTGCAGATTTAATGAAAACCTATGAGCAGCGAAAAAGAGAGCGTAATTTTTTAGATTACGATGATATTCTCTCAATTGTAGCTGTCCATTTACAAAATTCTGAAGCACTCACCAACTGGGTTGCAGGTTTTTGTCAGGCACTGCTGGTTGATGAAATGCAGGATACCAATCCTTTGCAGTGGGCTTTATTACAACCATTGATTGGCAAAGTGAAGCTGTTTTGTGTTGGAGATGATGCCCAGTCGATTTATGGTTTTCGCGGTGCTGACTTTGAAAATATCCATTCTTTTAAAGAGCGGATACCTGACGCAGTTATTCATACACTGGATTTAAATTACCGCTCGACTCAAGAAATTTTAGATTTATCAAACTGGTTATTAGCAAATAGCCCAATTGATTATCAAAAACAGCTGCAAGCTCATCGTGGTCAAGGCCAAAAGCCTCAGCTACACCTATTTGGTAATGAGTATGAAGAAGCAAACTGGATTGCACAGGATTTAATAACGCGACATCAGCAAGGTGCAAGCTGGCACGACCATATGATTTTAGTGCGTTCTGGCTATAGTGCACGATATCTGGAAGGGGCTTTTATTGCTGCTGAACTACCTTACCGTTTTATTGGTGGTGTAAAACTTCTTGAGTCGGCCCATGTAAAAGACGTGCTTAGCCTGCTACGTATTGTGAGTAATCCTCACGATGATTTGGCATGGATGCGTTTCTTAACTTTGTGGGATGGTATTGGTGATGTTGGAGCAAGTAAGCTCGCTCAAGAGCTGATGGGAATTGCTGATGTTGAGGAGCGCTGCAATCGTCTAGAACGTCATGGCAAAGTTCCTTTACAAGCGATTCTAATTTTAAAACAGCTAGATGTATTACAACAGCATGTTGAAGCAAGTATTGGCTTAGCACTTGATGCTTTAGGTGAACAACTCGAGCAAAATTATAAAACTAAAGATTGGTCACGCCGGTTAAAAGATTTTGATTTGGTCAAACAACTTGCACGTAAACATGCATCTTTAGGTGAGTTTCTTGAAGAATATGTGCTTGAACCTATTTCAGTTTCTGAAATTGAAAAAGCAGCTGATCAGGATTTAGTCACTTTAATTACGATCCATTCAGCTAAAGGTGCTGAACAGAAAGTCTGCTATGTACCTCATGTATCGCCAAATCAATATCCTTATGCAAGGGCACAGGGCGATTTTGATGATGTCGAAGAAGAACGCCGCGTATTGTATGTTGCATTAACACGTGCAGAAAATGAATTAATTTTGACTAAGCAAAACCTCAATACATGGTCAGAAGATAATTATGACGAACAAGGTCGTAAAATCGAAAGTTATTTCCTAAATGATCTCCCTGCACATTTGGTTCAGGCAAAGATTCATAGGCAAGTACCTCAGCCATTTGCTAAAAAGCAATGGAACCGTTCACCTGCAGTAAATTTAGGTTTTGGTATCGATCTGGATTAAACTACTGTATAAGACACTGTGATTACTTAAATATATTGGCTGCTCCCTTTTATTGCCAATTAAGGTTAGAAAATGAAGATATTAGTTCGTAATTTAGATCGTGCTGTGAGTGAAACTGAAATTTTAGAGTTATTCAAAGCATTTGGTAAAGTTGAAACGTGTGTTCTTGTTACTGATAAAGACACAGGTAAATCGAAAGGTTTTGGTTTTGTTGAAATGCCTAACCCACGTGAAGCAATTAAGGCAATTAAAGGCTTAAACCTGCTTAAAGTTAAAGGCAATGGAATTCGCGTTAAAGCAGCTGAAGAATAAGTCTTCAGTGTGAAAAGACAGTTTTTAGCTCTTTCGATTGTCGCGCCAAATGGTACTCGTATCGCTGAAGGTATAAAAACACTTGAAGTGCGTTCATGGGTACCTACAAAACTGCCAATCAAAGATCTATTAATTGTCGAGAACCAAAATTTTTTGGTCAAAGATACTGATGAAGAAGAGGGAGTTGCTGTCGCTTTGGTTGATATCGACTCTATTCATGCTTGGCGAAATGATGAAATTGAGCCAGCATGTGCAACTGCTTGGGGCGAGGGATATTTTGCTTGGGTTTTAAGTAATGTTCGTCCTATAAGCCAGCCTTTAAAAACTTTAGCTAAACGTAAAATTTATCAAGTTGAGCTGGATTTACCATAAATAACGTTGATTTTATTAATGGAGTCGTTAAGCTAAAGATTAGCTGTTGCAATAGCGATTTTAAAACAGGAAAGTTTAGTTATGTCACGTGTTGCTCGTTATCATGCCGATCGTACCAATCAGAAGCTCTATTTTGCGCGCTTAGCGTGTCAACAGGCTGAACAGACCGATCATGTGCAGCAGATACAAGCTCACCGTGAAGCAGCTGTATTCCACCTACATGGTGCAATGTTAGCTTTCTTGCAAGAATTGGTACGTTATTATCGTTTAAATGATTTACAACCTACCTTAAAATCTATTGAGGAACATATGGCGGCAAAAGGGCAGGTTTCTCCTGAAGTCTCTGTTTTGCAGCAATTGGCAAAAGATGGTTTCGTTGCAGAGTTAAAGCGAGCTTATCGTATGTGCCAATATGCGCCGGAACCAAAAGAGCCGACCCCTGAAGAAGAGACATCCTCTAACCTGATTATCAAAGTAACTCAAGGTCCTCAATCTTGGTTGCCTGATGTCAAAATTTTGCGTGAATGGCATCGAGAATTAACCCATTTAATTGATGGTTTTCGTAATGAAATGGTCGAGTTCTAAAATTAAACTGTCCTAGTGCTTGAAATTTAGTGTGGATGTGCCTATATAAATAAGACAAGAGATGCAAAGTGCAAGGGTGCTTTGCCACCATGTTGAAACATGGAGGAAGTATATGTCTATACAGCAATTGAAAGAGTTATTTGGAAATCAAGAAGCAGTGTTGGAATTAGTCCAACTCGAAGGTGGTGAACTTGCCTTGCGTAATGCTGGTTCTGAGAATGAACCCTTGGTCAAAATTCAATTTAGTGATGAAGTAAAAGCAATCTTAGGTGAACAAACACCTGTGGTTGCCCAACATATGATTCAGGCTGCATTGTTTGGACTGCTTGAGAAGCAGGTAAATGAGTGGCAGGCTGAGGTAGTAGACGAACAGCCTAAATTCTTGAGCTAATAAAAAGCGTACTCTTGAGTACGCTTTTTATATCAGTTAATGAATAGTTGACTGATGGGCAAGCTCGATCTGATTTACTATATGATGGCTCATATTCTTTGCCATTTCCTCTTTAGCATAGAATACTTCCCCAATATTCTCATCTCGAATGATAGCCGCTTCTTCTTTACTTTCTGCGCAAATTAACACCTGAATTTGAGGGTTTAATTGCTTAGCAATCGCCACAATACGGTGAATATCTAGAATATCCATAGGTGAAATCACCAAAAGCCGTGCATGCATGATATGTGCTTGAATTAAAACACTTGGCTCAGTCGCCACACCACTGACTGCTGCAATATTCGAGTTACGCAGTTTTTCTACGATTTCACGATTCTCTTCGGCAATAACGACCTTAATATTCTCATTAATTAAATTTTCAGTGATACGTCGCCCCACACCGCCATATCCAACAATGACGACCTGATCGCGTAAATAGGCTTGATCAACTTCATCGGGTAACATTGCTAATGGGTCACCACTACGTTCAAGAAGACGGGCTAAGTGAGAGCGCTCACGAATC
Organism: Acinetobacter sp. AOR14_HL; assembly: GCF_027855175.1. NCBI lineage: Bacteria > Pseudomonadati > Pseudomonadota > Gammaproteobacteria > Moraxellales > Moraxellaceae > Acinetobacter > Acinetobacter sp. AOR14_HL. The sequence goes on along the minus strand of NZ_JAKTII010000008.1, from coordinate 106,876 downwards.
CAGCGTTGTACTGGTTCAATTGCAGAGAATATAAAAGAGTTCAGCGTAATTGAAAATAAAGCACCTGCTAGAATCAGATTTTGAGCTTCTAGGCTTAATAGGCCTAAAGAAACACCAAGGGTAGCCAAAATAAATGAAAACTCACCAATTTGGGCCAAACTCGCGCCAACTGTAAGGGCTGTATTAAGTGGATAGCGAAAGAATAAAACCAAAGCCATTGCAGCAAGTGTTTTACCTACCATAATAATGGCGATAACGGCCAAAATATGTAGCGGACGTTCAACAAGAATATGTGGGTCAAAAAGCATTCCCACAGAGACAAAAAACAGAATTGAGAAAATTTCGCGTAATGGAAGCGTTTCTTCTTCTGCGCGGTGGCTAAAGTCTGATTCTTTAACAACCATCCCTGCAAAGAAAGCCCCTAATGCCATGGAAACTCCAAAAATGGCATAAGACCCATAGGCAATAGAAACAGCAGCTGCAACAACGGTGAGGGTGAATAACTCTCTTGAACCTAAACGAGCAACAAACTGCATAATAATAGGAACAACACGTTTACCTACAATCAGCATAAAGGCAATAAAGCCAACTACTTTTAATAAAGTGAGCCCAAGGGTTAACCAGATATTACCATCTGCACCTTCTGGTGCTTTCCCGCCGAGTAAAACTGCTGTAGCTGGAAGGAGTACTAAAACAAGTACCATGACTAAATCTTCGACTAACAGCCAACCCACAGCAATTTTGCCGTTGACTGAATCTAAAAGACCTCGGTCTCCTAAAGCTTTTAATAATACAACAGTACTCGCACACGACAGACTTAAGCCAAAAACGAGTGCAGAACCAAAGCTCCATTCCCATAGCATGGATACGCCAACTCCTAATAGGGTGGCGACCGCAATTTGTAAAATCGCGCCTGGTAGAGCAATACGGCGAACGAGCAATAGGTCATTTAATGAAAAGTGCATCCCTACACCAAACATCAGAAACATGACCCCGAGTTCTGCAAGCTGGTTAGCAAGATGAATATCTGCTTCTATGCCGGGAGTATTAGGGCTAATAATAATTCCGGCAATTAAATAGCCGATAAGAGGGGGGAGTCGTAATCGGGCTGCAAGATAGCCAAAAATGAGGGCAACACCGAAACCAACAGCAAGTAAAACAATTAAATCTACGTCATGCGGCACTAAAAACTCCTTTTACGTGAGTTAGGCTAAAGACAAGCATAAAAAATGCCAAGGCGAAATATGTGGAAAGTTTAACAAAAAAAAGCTAAGTATAAAAAAAATGCAAAAAAAAACGACTTCATTGTGAAGTCGTTTTTTTTCGAAGCTAAAATTATTTGATTTTAGCTTCTTTGAAAATCACGTGTTGACGGATTTTTGGATCAAATTTTTTGATTTCCATTTTTTCCGGCATAGTACGTTTGTTTTTAGTCGTGGTATAGAAATAACCTGTACCAGCTGTAGAAACGAGACGAATCTTATCACGCATTGTTCAGACTCCTTAGATCTTTTGACCTTGAGCACGAAGGTCTGCAACAACCTTTTCGATACCCAATTTGTCAATAATACGCATACCTTTAGTGGTTAAACGAAGACGTACAAAACGTTTTTCGCTTTCTAACCAGAAACGGTGGTGGTGCAGGTTCGGCTCGAACCGGCGCTTGGTTTTGTTGTTGGCGTGTGAGACGTTGTTACCAACGACTGGACGCTTGCCGGTAACTTGGCAAACCTTAGACATGGTGTAACTCCATTGATTCAGCCAACAGCAAATCTGTGGCCAGTCATACTAAATGTAAACGGATGAATTCATTCAAGGGGCGTTTTATACCAAAAATACGATTAAAAGACAAGCGGAATTGGTAAAAACGAGGCATGATTTAGTATAACAGATCATGCCTTGATCAGTTAGCGCAACAAGGTTTTCGAAATCAAACGATGAATGGGCTTATTGAACGGTGGAAGAATGTATTTAAGACTATAAAGTTTTGGATTTGACATCACCGAACGTTCATGAGAAAGGCTAAAAAAGCCCTCTGGTCCGTGATATTTACCCATACCTGATGCCCCAATCCCTCCAAAGGGTAAATCATCCTGAGCCACATGGGTAATGACCATGTTGATTCCGAAATGTCCTGAGTGGGTGTGCTGTGCAACATAATCAGCACGCGCCTGATCATAGTCGAAATAATACATGGCTAAAGGACGTGGACGACTATTAATAAATTCGATGACTTCTTCTATTTGGTCATATTCTAAAATTGGCAGAATAGGACCAAAAATTTCATTTTGCATAATGTCCATTGCAGTCGTTACGCCTGTAACTAAAGTCGGCGCAATTTTACGGACATCATCTAAAATTTCATTTTGTGGGTTAATTTCAACAATACGAGCACCTTGATCGCGGGCATTTTCAAGGTAGCCCTGAATACGGTTGTATTGCTTGTCATTAATAATAGATGTGTAATCTTGATTATTGCGGAAATGTGGGTACATACCAGCCACAATCAATTTAAAGTTTTCTATGAACTCAGCAGTTTTTCCGCGCGGTAAGAAAATATGGTCAGGTGCAACACAGGTTTGTCCTGCATTCCATAATTTACCTACAGCAATACGTTGGGCCACATCTTTCATATCCATAGATGCATGCACAAGTGCAGGAGATTTTCCGCCTAACTCAAGAATCACTGGAACTAGGTTTTGAGCTGCGGCTGCCATCACTGTTTTACCAACAGAAGTTGAGCCTGTGAAAATCATTTTGTCAAAAGGCAAATGACTAAAAGCATCTGAAATAACGCCACCACCATTTACCACAGCAACTAATTCTTGTGGAAAGGCTTCTGCTAATACACTTTCAAGGACTCGCCCAAAATTTGGAGAGGCACTAGAAATCTTGATCATGGCATGGTTGCCTGCTGCCAGCGCACAGATTAATGGCCCAACTGAAAGCAGCAATGGGTAATTCCATGGTGTAATAATACCAATTACACCCATAGGTTGATATTGTACCCAACCTTTTGCTGGTTGATGTAATACACTGATATGGCGTTTTGAAGGTTTCATCCACGCTGTCAGATGTTTACTATAATATTTGATTTGTTCCAAACTGGTGAGTAACTCACCAATTTTTGTTTCCATAACTGCACGATTGCCATAATCAAGGTTAATTGCGTCGGCAATCTGATCTTGATATTTTACCAAGACTCTTTTAAGACGAGCTAAACGATCAATACGCTCTTTAGCAGTGGGTACCGGATGACGTAAATAAGCAAGCTTTTGTTGTTCAAGCAAATCATGTAAATGCTTAACATCATAAGGGAGCTGAGTCTCTGGATTTGTTTTTGTTTGACTGTTCATCGGTACTTACCAAATACATTGATATGTTTATTTTTTAGAGTAAATACTCTAAATAGTCAAGTCAGTTTATGTGTTCAAGTCTTAACCATTTGAATTATTAAAGGTTATTAAAATGTCTCAACCTAAAGCTCTGAAGACAAAAGACCGGATTTTACAAATCAGTTTGCAGCTTTTTAACGAGCGAGGTGAACGGTCGGTTACAACCAATCATATTGCTGCGGAGTTAGGTATCAGTCCCGGAAACTTGTATTATCATTTCCGGAATAAGCATGAAATTATTAAGGAATTAATGTATCAATATCAGGCCGAGACTTTGGAAGTACTTTCTTTACCTGACGATAGACCATTAACGACCAATGATAAAATCAACTATTTTCAAGTGCTCAGTGGTCAGTTATGGAGTTACCGCTTTATTCATCGTGATGTTTATCATTTAGTTGAAAGTAACGAAGACTTTAAAACGATTTATCCACGTTTTGCGGGGCAGGTCATGCAGCAGGGGCAAAGAATTTATCAAGCCTTTGTAGATGCAGGTCTTATGAAAATGACGCCATCGGAAATTGAAGCACTTATTATTAACCTCTGGATTGTATTAACAAACTGGACAAACTTTTTGTATATGTCTGGTCATATTAGTGACAATAACCATTTAGAAGAAAAATGGGTTTGGCAAGCATTACGCCAAATGGTTTTCCTTGAAGGCCCTTATCTTATGGGTGAAAGCCGAGCAACTTATGAGCAGTTGCTTGAATCTCTTGGACCTTCAGATCTATTTGCTAGCTTATCGTCCTTAAAAGACGAATAGTTGTGCTTGTTTATTTAGGGCGCTAGAATACTCGGCCTATTAAAAGATTTATCTCAATTAAGTGATATTAACCAAATGAATATGACCACTGCCAATACAGCCCGTTTACTGATTACTTGTGAAGACAAGCCAGGGATCGTACAAGCGGTATCGAGCTTTTTGTATCACCAAGGTGCAAACATTACCGCGCTTGATCAGTATGCGACGGAAGCTCAGGGCGGACGTTATTTCATGCGTGTTGAATTTGAACTTGATCATTTACAGTCGCGTAAAGATGCCTTAATTCAGACTTTTGCTGCGAACGTTGCTGAGCGTTATGGCATGCAATGGCGTCTTGCTTTCGTAAACGATGTTAAAAAAGTTGGTATTTTAGTTTCTAAAGTTGACCATGCATTGCTTGAGTTGTTATGGCGTCATGCACGTGGTTCGTTACCTTGTGAAATTACTCATGTCATTTCTAATCATGAAGATTTACGTGAATCTGTTGAAAACTTCGGTATTCCATTTACTGTAATTAAAGTTACCAAAGACAATAAAGCTGAAGCTTATGCGCAAATTGATGAAATGATGCAAGGCAATGATTTATTAGTTCTTGCACGTTACATGCAGATTTTAAGCGAAGATTTTGTTGCGAAATGGGAAATGAAAATCATCAATATTCACCATTCTTTCTTGCCAGCTTTTGTGGGCGCTAATCCATATAAGCAAGCTTATGAAAAAGGTGTGAAGTTGATTGGTGCAACAGCTCACTATGTTACTGCTGACCTTGATCAAGGCCCAATTATTGAGCAAGACGTTGAGCGTGTGAGTCATGACTATAATGTTGAGCAATTACGTGAGCTTGGTGAAGATGTAGAGCGTAATGTATTGGCTCGTGCAGTGAAATGGCATTTAGAAGACCGTATTATTGTTGATGGTAATAAGACCGTTGTTTTTTAAATAACGCTTATTTTAAAAAAGCACGCTTCTTGCGTGTTTTTTTATATTTAAAATAAAATTGAAATAATATAACATATCAATAATAAGTGGGTTTATCATAAGAATAGATCTGTTCATAGTGTAATTAGTCTAACTATTTTAAGTTTGGCTAAACAAATCGTGAACAGGGGATATCTGCTCATGTAACTATGAGAAAACTAAAGCAAAGATGCTCAACTGGTAACAATCCCTGATAGAGAGTAAATGTTTTTCTCAAAAAATAGTTGCAAATGAAAACACTTCTCATTTATTATTGTGGCACTTTATTGTTCTATCCGATGTTTGAAATCGTTTCTATAAATAGAAATCTGAAATCATCATCCATTAGGTAATTAGATTCTTATGAGTCAATCTTCCGCAGCCTTAAACGCTCCCAATCCGATGAAAAAGAAAGTCATCACAGCACTAATTGCAGTTGCAATTGGTCATATCGGGGTCTTATGGGCAGTTAGCCATATTAAGCCTGCTGAATTAAAGCCAATCGATAAGAAACCTTTACAGGTACGTTTCGTAAAAATTCAAGATCAGCCAAAACCACTACCTCCTAAACCAAAGGAACCGCCAAAAAAACCGGAACCTAAAAAAGAGGTAAAAGAAGTTAAAGTTGTTGAAAAACCTATAACACCGCCAAAAAAAGTGGAAAAAATTCAACAGGTGAAAAAGGCTGAAACACCAAAACAAACAGTAAAGACAGAACCTAAAGTTGAAACCAAAGTGGTGACAACGACGACTACTGTTACTGAAAAAGTCGTTGAAAAACCAAAGCCAGTGGTACAAGAAGCACCTAAAGCTCAACCCGCTCCAGATTCATCACCAAAACGAGTTTCTATTGGTGGTTCGGGTGTACAGTGGAGTCGTTCACCACGATTAACAGTTTCTTCAAAAGATTTACAAGGCGAAGCACGCTCTATCATGGTACTGATTGAAGCCGATGAAAAAGGCAAGATTATTAATGTGCGAGTGACCAGAAGTAGTGGTATTTCAAGTCTAGATGACAAAGTTGTCCGTGCTGTTCGCGGTGCGAAATTTAAACCTTATATGGAAAACGGGGTTGCTTACCCAATTAAAGCAGAGCAACCTTTTGATTTAACCCCTTAAATGAATTTGAGTCCCAACGGCTAACCTTAATCAGGAGTTCAATATGAACTTTTCAATCTATTGGCAACATGCAGATGCAGTGAGTAAAACCCTGTATTTCATCTTATTGGCAATGTCGATTGCTACTTGGACAGTTTTCATCTTACGTTTGATGGGGACTCGCCAATTAAAGCAACAAGCTTATGCTCAACTTTCTCAGGCTATCACTTCGCTAAAAGCAAAGTTACAACCTTTAAATTTTGAGCAGCGTAAAGCGGTTGCAGAGCAGGCTCTACTTCGTCAAATTTCTGCTGAAAAAGTCAATGCTGAGAAAGGTATTTCTGTTTTAGGAACAATTGCTTCAATTGCACCATTCGTTGGTTTGTTTGGTACGGTATGGGGTATTTTCCATGCACTTGTTGCAGTAGGTAAAAGTGGACAAGCAGGTTTGGCTCAAGTGGCTACACCAGTAGGTGAAGCGCTTATTATGACGGGTCTTGGTCTTGCAGTTGCGATTCCTGCGGTATTGGCTTATAACATCTGTGTACGTGCTAACCGTGGTCTTGCTCATGATTTACAAGATCAAGCACACAGCCTGTTAATTGATACGATGTTGCAGCAAGATTCTACTGTAAAGTCTGATGTTAAAACTGCACAGCAAAGTTATGTTGGAGGTCAAGCTTAATGGCTTTTCAATTGGGTGAAGACCACGATAGTGGCATAAATGAGATGAACCTCATTCCGCTAATCGACATTATGTTGGTGTTAATGATCATCTTTTTGGTCACAGCAACAGTTGCCAACCCATCGATTCCATTAACGCTTCCTAAAACAACTGCTGAAATTATTGATCCACCACCAAAAGCAATTACGATTAGTATTAATGCAAATGGTGAAGTGGCTTGGGATACTCAAGTAATTAGCCTAGATGAGCTTCAAAAACGTTTTCAAGAAGCCGGTCAAGGTGATGTTAAACCAACAGTTCAACTTCGTGCTGATAAAGAGTCGAAGTACGATACTGTTGCACAGGTAATGTCTCGCGCAAGTGAAGCCGGACTGAGCGATATTGCCTTTGTCAGTGAAAACTAAAATTTAGTTTACTCAATAAAAAAGCAACCAAATCGGTTGCTTTTTTATTGCTCTAATTTATTGATCTTTCATAAGATGCTGGAATTTACTATATAGCTTGAGCAACTTAGGTGGAATCGCAAAGTTGCAATAACCTTGTGAAGGATTCTTTGCATAGTAATTCTGGTGATATTCTTCGGCTGGATAGAATGTCGGGACAGGAGACAATTCAGTCACAATATCAAGATCATCATCTTTTAGCGTTTGAATCGTATGTTCTGCTGCCTGCTTTTGCTCTTCATTATAATAGTAAATAACAGAGCGATATTGCGTGCCAATATCATTACCTTGGCGATTTAAAGTCGTTGGATCGTGAGTCGCGAAGAATACATCGAGTAACTGGGAGTATGTTACTTGCTCTTCATCAAAATCTACTAAGATCACCTCAGCATGCTGAGTATCTCCTTGGCAGACTTGCTCATAAGTTGGATGAGTTGTATGCCCACCCGCATAACCACTAGTTACTTTTTCTACACCACGAATTTGTAAAAAAACGGCTTCGACGCACCAAAAGCAGCCGCCGCCAAATAAGGCCTGTTGCATTGTTTTTTCCTCTATTTCCTGTCTATTACAATAGGGGTTATGTATTTAAAATACAAAGTAAAGCATGTATAAAAAAGTAAAGAAAAGTGCATTACTTATTTCGGTTTTGGTAAACCTTGTCGAACGATTTGAGAGAAATGTTCGCTACTCTGATCTGAAAGCTGTTCAAAATTTTCAGTACGTGGGTTGATGTGTGCAATTTGATACCACTGTTTTAAACTGATAGTTTGATTAAGTGCTTTAAGATCATATAAATAATTAGGTAAGTAACCTGAAGCGATTAGGCGGTAATCTTTAGGAAGCTGATATGGGTTAATCGCTTGAACCATATCAAAAATTAATGTGGTGCAGTTACTGGTGAGAGTGTTGTACCACTTTGGTTCTGCACGAAGTTCATCAGATTTCTTTAGATATTCTAAAAATAAAGCCTTTTGCTCGCGACGTGGCATGTTGATAGGAAAATTATAAACTTGCTCTTTGCGGATGTTACTGCGTGTGTACACAATATCTTTTTCATCAGAAGCAATTAAGCTAAGTTCATATTTTCTAAAAAATCCACCAATTGCCGAAAACTCTTCAGTTTTTTCTTTGCGAATCTCGATTGAAAATACTAAGGGCTGTTGATTCTTAAATTCAAAACTGACCAATGTATGAGCAATTTGTGGTCCCATCCAGTAAGAGGCAATAATGTTTATGCCATTCAACTGGTTAAGATCAAAAGTTCGAGTTTCCCACCGAACATCATAGGTTCCATCGGGATGCCAGTTGAAGTTACGAACATTATGCAGGGTAATCACATCGCCATGTTTTTCGTAGCTCAGCATATTGGCAACTTCAGGGTTCCAGTCGCGGTCTTGACGTGCAGTAATTGAAAAATACCAAACGAGAGAACAAGCAAACGCGAGAAGATAGATTAGGATGTCTGTACGGCGGCTAATGATATGGCCTTCAACATATAAGCCAACCATACTGAGCGCAAAAGCAATCCAGATGCCAATGAGTATGCGGCTGCCTAACCAGCCAAAAGGTTGTTGAACCCAGAGCGCTACACATACCCAAATGCTAGAGAGCACAATAAACAGCGTGAATAGACTATGTAATAGCCCCAAAAGTAGGGCAGTAATAAATTCACGTGTTCCGATATTGTGCATAGGCATCCATAGAATTATTTTTTATAAGTAGCAAACTCGAATGAAGTTCCTGATTTTTCATCAACTTGCTGTTCACTCGCAGTTTTATGAAATTCACTCGGTATTGTTGGATAATGTGCATCACCTTGCACATCTAAGTCAACATGAGTGAGTTCAAGACGGTCTGCAATCGACAAAGTCTGCTTAAATATCTCACCACCACCAATGATGAACAGCGCCTGCTTTTCAGAATTTTTCACATCTTCTAAAGCTGCATTTAAAGCATCTTCAATTGAATAGGCAACTTTAACACCGTCAAATTGCCAGTTAATGTCACGGGTAATCACCCAGTTCACACGGTTTGGTAGCGCACGGCCCATAGACTCAAGAGTTTTACGGCCCATCACGACCACGCCGCCTTGTGTGATTTCTTTAAAATGCTTTAAGTCGGCAGAAATATGCCATGGCAACGCATTGCCTTTACCAATACAGTGGTTTTTGTCCATTGCCACAACGTGAACAACTTCTACATTTTGCCATGCCATAATCTTATTCTCTAAACCGTAATCTAATGAAATTTGAGTCGTCGTTATACTGCAACTGGTGCTTTAATAGCAGGATGCGACTCATAACCTACAATTTCAACATCTTCAAATTTGAAATCAAATAAGTCTTTTACTTCTGGATTCAGTTTCAATTGGCATAGTGGTAAAGGTTCACGTGTCAATTGAAGTTGTGCTTGCTCAAAATGATTGACATAAAGATGCGTATCACCGCCTGTCCAAACAAAGTCACCGACTCCTAAACCGCACACTTGAGCAATCATATGGGTGAGTAGAGCATAGCTCGCAATGTTAAAAGGCACACCTAGGAACACGTCTGCACTACGTTGATAAAGCTGGCATGACAATTTGTTATCTTGTACGAAAAATTGAAAAAGCGTGTGGCAAGGTGGTAAAGCCACTTGTCCAGCTTCATTTGGATTCCAGCCTGAAATAATTAAACGGCGTGAATTCGGATTGGTTTTGATTTCATTAATTAACCATTTAATTTGGTCAAAACCATCTTGGTTATAAGTGCCATCCGCATTTTTGGTTGCACCGAAATTACGCCACTGGTGACCATATACTGGTCCAAGTTCATGTTCTGGGCGGCCAAAACGGGCAGTTTGTTCTGCTGTCGCCCATTCATCCCAAATTGATACTTTATTATCTTTTAGATATTGGACGTTGGTATCGCCTTTTAAAAACCAAAGTAACTCAATCACAATAGAACGGAAGTGAACTTTTTTTGTGGTGAGTAAAGGAAAACCTTTAGAGAGATCAAAACGCATTTGATGACCAAATACAGAACGGGTTCCTGTGCCTGTACGGTCGCCTTTGTCACCGCCATTATCAAGGATATGTTGTAGAAGGTCTAAATATGCACGCATAACACTCTCGAGTTCGGATTAATTCCATAAAATAAAAGGGGGAGATAGCTCAATGATAAATAATTACGCAATAGAGCGGCTTCATCATGAACCACTGAAGATGATACCTGTTGTAGCTCAAGATGAAAATCTAAAAATGGTTCTATGACATTTCAATGGGTGTAATTAATCAAATCGCTTGGCACGATTTTGATAAATCGAAACAAGAAAAAAGCCAACCAGTACAAAGCCTAAAGCTTGTAGCACAAGAATCCATTTGTCCTGAGCAGGAAGCAGATACATCAAAATAACAACGATAAAAATAGGATAGATGCTGCTTAAAATTCCAAAGCTCGATTTATATGATTTGTTATTTGAAATTTTGCTATTTAAGTAATGTCCAACATGTAAACCAAAACCGAAAATAAGGCTGAGTACAGTATGAATAGGAGACAAGGGCTGAATTTGATTAGCGACGTAAACTGCCACACAAACGGCAACAATGAAGATGAGTTTGATATGGCGTGGAGCGTTGTACCAATAAGCCAACATGAAAACTAAACCTATTTTTTAAAAAGCGATTGAGGTGAAAAAATAAAAGCAGCAAGTGCCATAAAAGCAATCCCTTGCACGCCCCAGATCAGCAAGTTCGGCATCGCTTTAACAAAAATTAGAGCGAAAAGAAGGGCAATAGGGATCCAAGTAAATAGGCGGTAGAGTAAACCAGTCGGGTTGCTTTGAGCGAAATGCAATTTAAAGTAACGACAGATTAAAAAAATTACCCCAGTTCCAGTAAACATCAGAATCGTATCTAAAGGCAGTGGTTGGTATTGATATAGCGCAATACAAATAAGCAGCGTAATAATTAAAATCACTAGTTTTTTAAATGTCGGGACTTGCGTGTTAAACCAGAATTCCAGCATGGCATATCTTCATCTTGGGAGGGTAAAAACTGTAGCATAAAAAAGAAAAGAGGAGCCGAAACTCCTCTAATTTAGATATTAACTATTCTTTTGTGGACCCCAGTCGTAAATTTTCTTTTGATAGGCATACCACATCATCCAAAGGCCAATCAGCAACATTGGAATTGTTAGAATCTGTCCTTTTGTCATCCAGCCAAAGAGGATAAAACCTTGGTCGGCATCAGGCTGACGGAAGAATTCCATGACAAAGCGGGCAACGCCATATCCCATTAAGAATAGGGCAGAAACGGCCATACGAGGACGCGGTTTTGAACTAAACCACCACAAGATAATAAATAGAATTAAACCTTCACAAAGCGCTTGATAGATTTGTGATGGATGGCGGACTAGATGTAATGGATCTGTCGGGAAAATCATACCAAATGGATAATTTGGGTCAGTTACCGCACGACCATATAACTCTCCACCAATAAAGTTACCAATGCGTCCGAACATTAAGCCAGTCGGTACACAAGGAGCAATAAAGTCGAGGGTTTGGAACCATGTTTTTTGGTATTTTTTACACCAAAATAGCATAGCAACCATAACACCGAGAAAGCCGCCATGGAAGCTCATACCGCCTGTCCAGACTTGAAATAGCCAGATTGGGTTTTCGAGGAATTTATCAAACTCATAGAAAAGGACATAGCCGACACGACCGCCCAGAACGACACCTAGAGCACCGTAAAATACCAGATCGGAAACCATGTCCGATGTCCAGCCATCACGCTGTTTGGCACGGTAGGAAGCAAGCCCCCAAGCACATAAAAATGCTAATAAATACATGAGTCCATACCAATGGACTTGAAGAGGTCCTAAGTGTATTGCGACCGGATCGATATTAGGATAGGTCAGCATTGCTGCTCCTTGATCTTACGTTTTGACAGATTGTAGCGGAATGATGTGAAAAATGTTGTACATTCAATGTGTAAAGATAGGGAACAAGAATTAATGTGTATTGTGGCTTTAGCATGGCATGCTCTGGATGATCTGCCTTTGTGTCTTATGTCAAATCGAGACGAGTTTTATCATCGCCCCACAGCTTTGTTGCATCAGTGGGAACATACGCCAATTGTTGCAGGGCAGGACTTACAGTCCGGTGGTACTTGGATGGGGGTAACACCTCAAGGCCGATGGGCTGTTTTAACCAACTTCCGTGATGGGCGAGATCAAAAGTCATATGAAACTTCTCGAGGGCATTTAGTTCAGGCTTTTTTAGAATCTGATTTATTACCTATTCGTTTTGCACAACAATTAGAACAGCAACAACAAAATTTTGCTGGTTTTAACTTGTTTATGGGCAATGCTGATCAGGCTGTCTATATGAGTAACCGCGGAGAAGCTCCTCAAGTATTAGCCAATGGAGTCTATGTGGTTTCTAATGGCCTCATGTCTGATCATTGGGAAAAAACCAGACATTTACGAACACGGTTTACGCAAGAGTTTTTGCCTATGCTTCAACACCAGACAGAAGAATTAACATTGCAACATGCAGCGTGGGATATTCTGGAAGATGAGCGCAAGGTCACAACGGCATTATTGCCGAATACTGGCATTCAAGCAGAAATGGAAGAGTTATTATCATCCACCTTTATTCAAAGTCCTGTGTATGGCACACGTTGTTCGAACTTTCTAAGAATGACTAATAACGAATGGGTATGGTTAGAAAAGACTCAACAAGGTGAGCACAGCGGTCAAATTGTGCAGCAGCAGATTCTCTTAAATCGATAGTAATAAAAATGCCGATCAATTGACCGGCATTTTTATAAGCATAAACAAATTAGCCTGCAATCACACCGCCATCTTTACGGGTAATCACAACAGTTGCTGAACGTGGACGTGCAGTTTTGTTGCTTGGATCTTTCTGGGTTGCTGGCCAGTTACTGTCTGGTGTCGCATAACTCTTAGAATCTTCACCAGGATGTTGAACATTAATAAAAATAGCTTTGTGGTCTGGTGTCATGGCAATGCCTGTAATTTCACACTGCTTTGGTCCAACCAAGAAACGGCGTAATGTTGAGTCTGTAACTTTAGCGCCGACTAGCGTTTGTTGGCCATTTGAAGTGGTTGCAGTAGTACCATCACCAATTTGGCCCGGTAACGCAGCAAGCATCATACAGTTAGTGACATCGGTATAGGCACCATCGTCTGTTTGAATCCAAAGCACACCGCGTGAGTCGAACCACATACCATCTGGTGAAGACAAATCGTTATTGTCAGTTAAACCAGATAGGTTAATGTTTGATGCCATAGATGCTTCTGCGCCGAACAGGTAGATATCCCATTTAAAGGTTTCAGCAGTGGTTTTGTCATCGGTTTCTTTAAAACGGATAATATGACCGTTCACGTTACCTTTTTGTTCTTTGGTGCCGTTATATAAATCTGTGTAGTTACGTGGATTGGCTGCATCAGTTGCATAATCTTTACCACGATTTGAGTTATTGGTTAGGGTTACATAAATTTCGCCGTTGATTGGGTTGACCGTACACCATTCTGGACGGTCCATTTTTGTAGCGCCGACAGCGTCGCCAGCCAAACGCGCAAATGTTACAACATCTGCTTGAGATTTGAAAGGGTAAGTGGTGTTGCTTTCATTTAAGCCATTTTTGCCATAGGCAAGTTCAATCCATTGACCAGTACCGTCGTTATTAAACTTGGCAACATACAATTTACCCGCGTTCATATATTTGTCACCGGCCGTATAGCCGCCGTTTACATCTTTAGCATCCCATACAGCGGTAGAGACAAATTTATAGATGTATTCTCCGCGAGAGTCATCACCCATATAAAATGCTAATGGTTGACCTACAACGGCACGGCAAGCACTATCTTCATGTGCAAAACGACCTAATGAGGTACGTTTAACTGGATTTTGACGCCCATCAAACGGGTTAATCTCGACCATCCAGCCGAATGTATTAGGTCCATTGCGGTAGTCCTGTGTTGCCTGTGCAGCTTTTACATCGGCATTCCAGCGGTCATATAAGTCTTGTGGTTCCACCTGACCAATCGCGCTTTCCCAGCCGTAGCGTGAACTTGCGCCTAAATAAATTTGTCGCCCTTGTTCATCAACGTTAGGAATTAACTCACCATTTTTATCTTTTTCATAAATGATTTTGCCCTCTGTATCTTTTTTAGGGGCACCTTTTTCATCTTTCTCATAACGATAGAGTTCATCTTTTTTAACACTTAACCCGTAACGCTTTAATGCAATTTTTTCTGCATCTGTACGTGCATATTCATCGCTACCTGAACGTTGGAAATAACCAATAAAGTTTTCTTCAGTGGTTAAGTATGTGCCCCAAGGGGTATGACCATTACCGCAGTTATTATGTGTACCTCGAGTTTGACGGCCAGCAGGCGAGAAACGAGTTGCGAGCAGGCTTGAACCCGCTGCAGCACCTTCAAAATCCATCTCTGTTGATGCTGTAATACGACGGTTAAAAGCAGAACTTTTATCAATTGTTACTTGTTGAGTTGTTGGATCTTTTTTAATGTGAACAATAGAAACGCCATGTGCATTAGTTTCACGAATCACTTCATCTTCAGGGCGGCGTCCATCAACTTTTGTTGGACCTTTTGGGTGAAGGAAAGTCTGATTAATATATTCGTGATTCATGACTAACAAACCTTCAGCTGAAACACTCTCGTCAAAGCGGTTTGTTGAAGTATTTAAGCCAAAGAAATGCATGCCGTCATGGCAGTCGCCAGAGCGAAACTGGAAGCTTGGGCCAGGTGGAATTTTATTGTCGTCCCAATCTCCAACTTTTGGATTGATTGAGTCCCCTAAAGCATAAATGACATTAGCTTCATAACCTTCAGGTACAGTCACAATATCGTTGTGGTTTTTTGCGACGGCCGTAAAGGTTAATTTTTCTGGTCTTTTATTTGGGTCTACAGGCGTGGTTCCACCGTTGTTTGAACCAGAGTCATCATCACTATCATTACAGCCAGTTAATGTAGAAGCTAAAGTTAATGCTACAGCGCCGCTTGCTGCTTTGGTGATTAAACTACGGCGGCTTACATGTTGTTCTAAAATGTCACGGAAGTGGATGTTGTCTGAAGTATTGTTATCCAGTTCTTGGTCTTCATGATATGGCGTCAGCTCTGTCATGGGAAATTCCTAAGTAAATAATAAAGAGATTGTTCTAAAAGTCTTCATGAGCTTAGGTTGTGAATGTGACGTGGCGTTGACGTTTTGATGATAAGTTAGTTAAAACTTCAGTGATTTTTCATTTTTATAAAAAGTGCGAGCTTATCTAAAAAACATTAAAGCTGACCTTAGCCAGCTATAATGTTTGGAGCATATTAAAAATTATTTGGTTGTTACTGATGGTGCAATTGGGTCTGCTGTAATATAGCCCACGTTAGCGCTATAACCATTGTTATAATTTTGGTTAATTAATGCCTTAACATCCTCAGGTACACTGCTGCTATCGCCTGGGTGCTGGAAGTTACTCATGATATAAGTCCAACCATTGATTGAATCTACCGCATGCAAGCCAGTCGATTCTGCACCTGCTGGTGTAGAAAGTAATCGAATTAACTCTTTGGTATCTACATTGTATGCCCACAAGAAGTTATTCACATGGTTACCTGAGTCTTCACCAATGAATAATGTACGTAAAGTTTCAGAGAACTTCAGATTGTCTGGGCTGGCAATTTTGTCTGGGTGAGCTGTATTACCTAAACTATCTTTCGCAGCAAGATCTTCACCCATTAATAACATATATGAGTAAAGAGGGACCCATTCACTATTAATTGAGCTGCCTTCATTGTCTGTAAAGCTATTACCTAACTTGTGTGCAAGAACCCCACCGGCAGTAATTTTTTTAGAGAACCCTACATTATGTTCTGCAACATAACCTTTACCGCCAACAACCATTGAATCTTGAATATTAGCTAAAGCAGAGTAGGCCACTTTATCTTTAATATTCACGTTTGTTCCTTCCATCTTGGTGAACGCCATACTTGCACCTTTTAGTGCTGCATAACGATGTGTTTCCAAGAAAGCTGCTGCTTTTTCCATACCTGGTTTAAGTTTGACCCAAAGTGTTTTCTTTGCCAAAGTAATTTCAGTATAGCTGGCATCATTTGGGTTCGTTGTTAAACTTTCCATAATGTCAGTTGACTTAATTCCACCCGCAACTAAATCTTCAATTTCTTTACTTGTCGCATGACCAAGTTTGATCCATTGAATACTCGCAGTTGAAGTTTCAGTTAAAGTATTGATGTATTTAGCGACATACAGCGTACCTGCTGATAAGTCTTTTTCCTTGTCAGCAACGAACATGAAGAAACCACCATTTGTGTAGTCATCTCCCATAAGTGCTGTGCGGTTGTCTGGCATCACATGAATAAGTTCATGAGAAATACGGCCTAAGCAGTAATGCTTTTTAATGCTACCAGTACCATCAAGGTTAACTGTTACTTCTGGCAAATGACCGTAGTTATATGGGTTTGCTTTAGTTTCATCACCAAAGAAGTATTTACCAAGATATTTTGGATCTGTACCACCAATGCCTTGATTGAATGCATCAGGTTCATACTCTTCACTTGATAAGTGAGTATTCCAAGGCGATAGGCTAGCACCGCAAGTAATCCATAGACCGTGGACTGGAGCAGTATCAACATTGAAGTATTTTTTAAGTTCTAAATGACCAGTTTTTTGGTCTTGATCTAAAGTCAAAATTGCAATTGGTGATGGCAGTTGTCCATAAGTATCTCCACCTGCTTGGTCCTTTGAGTTGTACTCAAATTGAACAACATGGAATACAGGATTTGCTACACCATCAACTTTCGCACCTTCTAACTGAATTAATGATGAACCATCTGGACAGTCTGAAAAGAACTGACGCTCTTTACCCGCAACAGACTTATCCATAATTGGATTGCCGTTAACATCGAAATAACCACCAGCGATAATTGTTCCACCACCATGCTTTGGTACGCTATCACCAGTTTTAAAGAACGGTTTATAAGCAAGTTGGTACTCAGTACTGGTTGAGTTTTCCCAATCAATTTTTAATTTAGAATTTACTAAAGTTGTTGCACGGTCTGCTGCTGCTGTTGGAGCTGACATTGCCGTAAATTTTGCATTTTTTAATTTGCTTGGTTGCGGTGTTGGAGTGACTACAGAACTGTCATCACTATCATTACAACCTGCTAACGTTGCTGCCGTAGCCATCGCCCCTAATGGTAGAAAAGGAATCCCCGAGAACCATTTTAAAATTTCGCGACGCGTTGGTTGAGTAGAAGCAGTTGTCATAAGAAATCCGTAAATTTTGTGGGTATATTTGTTGAGTTGATTCTATGGACTGAAAATGACACTTTTCTTACATTTTTAAGTCACTTTGAAGACACTTTATTGCTTTGTAGATTAAAAAGTGTTCTAAAGAAAAAGCCTGAACTTGAAGGTTCAGGCTTTTTCTTAGAAATCATTTTATTCAGCAGAATGAGTTTTTCTTTTCTCAAGAATTTTACCGAAGAGTAAGCCTAGTTCAAAAAGTAGCCACATTGGAATAGCTAACATCACCATAGAAATTGCATCTGGTGGGGTAATGAACATTGCCACAAAAAAACATCCCACAATAATAAAGCGTCTTTTTTCAGCAAGACTTTTTGTGTCTACTACGCCTATTAAAATGAGTAGTAGGGTTGCAATTGGAATTTCAAAAGTGAGACCAAAAACTAAAAATAGCTTTAAGCAAAAGCTTAAATAGCTATTAATATCTGTCATAGGTGCGACGGTTTCAGGTGATACACTAATAAAGAAATGTAAAATTGCAGGAAGGGTAATGTAGTATGCGAAAGCAACTCCGGCATAGAACAAAACAATACTGCCAATGAGTAACGGAATCGCTAAATGTCGTTCTTTTTGATACAACGCAGGGCGAACAAAAGACCATATTTCATAAAGAATAAATGGCATTGCTAACACGAGCGCGACAAATAAATTTAATTTAAATGGAGCCATAAAGGTTGCAGTCACATCTGTAGCAATCATTGAGGATGATGCCGGAAGTTGCAGCCTTAAAGGTTCAGATAATAGTTGGTAAGTGTTATTTCGAAAGGGTAATAAACAAAAGAATAAAAATAATGTTACCCCAACAATTCTAAATAAATGACGTCTTAAAATAACCAAATGGCTCATGATAGGCATTTGGTCTAGATTTTCCTGAGAATTTACAGTGGTTGAAGGCAGTTGGTTCATACGGCAATCTTCAAGTTAACGGGAGATGTCTCTGAAATTTCGGGTGTCGATACCAAAGGAATAAACTTTCCAATGTACGGCACTTTATACTGACCCGAGATAGGCAGACATATCCGAATAGGCTTTGGCAATATTTTAGAAGCCTCAGTTTTATCTACATTTTCGGAAATATTCTGTTTTTGTATTTCTTCGAGTTGTTGTTGTACTTTCAGTTCCAGTGCTTCAATGCGATTGAGTTCATCCTGCATTTCTTTTCGAAATTCAGAAAGACGCAACTCTTGATCAATATCATTTTGCAAATTAGTAATATAACGTTTTAGGCGAACATACCAGCGACCAGCAAAGCGTGCAGCTTCTGGGAGCTTATCTGGGCCTAAAACTAAAATTGCAATAATTGCAAAACAGAGTAGCTCTGTCATTCCTACATCAAGCATGGTTGAAAACCTTTAGCTTTTTACTGATGTGCTGTCAGGCGTTTTGACTTGGGCATCAATTGTACGTGGAGTATTAAGAGCAGCAGCTTCGTCTTCTTCACGAACTGATTTTTTAAAGTCTTTTACTGCACCGCCTACGTCTTTACCGATATTTTTTAATTTAGATGTACCAAATAATAAAATAACGACAATTGCAAAAATAACGACGTGCCAAATAGATAAACCGGCCATGATCTTATACCTCTTTTCAGTTCGCTTTATATCAACAGGTTGCCATGACAGGAATGTGACATTTATATGTCATTTTTAAGACAATGGCCGTCAGTCAAAATCTAAAAAGATGGGTTCTAGAAAGGATGTGCTTGGTTTTTTACTTTAGAAAGAGTTAAAAAAGAGAAGCTTAAATTACTTGAAAAGGAGAGTACATTTCATTTTGAAAAGGTGTAGCATAACAAACTGATTTTTATGGGTGAGAGGAGCAAACGTGGCGTTATTACTGCCAATATTGGCGTTCATCACTGGACTTTTACTTGCCCAGACTTCTCTTTCAGAAACGATAAAACCTGTTCTTTCCGCTTGGCTTGCCCGCTTACTTATTCCAGTTGTTATTATTTACAACATGGTATTTTATCAACCGGGTAGTTTGAGTTTAATGCTCTTTAGCTTCGGTTCAGCATTTCTTATTTTCTTTGCTTATTTAGCTTTATTTAAAGATAGATTATTAGCACTTTGTGCAAGTTATACCAACATGGGCTGGCTCGGCTTTCCTTTTGCCATGGCTTTATTTGGCCCCCAAGCTACGGCGCCTATTGTGGCGTTATATATTGGTATGTCCTTGTTTGGCAATGCTTGGGCTGTGACTGCTGTAACAACTGCACCGCAAAGTAAGCTCAATATATTAAAAAAGGTTTTAACTTCTCCACCGTGTATTTCTATTTTTTGTGCGCTTCTACTTAGACTTCTTGGTGCCCAACATATTGAACATCCTGCCATACACTGGGTCTATGAAGTTGCCAAGTTCGTGATGACTTTTGCTGGGATGTGTGTATTGGGAATGTGGCTGCGCCGTACTCGAGTTCATGTAAAAGATTTAATCTACAGTACAAAAGCTCAAGCTTTTAAGGTGGTATGTGGGCTTATTCTTTGTGGACTTACTTATAGATTTCTACCGATTCCCAATATGAGCCAGCACATTGGAGTGATGTTTTTAATGTTCTGTCTGCCACCAGCAGCCAATATTGTAGCGCTAGAAACACATTATCAAGGAACAGGAAGATCTGCGGCTTATATTGCTTCAGGGACGATTGTGAGTTGTGTGTGTATTGCGATTTATGCTGTTTTTTTGCATTTTTATTTCTAAGAAAGATGGTTAGATCAGACGGCCTTGAATAGTGGTTATATGCTTATTTTGTGTTGTAGGCAATATTTACTTTTGTTTCGTCAAAAGTAACAAAACCATTTGTCGAACTGACGACACATCCTGAGCGACTTCCGAAGCACTGCTTTGGGAATCTGCGCAAGGCAGTGATGTGGCGACATCCATGTCGCCTAGCACGATAGCAAATGGCTTTAACGTTAAGCTAAAACCGATATAAAGTTTTATTTCTGCAAGCTTTCTCTAAATAACTGCATCGCTTGTCCACGATGACTAATCTTATTTTTGTCTTCTTTAGACAGCTCAGCACTAGAAACTTGTAACTCAGGCAACCAGAACAGTGGGTCATAGCCAAAGCCATTTTCACCACGTGCAGCTTCTAAAATTTCACCATGCCAGATACCTTGGAAAATTTGTGGCAAAGGATCTTCTGCATGAGTCACTAAAGCAAGTACACATACGAACATGCCTTCAATCACTTCACCATTTTTACGAAATGGTAAAAGATCATTGAGTAACTTGGCATTATTCGCTGAGTCATCACCGTGTTCTCCAGCATAGCGTGCTGAGTAAATACCGGGTGCGCCACCTAAGACAGGAACACAAATGCCTGAGTCATCAGCCATAGCAGGTTTACCTGAAATTTGAGAGGCATGACGAGCTTTAATAATGGCATTTTCAATAAAGCTTAAACCATCTTCAATTGCATCAGGAATATTAAGGTGACCTTGAGGAATAATTTCTACAGGTAATTTAAGCTGTTCAAAAAGTTTTTCAAACTCTGCGACTTTACCTTTGTTATTGCTGGCAAGAACTAAACTGCCCTGATCAAACCAATGTGGGGTAGACATAATAAAACCAAACTTTATAGCTAATATCGAACGTGAGTTATGTTACGTGTTTTTTAAGAGGGGATATAGAGGGAAATAAATAGAATATAAAATGGCATGATCTAAACTAAAACCACCTTGTAGAGTATACAAGGTGGTTTTAGTCGAGTAAGGTTTTTTACGGATGAACCGTTATTATTGTGCTTGAATCCATTTGTCTGCACGGTCACGTGCTGTACGGATTTGTTCTTGAGTCAAGTTAGCCGCAAGAGCAGTTTTCTTACCTTCTGATAGGCTAATTACTTTATTGTCCAGCATGCCATCACGAGTTGAAAGCTCATACCACTGGTAAGCACCTACGTAGTTTTTCTTTTGCTCTTCCATCATCGCGAGGTTATAGCTTGCACGGTTATCACCATTGCTTGCCGCTTTCTCGAAGTATTTGCGAGCCATTGACTCATCTTTTCTGACACCAATACCGTCGGCATACATACGGCCTACGTTTAATTGTGCTGGCGATAAACCTTGATCAGCTGCTGCTTTAAACCATGCAAAAGCTTGTTTTTCATCTTTTTCTACATCTTTACCATATTGGTAGTGTGTACCAAGGTAAAATTGTGCGCCTGCTTGACCAGCTTTTGCAGCTTTCTGAAGGTCATTAACCCCCATTGTTGAAAAGCGTGCAGCCTGACTCGCAACCGATTGTGGCTGGGCGATATAATCTGCATGAGCCTGCATACTTAGCAGTCCTGCAAATAGTGTGCTAAATAATGTCTTTTTCATAGTGCACTCACTCGATAAATAGCGACTTCACCAAACAAATTAGGAACATGTTTGCTTAACAGGCTTCCCTGCTGATTTCCATTGACGGCGAGTCGATTAATAATTTGTATCTGATTTTCCGCACAAAGTGCTTCGAAATCTTTAAATGTACATAAATGAATATTGGGGGTGTTATACCACATATATGGTAGAGCATCCGATACAGGCATCATACCTTTTAATGCAAGAAAAGAACGAGTCTTCCAATGCGCAAAGTTTGGAAAAGTAATAATTGCCTGTTTACCCACACGCACCATGTCTCTTAATAAAACATCCGGTGCATCTACAGCTTGCAAAGCCTGTGCCATAACCACATAGTCAAAAGACTGGTCAGCAAAACGGCTCAAACCGAGATTCAAATCTTGTTGAATAATATTTAACCCGCGACTGACGGCAATTGCAATCTTTTCTTGATCAATTTCTAAGCCATAAGCACGAATTTGATGCTTTTGGCTCATATGAGCGAGTAATTCACCATCACCACACCCCAAATCGAGTACGCTTGAGCCTGGTTTAATCCACTTTTCTGCCAGTTGTTGATCAATACGCATTAGCTTGCCTCCAGTGACGTCGATTTTAAGAGTTCTTCACCGCCTAAGAAAGCGCGCATTGTTTTTACATACAATGGAATCGGGAATAAGAATGAGTCATGTCCTTGTTCCGCATCAATATCGAGGTAACTTACTGGCTTATGATTGGTAATGAGTGCATCAACAATCTCTTGAGAGCGACTTGGTGTAAAACGCCAATCTGTTGTAAAAGAAACAATCAGGAACTGACATTTTGTTTTACCCATCGCGTCTGTTAACGAGTGGTTGTATTCACGTGATGGATCAAAATAATCCAAAGCTTTGGTCATGATGAGATAAGTATTGGCATCAAAGTTACGGCTAAACTGTTCGCCTTGGTAACGAAGATAGCTTTCGACCTGAAACTCGACATCAAAACCATACATAAATTTGCCAGATTTTAAATCACGGCCAAATTTTTGTTTCATGGCTTCTTCGGAAAGATAGGTGATATGACCTACCATTCGAGCCAAAATCAGGCCGCGTTTCGGGTAGCTATCATTTTCCAAATAACGACCATGATGGAAGTCTGGATCAGACAAGATCGACTGGCGCGCAACCTCATTAAAGGCAATATTTTGTGCTGAAAGCTTTGGTGCACTGGCAATAATCACACATTTTTGTAAGCGGTCAGGATAGTCAACTGACCATTGTAGTGCCTGCATGCCCCCTAAAGAGCCACCAATAACGGCATACCAAATATTTACACCCAACCGGTCAGAAAGCATGGCCTGAGTTTTTACCCAGTCACGTACCGTTACTAATGGGAAATCTGGTCCATAAGGGCGATTATCATTTTCAGGATTTGGTGACGTTGGGCCAGTTGAGCCATTACACCCACCAATATTATTTAGCGAAACTACAAAAAACTTATTTGTGTCGATTGCTTTACCCGGGCCAATACAACTATCCCACCAGCCAGCTTTTTTATCATCTTCATGGTGATAGCCCGCTGCATGATGATGTCCAGATAAGGCATGACAGATTAAAATGGCATTTGATTTATCTGCATTTAAAGTGCCGTAAGTTTCGACCATTAATTCAAAACGTGGCAAAACACGGTCACATTCAAGATGTAATGGTTCTTCAAATTGGAACTTTTGCGGAGTGACTAACCCCACTGAATCAGCTGGAAAAGACACGGGAACATTTCGCCTTTTAAATCTTTCAGGAATAAAAAGAAAGGATACCAAGCTAGGTATCCTTTCCAAAGTCTTTTTTTAATTAAACAGCAGCGGCAACAACCTGATCTGTACTTAAAACGCCTTGATCAATCAAACGGTTAGTACATGCAATAATTGCTTCAATTGATGAGGTGACTGTATTGTCATGAACACCAGCACCAAATGAACCTCTGCCTGTACCTTTGACTTGAAGTTCAATTAAGGTTAACGCTTTGGCATTTGCACCTGAACTAATACTGCGTTCTTCATAGTTCAATACGTCAATTGGTAACTGAAGTGCATTTAAGAATGCAGAAATCGGTCCGTTACCTTCACCACGAAGTTGTTGTGTTTCACCTTCGACATCAACATCAAGTTCGATGATTTGAGTACCATTAATGTCAGATAATCTGTAGTTTTTAACTGTGTAATGATGGTTTTTCACATCAACATACGTGTCTTTAAATAAGGTCCAGATTTCTTTTGCATTAATTTCTGTACCATTATCATCAGCATATTGTTGAACAACCTGACTGAACTCGATTTGTAAACGACGAGGCAACACAACGTTGTAGTTCGCTTCTAATAAGTAAGCGATACCGCCTTTACCAGACTGGCTGTTTACACGAATAACTGCATCGTAGTCGCGGCCCAAATCTTTCGGGTCGATTGGTAAGTAAGGCATATCCCAGATTTCTTCGTTTTTCTGGTACTCAAAGCCTTTTTTGATTGCATCCTGATGTGAACCAGAGAATGCAGTAAATACCAAGTCGCCTGCATATGGGTGACGAGGGTGTACAGGTAAACCAGTACATTCTTCAACCGTTGCAATCACTTCATTAATGTTAGAGAAATCTAACTCTGGCGCTACACCTTGGGTATACATGTTCAATGCAATCGCTGCAACGTCAACGTTACCTGTACGTTCGCCATTACCAAACACACATCCTTCAACACGGTCAGCACCCGCCATAATTGCAAGTTCTGATGCAGCAATACCACAGCCGCGGTCATTGTGACAGTGAACAGAAATGATCACGCCATCACGACGTGCCAAATTACGATGCATCCATTCAATTTGGTCTGCATAAACATTTGGCGTAGAAACTTCTACAGTCGCAGGTAAGTTTAAAATAACTTTATGATCTGGACGTGCATCCCAAATTTCTGTGACGGCATCACAGACATCTTTAGCGACTTCTAATTCTGTTGCAGAGAAACACTCTGGGCTGTACTGAAAAATCCAGTCAGTTTGAGGATATTGTGCAGCGTACTCTTTAACTTTTTGAGCTGCATTAATTGCTAATTGTTTTGCACCATTAACATCTACATTCAACACCTTTTGGCGGAAGGTTGGAGAATTAGAGTTATAAATATGCACAATCGCACGTTTAGCACCTGCCAAAGATTCAAAAGTACGTTCAATTAAATGGTCACGTGCCTGAACTAGAACCTCAATGTATACGTCATCCGGAATATGATTTTCTTCAATCAACATACGGGTAAAATCGAAGTCGATTTGAGATGCAGAAGGGAAGCCGATTTCAATATGCTTAAAACCGATTTTTACAAGCATTTTGAACATTTTGAATTTTTGTTCCATGTCCATTGGTTCAAAAATTGCTTGGTTACCGTCACGTAAATCGGTGCTCATCCAGATTGGCGCTTTTGTAATTTCGTTATTTGGCCATTGGCGATCTGGTAAATCCACTCGTTGGTACATACGGCGGTATTTTTTGCTTGGGTCAGCCAACATCATGAGAAAACTCCTTGTCTCGTAGCGCGGTTGCTCTGGATATATTTAAAAGGCAACGTCTCTACGGTTATATATGGTATCTAATTGAGAAAAATTAAAGGTAATTTCGAAGTGCTGCTTAAAAAGCAGACAAAATATTTATACGCGCGCGTGGCGCAGCATCAGGAGTTGCAGATGATGTCTTGCTTGAGTAGGCTGGGCAAACAAGTAATTCGTTTTCATCTCTAGACCGTGAAATAATAAGTTTGGTGGTTTGCTAATATGTTTATCATTTAGATATATCACATCTAAACAATGATTACACGTTGTGCAAAATTCTTATAATAATTTTAATCTCGGAAATTAGAAAATAATTTTCTAATTTTGCGCTAATTTCTAATTTGTGGAAAATATTTTTCGTTATTTTGCCTTATTAAGGGAAAAAAGATTACGTCATCTCAATAAGGCAAAAATAAATGTAGTTACAGTTCTGACCACATGCGAATTAAGTTGTGGTAAATGTTGGTGAGTTTCATAACTTCAGAATAACTATCACCGTGTGTCTTACGCAGTGCTCTGATACTTTCATCTAAATTAAATAAAAGGTGTCGTTTACTATCATCACGGACCAGACTTTGAACCCAGAAAAAAGAAGCAAATCGAGTACCTGATGTAATACTACTTACCTCATGTAAGCTAGTAGAGGGATAGAGTACGACATCACCTGCTGGTAATTTGACTTCGTGATAACCATAAGTATCTTCAATAACCAGATCACCACCTTCATATTCATCAGGTTCACTTAAAAATAATGTACAAGATAAATCGGTACGAATTTGCTCAGAAGTACCACGGATAAGACGAATTGAGTTATCTACATGGAAGCCAAAGCTTTCATGTTCATCATATCGATTAAAAAGTGGTGGAATAATTTTGTGGGGTAGGGCTGCGGCCTGAAACACAAGATTTTGCCAAATTGCTTTAATCACAATATCACTTAAATGATGTGTAAGTGGATCTTGTTCAGAGAGTTGCTGATTTCTTTTAACTGAAGCCGATAGAGTGCCAGCAGTAACTTTTCCTCCCACCCAGTTGGCTTCTTTCATGAGTTTACGAAACTCGGCAACTTGCTCTTTGCTTAAAACATTAGGGATATGATGAATCACAGCAAACACCTTTAAATAGATATTTCATTTATAAAAATAGCCTCGTGATGAGGCTATCTTATATGAACTTTAATTAATTCCATAAATAAATTATGGAATTTAAACTTAGTACTTAAAGTTAATTGCTAATACTGCATTACGGCCAATACCTTCAAACGCGTAGTGAGCTGGGTGAGCACTTGTGAAATAGCGCTTATCAGAAATATTGTTAATATTAAGCTGTAAGTTTACGTTCTTGTTGACGTCGTATTTAGCCATCGCGTTGTAAATGGTATACGTTGGTAAATACTTCTCTTCAAGCATCGTTGCACCTGTGTTTGTATTAGTAAACACTTTGTCACGATACTCTGCACCTGCACCTAAAGTTAACTTAGGCAGTACTCGATAAGTAGACCATAAAGTAGCACTATTTTTAGCTACAAACGGTAATGGTTTACCTTCTTGAGCAACTGCGTTGTAAGCCGCTTTTGTGAGTTCGCTGTCTAAATAACTATAGCCAGCTGAAACTTCCCATTTGTCAGTTACTTTACCGTTAAATCCAACCTCGAAGCCATCAACTTTACTTTCACCTGCATTAGTTGAGGTGTTGGCATCTATGGCGATACGAGTGTTTTGTTTCTCTGTACGGAAGATTGCAGCAGTTAGGTTTGCTCTGTTATTAAATAGATCCCATTTTGTTCCTATTTCGAAGGTACGTGCTTTTTCTGGGTCTAAATCATTTGCCTGCTGAGAAGATGTAGATAGTGCATCTGCGCCATCACCTTGGTCTACACCAACAGGGTTAGCAGAAGTTGCAAAGCTTGCATAGATACTGCCATTTTCAGTTGGTTTATAAACTAGACCAGCTTGATAAGAGAAGTAGTCACTGTCATTTTCAAATTTCTGACCAGCTGCGATGTTTACATCGTTTGTATAATTACCGCTAGTACTCTTTTTATCGATATCTTTATCGGTTTTATAAATATTTTTATTATATTTACGTTCAGTTTCGAATTTATCCCAGCGCACACCTAAATTTAAAAGCCATTGAGGATTAAATTCGATGCTATCTAAGGCATATAAAGAAACGGTACGGCTGCGAGTTGTATACTGATTTGCGATGCTACCCAAAATATCTGTAAATGCCCCATTCATTGGATTATTTACTGATGTACACCAACCATTCGAAAGAGCACTATTTGTTAAGCAATTTGTATCATGGACTGTAGACGTGGTACCAGAACCATCGGTAAAAGTATAAACACCTTGACTTGATTCTTGATAGCTCCACTCAGCACCTGTATTAAAAGAGTGCTTAAGTGCGCCAGTATTGAATTTTCCTTTTAACGCAAGCTGATCACTATATGCATCAGTATCCACTATACGACTTAAAGCACGGCGAGAAATGGTTCCATTTTTTGTGACGTTGCCTTTAGAGTCATCTGCATTTGTATAGATGTAATCTGATTTAGATTTTGTATAAGACATTGTATTTGATAATGTTAAATCATCAGCAAGATCTTGCTCTAATTTAAACGTACCAATGTGGTTTTCACGTTTATCAAAATCACGCTCTTTCCAACCATAATATGTCCCTTGTTTTACATCAATTGGCTTTCCACCAACAGGAAGAAAGGGAATACCCGCATCTGGTTCATCATTACTGCGTAAATAGTAGTAGCTAAGTGTTCCACGAGTTGCTGTATCTAGACCAAATGCAAGACTTGATGCAATACCTGCACGAGCATATTCAGCTCCGTTACTTTGACCAGCTTTTTCATTTTCATGGCCCATGATAACAACACGACCAGCAATGCCGTTACCAAAGTCTTTGTTGGCATCAAGTTGGATATGGCGATAGTTGTCAGTACCACCTTGAACACTACCTTGGTAAACGTCACCTTCGTGGGCTACTTTAGGGATTAAGTTAATACTTCCACCTACACCGCCGCCACCGCCAAGGGCAGAAGAAGAGCCTTTAATCACTTCAACTTGTTCAATGGCAAACATATCGCGGTTTTGAGAAGTCGAATTACGAACACCATCAACATATACAGAAGATTGAGCGCTATAGCCACGAATGTAAGGCATATCTGTAAATGGAGTACCACCTTCACCAGCACCTAAAGTAATGCCTGGTTCATAACGTAAAGCTTCGAGTAGGGTATTAGAATTTGTATCTTTAATTAATTTTTGAGAAAGAATAGAGACTGATTTGGGCGTATCTTTGAGGGGAGCTACGAGTTTAGAGTTGGCTGACTGATCTACTTTTAAAGATTCTTCTTGAGTCGCTTGAGTATGAATCGTTGGTAATTGTGAAATTGCTTCTTGTGCCATGGCTGTTGTTGCAATCATTGATAGCGAAGAAGCTATCGCAGAAGAAACAATTTTTTTACGTGTTCTAATCAAAGACATGACTTCAGGACTCTAAAACTAAAAGGTTATGCGAATAATAATAATTCTTATTTATATGTACAGTTTGTGTTAATTGGATTTGCCAATTGAATTATGAAGAAAATATGAATAATCGAATGGTTGAATGTGCATTTATGCAGCTAATCTACTGATTCTTAGTAATTGTTTGTAAAAGCGATTAAACTTGAACTTTGATTGTAATTTTAGATTTATGAAGAATAACTAAAAAATTAGTTTTACTTAAGGCTTTATGAAAAATATTTAAAGAATCATAAAATTACTGTGAAATTTACGAGAATAATGACCTTCACTTAAATGAAGTGGTCGGTTAATTTTGTATATCTTGAAAGTTGTCATATAATACAGCACTTTTAAAAAAACTGTTCCTACTCACTAATTTTTATCGAGGAAGCCATGCAAGTAACGACTGAAGCGGTTTCGGGCGTTGCCCGTCGTTTAAATGTTTCTGTACCGACGAGCCGTATTAACGAGCAATTTGAAGCTCGTTTGAAGCGCACTGCCAAAACTGTGAAGATCAACGGCTTCCGTCCAGGTAAAGTACCTGAAAACGTTGTTCGTCGCGAATACGGTGCGGGCATTTATCAAGAAGTTGTAAATGACATCATTCGTGATAGCGTTTTTGAAGCAATTCAACAAGAAAAAATCAATGCGGTAGGAATGCCGAACATTGATAAAGTTGAACATAAAGAAGATGCTTTAGTTTTTGAAGCGACTGTAGAAGTTTATCCAGAAGTTACAGTACAAGCATTTGACGGTTTAGAAGTTGAACGTAAAACAGCTGAAATTAAAGATGCTGACGTTGACGCTATGATCGAAAACTTGCAAAAACAACGTCAAACTTGGGCTGTTACCAAGGGCATGGCGAAAAAAGACATGCAAGTGACTTTTGACTTTGAAGGCACTATCGATGGTGAGAAGTTTGAAGGCGGTTCTGCTGAAGACTTTAAACTTGTGTTAGGTTCAGGTCGTATGATTCCTGGCTTCGAAGACGGCATCATTGGCATGAAAGCTGGCGAAGAGAAAGTAATCGATGTTACTTTCCCTGAAGACTACCAAGCTGAAAACTTGGCTGGTAAAGCAGCGCAGTTCAAAATCACTGTGAAGCAAGTTGAAAAATCAAAACTTCCAGAAATTGATGCTGAATTCTTGAAAATCTTTGGTGTAACTGAAGAAGAAGGCGTTGAGAAGTTAAAAGCTGACGTTCGCAAGAATATGGAACGTGAAGTTCGCAATGGTTTACGTAACCAAGTTAAACAAGCTGCTTTTGATGCACTTGTTGCTGCGAACGAAGTTGAAGTTCCAACTGCAATGGTTGCTCAAGAAATTGACCGTCAACGTCAACAAATGGTTCAACAGTTCACTCAACAGTTCGGTGGTGCAGGCGCGCAATCTTTTGACAAGAGCATGCTTCCTGACGAATTGTTCAAAGAGCAAGCAGAGCGTTCTGTTAAGCTTGGCGTATTGGTGAGCAAAGTTTTAGCTGACGCTAAACTTGAAGTTGATCAAACTCGCGTTGATGCTTACATTGACGACATGGCTTCTTCTTACGAAGATCCAACTGAAGTGATTGAATACTTCAAAAATGATGCTCAACAACGTGCTCAAATCGAAGCAGTTGTATTAGAAGATCAAGTTGTTGATCACATCTTAGCTGCTGCTAAAGTGACTGACAAAGCTGTATCTTACGATGATTTGTTAAAAGAACAACAAGCTCGCCGTATGGGCTAATCTTTTAAGAAGTCAGAAAAAGGCGCTTTAGGCGCCTTTTTTGTTTTTCACTATGTGGTTAATTTGAGTGCGACATTAAGTACTTAGGTATAAATAATATAATATTTCAGTGCGAACCTTTTGCAATTTGAGAAATTATCCCGCATATTGTTGCCATAGGTTAAGTCACAAAAAATTTAGGAATAAATAACGTATGTATGTTCCAACAATTGAAAATGCTTTAGTTCCTGTTGTGGTTGAACAATCTTCTCGCGGCGAACGTTCTTTTGATATTTATTCACGCCTTTTACGTGAGCGCGTCATTTTCTTAACAGGTGAAGTTGAAGACAACATGGCAAATCTGATTGTTGCCCAAATGTTGTTTTTAGAAGCTGAAAACCCTGATAAAGATATCCACCTTTATATCAATTCTCCAGGTGGATCTGTGACAGCGGGCATGGCTATTTATGACACGATGCAGTTTATTAAACCTGATGTCGTGACATATTGTATGGGTCAAGCTGCTTCAATGGGTGCATTCTTGTTAAATGCTGGTGCTAAAGGCAAACGCTATTGTTTAGAAAATGCGCGTGTCATGATTCATCAACCATTAGGTGGTTTCCGCGGTCAAGCATCGGATATTGAAATTCATGCGCGTGAAATTCTATTTATTAAAGAACGTTTAAACCGCTTAATGGCAGAGCACAGTGGTCAAGACTACGAAACAGTTGCTCGTGATACTGACCGTGATAACTTTATGACAGCACAGTCTGCTAAAGAATATGGTTTAGTTGATCAGGTGTTAAGTAAGCGTCCATAAGGACCTTCTGATGTAAATAACTTGAGATGTTGAAAAAGATCTCCATTTAGTTATTTATGCAGTGCATCTTGCCCTAATATTTAAGATTCTATTTGTGGAGTGAATATGTCCGAACATCCTCAAGGACAAAAACATTGTTCATTTTGCGGTAAAACGCAGTCTGAAGTCGGGAAACTGATTGCAGGTGAGGACGCATATATTTGTAATGAATGTGTGGATGTCTGCTTAGACCTTGTACAAACCAGCCAACAGGTTGAAGCAGGGGACTGGGCGAGTAAGGCATTGCCAAAACCACATGAAATACGTGCTGCGCTTGATCAATATGTGATTGGTCAAGATCTTGCCAAAAAGACATTATCTGTTGCGGTTTATAACCATTATAAACGCCTAAAAGTTGGTCATAATGGCCATGTGTCTAAAGAAGTAGAAATTGCTAAAAGTAACATTCTACTGATTGGACCTACAGGTTCGGGTAAAACTTTACTTGCGCAAACATTAGCTCGCCTTTTAGATGTTCCATTTGCAATGGCAGATGCAACGACATTAACCGAAGCTGGTTATGTGGGCGAAGATGTTGAAAATATTGTACAAAAGCTTTTGCAAAAAGCAGACTACGATGTAGAAAAAGCTCAGAAGGGCATTATCTATATTGACGAAATTGACAAGATTACTCGTAAATCTGAAAACCCGTCAATTACGCGTGATGTTTCTGGTGAAGGTGTACAACAAGCATTGTTAAAAATGATTGAAGGGACAGTGGCTTCTATTCCTCCGCAAGGTGGGCGTAAGCATCCGCAGCAAGAGTTTATCCAAATTGACACCTCGAATATCTTGTTTATTTGTGGTGGTGCATTTTCTGGTTTGGAAAAAATTGTACAGCAGCGTCAAGAGAAAGGCGGTATTGGTTTTACAGCTGATGTTAAAAACAAAGATGAAACCAAAAAACTTGCTGAATTGTTCCGTCAGGTTGAGCCAACCGACTTAGTGAAATTTGGTTTAATTCCAGAATTCATTGGTCGTTTACCAGTGATTGCGACACTTGAAGAGTTGGATGAAGAAGCATTAATGCAAATTTTGACTGAGCCAAAAAATGCATTAACTCGCCAGTATCAATATCTTTTCACTATGGAAAATGTTGATCTGATCTTTGAAGATTCTGCATTGCGTGCTATCGCGAAGAAAGCACTTGAACGCAATACGGGTGCGCGTGGTTTACGTTCTATTATGGAGAACGTACTGCTTGAAACCATGTATGATTTACCAAGTCGTACTGACGTTGGGACAGTCATTATTAATGAAGCAGTGATCAATGGTGAAGCAGAACCTGTTTATACAGCAGAGCGTCAACCTAAAGAAGCTGCAACGCATGAAAGTGTTGCTAAGGCAGATTTAAAGGTTATTGATTCGAAGTCTGCATAGATTTCATTCATCTAAAAAGCATGAATCGCGTTAGTGATTCATGCTTTTTTTGTTTTCAATTTATGTGCGTGGTGTTAATCTTAAAAATACAAAATACGCATAGTTTTGCGTTGTAAAAAATAAATCAAAAACAAAACGCTTTGAGGGATGCCATGCGTTATTTAATCGTATCTTTGTGCTGTGCCGGACTGTTTGTGGGCTGTCAAAGTTCATCTCATTTAGAAAAAAATACGGGTGAATTGACTGCAACCTTACCTAAAGTCGATATTGAAAAAGAACCCGGACTATTAGACCAATATCACGTAGGTGGTTTTGCCGTGGGTGGTTGGGTTAATCAAAAATTGGGTCAGACATTTGTCCCAATCAAACCCCAAAATGCACAAGCTGCTGTTGTTTATCTCTATCGACCAGATACAAAATGGAATCGTCAGGAAATCGCGGCGATTAACCTGTTTGTAAATGGCAAGCGAATTCCAAGCCTACTACATAACCATTATTATTGGATTGAATTGCCAGCAGGGACTTATCGCCTTTCTGCGAGCCGCCCTTTACTTGGTATTCATTTTCAAGAGCCAAAATATATGGATATAACTGTTGAGGCAGGAACGTCTTATTATTTGAAATATGATGAAGAAAATAAAATGGACCGAGATGAACACACTGGCCCATTTATGTTAATGCAAGATAATATTGGCCGTAGAGAAATTGCCTTTACCGAGTTGAAATCTTCAAGCTACAACTTTGTAGCAGAAGACGCTTCAGGCAAGATTCGACATAAACCACAAGAATTAAAACCTGCCAAATATGATGAAAAATCAGATGTACATCTGATTAAACCCTTTAAATTATGGAATCCTTTAACTTGGTAATGACTTGCAAAAGATAAAGAAAAGTTAAGACTTTTCTTTATCTTTCATGAGTGGAGCAATAATTTTAAGCATCTCTTCTTGCATATGATCCCTTGCTTTAGGATCATTAAATGTCTGCTGTCCTAACTCCATCATATATTCTGAAATTTGCCCCATAATCTGCACGTTTTTACGTGTAATCGATTGGCCTTCTGGAGTTTTTAAAAATTTAAGATTCGCTTGAATCTCTTCTTCAGAATATGTCTTTAAATAAATATCTTGTAAAGCTTGTGCTGTTTTAGGATTGCTGATCAGTTGATTGCTTGAATCTTTCAATAGTAAGCCGAGCTTTTTAGCAGCTTCTTTTTCTTTGGGACCTAAAGTTTTGATACCCGTGATATTACTAACGATCTGTTCTGCCTGTTGATCATAATAAGGCGTTAATTCATTAATTGATTCTTTAAGTAAGTAATCAATTTGGCTCATTTGCATGAGTTCTTTTACTGAACTTAATTTGGCAGGAGAAGCAAATAAGCTTGTCGTAATACAGCTTAGGCAGAGGCTAATTGAAAGATTTTTAAGAATAGGGCGAATAGTCATGAAATGACCTATATTCAATATATGGCGAGAGAGTGCATTTATTAATAGCACAGATTAGCGACCTAATTGTTACAATTCTTTTCAGATTTTAAAATAAAAAAAGAAGGTATAAAAAAAGCACCGAATTCGGTGCTTTTCTCGATTAGCCTGCCGCAGCATCGACTACTGGAATTTTTCCAATTTTCGCTTGCCAGATTTTTGGAGCAATTGCATGAATTGAAGTACCGTTTACATCAACTGCAACAGAAACAGGCATATCTTCAACTACGAATTTGTAGATTGCTTCCATACCTAAGTCTGCAAATGCAACAACTTCAGCTTCGCGAACAGCTTTAGATACAAGGTAAGCTGCACCACCAACTGCCATTAAGTAAGTTGCTTTGTTGTCTTTGATTGCTTCAATTGCTGTAGGACCACGATCAGCTTTACCGATCATGCCAAACAAGCCAGTATGCTCAAGTACTTTACGTGTGAATTTATCCATACGTGTTGCAGTTGTAGGACCAGCAGGGCCAACAACTTCGTCACCCACTGGATCAACAGGGCCAACGTAGTAAATAAACTTACCTTTAAGATCAACTGGTAATTCTTCACCGTTGTCGATCATTTCAACCATACGTTTGTGCGCAGCATCACGACCTGTATACATTGTTCCGCTAAGGAGTAATGTGTCACCTGGTTTCCAAGAATCCATTTCTGCTTGAGTAATGGTATCAAGGTTTACACGTTTAGATTTTGAAGAATCCCAAGTTACAGATGGGTAATCTTCAAGTTTTGGTGCCTGAATATGAGCTACACCTGAACCATCAAGCTGAAAGTGCGCATGACGAGTAGCAGCACAGTTAGGAATCATACCTACTGGTTTACCAGCAGCGTGACATGGGTAATCTTTAATTTTAATATCAAGAACAGTTGTTAAACCGCCAAGACCTTGTGCACCAATACCAAGTGCGTTTACTTTTTCAAAGATTTCGATACGAAGTTCTTCGATTTTGTTTTCTGGTCCACGGCGAAGTAATTCGTCCATGTTGATTTCTTCCATGAGCGCTTCTTTAGCAAGCATCATGGCTTTTTCAGCAGTACCACCAATACCAATACCGAGCATACCTGGAGGACACCAGCCTGCACCCATTGTTGGTACAGTTTTAAGTACCCAATCAACAATCGAGTCAGATG
This sequence comes from Acinetobacter sp. AOR14_HL, assembly GCF_027855175.1. Lineage (NCBI taxonomy): Bacteria > Pseudomonadati > Pseudomonadota > Gammaproteobacteria > Moraxellales > Moraxellaceae > Acinetobacter > Acinetobacter sp. AOR14_HL. Next base: position 71,194 of record NZ_JAKTII010000008.1, on the reverse strand, counting down.
GGTTAAGCATCGCAAGTTTAGATTTATTTTCTGAACCGCCACCTTTAGCAGCAACAGTAATATCTACTTTGTTACCCGGAACGAGTTTGTAGTGAATTACAGCAGGGGTATTATCTTTTGTGTTTTTGCGACCAAATGCAGGGTCAGCAAGTACTGATGCACGAAGAACGTTGCTATTTTCAAGGTAACCTTGGCGAACACCTTCATTTACTGCATCGTCTAAGCTCATTGTTAAATCAAATTTAACATCTAAACCCACTTCAAGGAAAACGTTAACAATACCAGTATCTTGGCAAATTGGACGATGACCTTCCGCACACATGCGAGAGTTAATTAAAATCTGTGCAATTGCATCCTTTGCAGCTTGGTTTTCTTCGCGATCATAAGCACGGCTCATCGCTTGGATGAAGTCTTGCGGGTGATAGTACGAAATAAACTGTAGGGCGTCCTTGATTGATGTAATCAAGTCATCTTGTTTGATAATCGTTGTCATACCAAAAAATCTCTTGAGCGGGCTGTTAGCTAGCGGGCTAAATTATATGACAAAAAGATAGTTTTGTGGGAGATTGGTTGATCTTTTGACCGAAAGTCGCATAAGACTATATAGGGGGCATTTAAATGTCAGAGATAGGAAATTATTTATTTTGAAACGATTAAAATAAAAAAAGCCATTTGAGCGGACATCAAATGGCGAGAGGTAGAAGCGGATCAAATTATTAGTTATTTAGCAGCAGCTTGCTGTTCAGCCTGAATTGCTGTTAATGCAATGGTAAACACGATGTCATCTACCAATGCTCCACGAGACAAGTCATTTACAGGTTTGTTTAGACCTTGCAACATTGGTCCAACGCTCACAACATTTGCAGCACGTTGTACTGCTTTATAAGTCGTATTACCCGTATTTAAGTCAGGGAAAATAAATACATTGGCACGACCTGCAACTCGCGAGTCTGGTGCTTTTTGGCGTCCAACACTTTCAACTGAAGCAGCATCGTATTGAAGTGGACCATCAATAAGTAAATCAGGGCGACGTTGCTGAGCAATTTGAGTTGCTTGTTGTACCTTCTCAACATCAGCACCTGTGCCAGATGTTCCAGTTGAATAACTGATCATGGCAATACGTGGGTCAATTCCAAAAGCTTTAGCCGAGTCAGCAGACTGAATCGCAATTTCAGCCAGTTGTTCTGCGGTAGGGTCTGGGTTAATTGCACAGTCACCGTACACATAAACTTCATCTGGTAAAAGCATAAAGAAGATAGATGAAACCAGTGAATATTCAGGGGCTGTTTTGATGAGCTGGAATGCAGGGCGGACCGTATTTGCTGTGGTGTGTACTGCGCCAGAAACTAGGCCATCTACTTCGTCTAAGGCTAACATCATCGTACCGAGTACTACGGTGTCTTGAAGTTGTTCCTTTGCCTGAAGCTCGTTGAGTTTACCTTTGCGCAGCTCGACCATTGGCGCTACATATTGGTCGCGAATGCTATCTGGATCAATAATTGCTAATCCGGCTGGTAATTCAATACCACGGGCTTTTGCAACATCCTGAACAGCCTCTGGTTTTGCCAGTAAAATACAGTCAGCAATACCACGTGCCTGACAAATGGCTGCAGCTTGAATTGTGCGTGGTTCATCACCTTCAGGCAGTACAATTCGTTTTTTCGCTGCAATCGATTTTTGCACCAGTTCATGACGAAAAGCCGATGGAGACAGGCGAGGGGTAGCTGCATTGTTACTGTGCTGCTTAAGCCATTCGACATCAATATGACTTGAAACAAAACGAGTCACTTGCTCTGCACGTTCAGTATCATCGACAGGAATTTCATTACCAAAATCAGATAAACGCTGAGCAGTTTCTAGTGTATTGAGACGTGTATGTAATATTGGTAAGCCTTGCTTGATCGCATTTTGGCAAAACTCTAAAAGCTCAGGAGCTGGTGCTTCACGTTCAGTAAGAACCAAACCTGCCAGAGGAATACCATTGCTGGTCGCCAAACTACTTGCCAGTAATACGTCTGTACGCTCAGACGCACTAATAATCAACTCGCCTGCAATAAATTTATTGAGTTCATATTCAATGCTTGAAGCAATTAAACTTGAATGCAAAATACGGCGTGTTTTAGCTTCACCTTGATGTACCCATTGCCCATCAATCACATTCGCAATATCTAGGGTTCTAGGTACGCTCAGCGTATTACTAAATGGAACTAAACCAATAATCGGTAAATCGCTAGAACCAAAATAGCGATTATATTTTTGCAATTCGGTCGTAAATTTTGCGATGTCTTCTGTTGGGCGTAATGATGGATCAAACGCGACAGGAATTTGTGCTGTTTCTTCGGTTAATCCACGGGTACGCATAAAGAGTACACCCGCAGTACGATTTGAAGCTGCACCACCAAATTGGCGTAAATGAGCATCTACTTTTTCTGCGGCTTTTTTCGGATTTTGAATATCTGCTGTACTGACCAATACGACTTCTGCATCAAGTGCTTGTGCAAGACTTGCGTTGAGTTCACTTGCGAAGTGGTCTTGTCCGTTTGGTAATAAACCTTCCACAATAATGACATCATGGTCTGCTGCAACACTGCGATGTAGACTCACAGCTTCTTCAAGTAATTCATCCACTTCCCCAGCGGCAATAAGCTGAGTTAATTTTTCATGCGAAATAGATTGAACAGTTTTACCTTGAAATAAGTGACCAAATAAAGAAGTTGTTCGGTCAAGATGCTCTTGGTTTTCTTGAGAAAATGGTTTTAAAAAGCCTGCTTTAATCCCGTTGCAATCAAGTGCGTAAATCATGCCTAGGCAGGCAGAGGTTAAACCAACCCCTTCACCTGTAGGAATCAATAAAATTGTATTCATATAAACCTATAAATAAATGAATATCGAGTTTTCGCTAAGATCTGATTAAGCAAGGCTCGCTACAGATGCTGTAGTTCCTGCCGCTTCAACAACTTGACGGGTTTCTTTGGCAATACGGCCTTCTTCATCTGTTGGAATGACCCAAATTTGCGGACCTGTTCCATTGTCGATTCGGCCTTCAGTACCACGTTTTAAGTTGTTGTTTTGATCTTTGTCGAGCTGCAAACCAAAATGAGGTAAATACGCTAAAGTTTTTTCACGAATATATGCCGAGTTTTCACCAATACCACCTGTGAAAATGAGGCCGTCTAAAGTTGGTAGGCCGCAGCTTAAGGCAGCAAGTGATTTTGCAAGGCGATAACTAAACACTTCAATTGCAAGGCAAGCATCTTCATTACCAATTTCTGCTGCTTCAATGACTGTGCGCATGTCATTAGACAATTGCGATAAGCCAAGTAAGCCACTTTCGTTATTTAAAACTTTATCAATTTTAGCGAGATCCCAACCGAGGTTTTTCGCAAGGAAGCTATGTAAGCTTGGGTCAACGTCACCACTACGGGTTCCCATAACCACACCTTCAAGTGGAGTAAGGCCCATAGAAGTATCAACACTTTGTCCGTTCCATACTGCACAAGTTGAACTGCCGTTTCCTAGATGTGCTGTTAACCAACCACCTTTTTTCAGATTGCCTGCAAGTTCGCTTGCTCGGTCAGACACATAGGCATGGCTTGTACCATGGAAGCCATAACGACGGACGTTATGTTCGGTATATAAGAACTTAGGAATTGCATAACGGTAGGCATGCGGTGGCATGGTTTGATGGAATGCTGTGTCGAAGACTGCAACTTGAGGTAATTCAGGAAATAGGCGTACGGTTGCGTCAATACCGATTAAATGTGCTGGGTTGTGAAGAGGAGCTAAAGGGGTCGCAGCGCGAATACGTTCAATAATTTCAGGAGTGAGTAATTCGGCTTTAGTTAAACTACCGCCGTGTACAACACGATGGCCGATTGCCTGTGGTTTGTAGTTGGCAAGACGTGCAAGTAAAGTTTCTAAAGCTTTGGCATGATCAGCATAAGGGATAGCAAGTTCAAGTGGTTCACCACCAACAGTCACTCCCTTAATACGAGCATCGGCTGCCCCCAAGTTTTCTGCTAAACCGTAAATACGATCTTCACGACGTTCTGAAACTAGTGCGTATTTAATAGATGAAGAGCCGCAATTGATAACTAATACTGATGTAGCCACGTTGAAATACCCACGTCCTGATTTAAAATAGTTTTCCTAACTTCCTGTTCAAAATGTATTATTTTCAGATACAGGTTGAACGGGTTGTCATGTTTTAACATGTGTTGTTTTTCTGTCCAAGATAGACTTTAGCCCATTAGACTTAAGCACTATCGACCATCAAATTATTTGTAACTAATATTTATTCAGTATAAAGCTTAATCACTGTATTCCTTGTTTTTTTATAAGGATGCAAACGAGTTTTTTGTATACATTTATGAAAAATAAGCTTGAATCAAATTTGATTTTAAATGTTGGGTATTGATTCTTTATTAAGAGGGCAGAAGTCTCTTTAATTAAATTTGAAAAATATATTACAAATAATATACGTAATTGAAATTAAGAATTAATAGTAGGAATGAGAATTATAAAGAATAAAACATAGGCTTATTAGAACTAAAAAATAGTATGAAAAGCTTATTATCTAGATATTGTTCAATGTGTTTCATAGTGTTGATATTACAATAATTTTACCATAATTTCTGAAGTGCGGTTTAAGCATAAATATAGTGAGTTTTTAAATAGGTTTTTGGTCTAAAACCTAAGCTTGCTATACCTTTAAGGTCTATGATGAGGTCATTAAAACAGCATTGCCTAGGGTTGCATGTCGCTTTTCGCCTGAATAATATTATTCATCCTTTTTCAAATGATCAGAAAAATATATCATTTGGTTTATTTTTATTTTCCGGCTTATCCGGTTGTACAGGAGCGTCCTGCATGGACTTGCCGAACCCCATACTGGCAAAAGTTACCGAGCGCGTAATTGCGCGTAGTCAAAAAACTCGTTCTGCATATTTACAACGTATTGAACATGCACAAGGCAAATTTCCTGCTCGTGGTGCACTCTCATGTGCCAATCTGGCTCATGGTTTTGCCAGCATGGAAGATAATGAAAAATTAATTATTAAAGTAGGCCGTGAGCCAAATATTGGCATTGTATCTTCATATAACGAAATGCTCTCGGCACATGCACCCTATAAAACATTTCCAGATCTAATTAAAACAGCCGCTCGTGAAAATGGTGGTGTAGCGCAATTTGCTGGCGGTGTGCCAGCGATGTGTGACGGTATTACTCAAGGTAATGCTGGCATGGAACTATCATTGTTCTCTCGTGAAACCATTGCGATGAGCACAGCGATTGCATTGTCTCATAACATGTTTGATGCAGCATTATGTCTGGGTGTTTGCGACAAGATTGTGCCAGGGTTGTTAATTGGTGCTTTGCAGTTTGGTTATTTACCTACCATTTTTGTGCCTGCGGGACCAATGACAAGTGGGTTATCTAATGACGATAAAGCCAAAATCCGTCAGCAATTCGCAACAGGTGAAGTTGGGCGCGATGCTTTGCTTGAAGCTGAATCAGCAGCCTATCACGGACAAGGTACTTGTACATTTTATGGTACAGCCAACAGTAATCAAATGTTGATGGAAGTGATGGGTTTACACCTTCCAAGTGCTGCATTTGTTCATCCTCACACACCATTACGTGATGCCCTCACCGCAGAAGCTGCGATTCGTGTACTTGATTTAACCGTTGAGCGCGGAAACTACACGCCGATTGGTCATGTCGTTGATGAAAAAGCAATTATAAACGGCATTGTGGCGTTATTAGCCACAGGTGGATCAACTAACCATACTTTGCATCTTATTGCGATTGCCCGTGCTGCTGGCATCTTGATTGACTGGGATGACTTTGATGAATTGTCTGCCGTTGTTCCATTGTTAGCCAAAATTTATCCAAATGGTAAGGCCGATGTAAACCATTTCCAGGCTGCGGGTGGGGTTGCTTTCCTCATTCGTAATTTGCTTGAAGCTGGTTTGTTGCATAACGATGTGACTACCGTTGCAGGTAAGGGTTTATACCATTACACCAAAGAACCAAAACTGATCGACGGTAAGCTCACTTGGGTTGATGGCGTGGTTCAAAGCCTTGATGACAAAGTTTTGCGTAGTTTCGATGAGCCATTCCAACCAGATGGTGGTTTACGTTTAATGCAAGGGCGTTTAGGACGTGGTGTGATCAAGATCTCTGCCGTTGCTCCAGAACATCGTAAAGTTAAAGCACCTGCAATCGTGTTTGATTCTCAAGAAGCAGTGCAAGCTGCATTTGATCGTGGAGAGTTACACCGTGATTTCATTGCTGTTGTTCGCTTCCAAGGCGCACGTGCGAATGGTATGCCAGAGCTACATCGTTTAACCCCTGTATTAGGTGTTTTACAAGATCAAGGTTTCCATGTGGCATTAGTAACCGATGGCCGCATGTCAGGTGCTTCAGGCAAAGTTCCCGCGGTGATTCATTTATCTCCAGAGGCTTTGCTGAACGGTCCGATTGCTAAAGTGCAAACGGGAGATATGTTGGTGATTGATGCTGAAGCTGGTGTACTCGATATTGAGTTAGATGAAGCTGTTTGGCAGTCACGCCCTGTTGCACAACCTGAACATCAGGCAGAAAACGAAGTCGGCTTTGGCCGTGAATTATTTGGTGTATTCCGTGCAGCTGCTGCCCCAGCTGAGCATGGTGCTTCTGTGTTTGGTGCTTTGGTTGGTGAAATCGTTCAACCTTAGACTTTAATAATAATAGGAATAGAAAAGTAATGATTAAGATTGAAGATGTTGTTCAATTAGGGCCAGTGATTCCGGTACTGGCATTTGAGTCTGCCGAGCAAGGTGAGCATGTATCACGCGCGCTGCACACTGGTGGCGTGAAAGTATTGGAAATTACGTTACGTACTGCAGCAGGCCTTGCCGCTATTGAGCGTGCGAGCCAGTTGGCAGATGACATTGTGGTCGGTGTCGGTACCATTACCAAACCAGAACATTGTGCTCAAGCCAAAAAAGCTGGTGCTCAATTTGGTGTGTCACCAGGTTTGACTAAAGATTTACATTTGGCTGCGCAAGATGCTGGTTTGCCTTTGTTACCGGGTGTGATGACGCCAAGTGACCTGATTCAGGCAATTGAATTAGGTTATGAGATTGTGAAGTTCTTTCCAGCTCAGCAAGCGGGTGGAGTCGAGATGCTAAAAGCATTTTATGGTCCATTTCCAAACCTACGTTTTTGCCCTACAGGTGGCATTACTGTAGAGACAGCTCCGGACTTCTTGAAGCAACCAAATGTGGTGTGTGTTGGTGGTTCGTGGTTAACACCGAAAGCGGCAGTTGCTTCACAAGATTGGGCGGAAATTACTCGCTTGGCACAATTGGCTAGTCAGTTGAGAGCTGATTAAGTGTAGTAAATATTTATAAAAATGAAGTGCGTTTGATGTGCTTTAGAGCTTATGTCGATATGACCAGTAGTGATGCTGGTCATACCTAAATATAAAAAATTAGTGTCTCAACAGTAGGAATTATCCTGGTTGAAGACCTTTATTTGGGCTTAGTTGCCTAGATAGTTACTCCAAGGAGAAATGTCACATGGAGACGGTTCAGGGTGGCATGTTGCTTATCTATACTGTAATCGCGATTATTGCTTTAGTGGTCATGATCGCGAAGTTCAGAATTTATCCATTTCTAGTTCTTATTATTGTTTCACTCGGTTTAGCTTTAGCTGTTGGCATGCCAATGGGCGACATTGTTAAATCTTACGAAGCTGGTACCGGTAAAACCTTGGGTCACCTTGCGATTGTAATCGCACTCGGAACAATGCTCGGTAAAATGATGGCCGAGTCGGGTGGTGCAGAGCGAATAGCAATTACTTTAATTAAATGGTTCGGTGAGAAAAATATTCACTGGGCCATGATGTTCATTGCCCTTATTGTGGGGCTGCCCGTATTTTTCGAAGTGGGCTTCGTACTCCTTATTCCAATTGCTTTTAACATTGCCAAAAGAACGGGCAAGTCGTTATTGGTCGTAGGTTTGCCTATGGTTGCAGGGTTGTCCGTTGTGCATGGTTTGATTCCACCACATCCGGCAGCGTTGTTGGCAGTACAGGCATATCACGCTGATATTGGTAAAACAATTGCCTACAGTTTGTTAGTGGGCGTACCAACGGCGATTGTTGCAGGGCCGTTGTATGCATTATGGATCAACAAATATGTCAAATTGCCTGAGAACAATCCATTGTTTAAGCAATTTGTTGAGGTAGATAAGAAAGAAACTCGTGAGCTACCAAGCTTTGGAATTACCTTATTTACGATTATGTTACCTGTCGTATTAATGTTAATCGGAAGTTGGGCTGATCTTTTCTTCGCACCACAAACTTTCGCAAATGACTTACTACGTTTCATTGGTACTTCTGATATCGCATTGCTTATTGCCGTACTGGTCAGCTTTATTACCTTTGGTACGATGCAGGGCTTTAACCGTGAACAGATCGAAAAATTCTGTGGCGGTTGTTTGGCTTCTATTGCCGGAATTATGTTGATTGTCGGTGCTGGTGGCGGTTTTGGCGGTATTTTGCGTGACAGTGGTATTTCTAATGAGATCGTTTCTACAGCCTTGAAGGCAAATTTGTCACCTTTATTGTTAGGCTGGTTAGTTGCAGCATTGATTCGTTTAGCAACAGGATCGGCAACAGTCGCTATGGCTACTGCTTGTAGTATTGTCGCTCCGATTGCTGCTACAGCTGGTGTTACCGTTAGACCTGAACTTTTAGTACTTGCCACAGGGTCAGGTTCATTAGTTTTCTCTCATGTAAATGATGCAGGATTTTGGTTAATCAAAGAATATTTTGGTATGACAGTAGGGCAGACACTCAAAACTTGGTCAGTATTAGAAACCATTATTTCGGTGTTGGGTTTGTCTTTCACGCTACTTCTTAGCACTATTTTATAATTAGAGGTAAGTAATCCATGATTGTGATTGCAATGGGTGTCTGTGGAACAGGCAAAACACTGATTGGTGAGTTGCTGTCGGAGCATTTGGCTTGTGAGTTTCTCGATGGAGATACACTGCATTCGACTGCAAATAAAAGCAAGATGAGTCAGGGTATTCCTTTAACTGATGAAGATCGCATGCCTTGGTTACAGGCGATTCGTAAAGCTATTGAAGAGAAGCAGCAGGCGGGTGAGACCGCAGTGTTTACTTGTTCTTCACTCAAGCGGGTCTACCGAGATATTTTACGCGGACATGACCAAAATGTGCAGTTTGTATATTTAAAAGGGTCGTATGAGTTGTTAAAACAGCGTCTTGCTGAGCGAGCGGGCCATTTTTTCGACCCTTCGTTATTGCAGACTCAGCTTGATACTTTAGAAGAGCCTGATGTTCATGAGGCAATTACGATTGATATTGCATTGACACCTGAACAAATAGTTGTGCAGGTCATGCAAAAACTAGGGGTAACTGACAGCGTGTGTAGGGGGTAACCTCATTTAGAAACATTGCAAAGTCTTGATTGATTTGTGGTGCGGCTCAAGCAAAGTGAATACCAGTAATGGTACTGGTATTCACAGGAACAACGCCTGATCATAGCGGGCTAGGTTCGAATATATAAATACATAAATATATAAAACTTGGAGATAACAAGAATGAGTCATTCAAATAATTTGCAGCAGAAATTTCCCGTAGTAGACAGTATTCCTGAGAGCGTGCGTCTGCCATCCCAGATTCATCAGCGTGTCTCATTAGTAGATGGTGAGCTGAAGTTGTGGGCTGGTGCAACCAAGAAAACATTGTCCCCAATCTGGACTCAGCAGCCTGATGGTAGTTTGCAGCAAGTTGAGCTTGGCAGTTATCCAATCATGGGTGAGAAAGAAAGCGACGAAGCACTAGAAGCAGCAGTATTGGCCTACAACAATGGTCGTGGTGAATGGCCAATGATGAAAGTTGGTGAGCGCATCGCCTGTATGCAGAATTTCATTCAGCGTATGGTGGAGCGGCGAGACTTAATTGTTAAACTGATCATGTGGGAAATTGGCAAGAGCTTGGCTGATTCTGAGAAAGAGTTTGACCGTACTGTCACCTATATGCGTCAAACTATTGATGCCCTGAAAGACCTAGACAATGCCAACTCCCGCTTTGTGATTGCTGAAGGTACCATTGGTCAAATCCGTCGTACCCCATTGGGCGTAGTGTTGTGTATGGGGCCATATAACTACCCGCTGAATGAAACCTTTGCTACCTTGATTCCAGCTATGCTAATGGGTAATACCATCGTCTTCAAACCACCTCAATTTGGTACCTTATTGTTTGAACCATTGCTGGAAGCATTCCGCGAATCATTTCCGAAAGGTGTGATCAATACCATCTATGCGCCAGGCTCACTGGTGGTGCCGCATCTGTTGGCATCTGGAAAAATCAACGTATTGGCGCTGATTGGTTCTAGCAAAGTGGCCGATTACTTGAAAAAGCAACATCCTAAATCTCACCGTCTACGTGCGATTTTGGGGTTGGATGCGAAGAATGCAGCCATTATTCTGCCGGATGCTGACTTGGATTTGACTGTGAAAGAGTGTCTGCTGGGTGCATTGTCGTTTAATGGTCAGCGTTGTACTGCGCTCAAAATGCTGATGGTACATCGCTCGATAGCCGATGAATTTGTTAACCGCTTAACGGCTGAACTGGCCAAGCTGAAAGTGGGTATGCCGTGGGAAAAAGGTGTGTTTATTACTCCGCTGCCAGGCATGCACCGTACGGCCTATATGACTGAAGTCATTGAAGATGCCGTGGCTAAAGGGGCAAAAGTGGTTAATGTAGAAGGTGGTGAATTCTGCAAAACTATGTTCTATCCAGCCGTAGTTTATCCAGTGACTGAAGGCATGAGACTGTATCGTGAGGAACAGTTTGGTCCAGTGGTACCAGTCTCTGTTTATGATGACATTGAAACTGTGCTGGAATATGTTACTACTTCTGATCATGGTCAGCAGGTGAGTATTTTTGGTAGCGACCCTGAGCAAATTGGTCATTTGGTTGATCCGCTGGTCAATCAGGTTTGTCGTGTGAACATTAATTGTCAGTGCCAACGTGGTCCAGATGTGTTTCCATTTGGTGGTCGTAAAGATTCTGCGGAAGGTACACTGTCTGTGCATGATGCGCTGCGTGCATTCTCTATTCGTTCTATGATTGCTGCTAAACAGACTGATGACAGTAAAGGTATGCTGGCCTCTATGGTGTCTGAGCACTATTCTAAATTTGTGAATACCGACTTTATTTTCTAAGTGGTATTTAATCAAAAAAACCAGCCATCGGGCTGGTTTTTTTGATGGTAAAATTTGAATAATAAAACAAAAACGCCTGATTAATATCAGGCGTTTTTGTTTGGAATAGTAGATCGATTATTGACGAATCTGACCGTCACCTAACACAATCCATTTTTGAGAAGTTAAACCTTCTAAACCAACCGGACCACGTGCATGGATTTTATCTGTAGAGATACCAATTTCTGCACCTAAGCCGTATTCAAAACCATCAGCAAAACGAGTCGAAGCATTGACAACCACTGAACTCGAATCTACACGAGCCAAGAATTGACGCGCCAAACTATAATTTTCTGTCACAATCGCATCGGTGTGATGTGAACCATATTTGTTGATATGGTCAATTGCTTCGTCTAAACCACTAACAACTTTAATTGCAAGAATTGGCCCTAAATATTCGGTATACCAATCTTCTTCCGTTGCAGCTTTAACAGATGGGCCTAAAATGCGGCGTGTTTCTGGGCAGCCACGAAGCTCAACTTGCTTTTCTGCATAAAGTTCGGCAATGCGTGGTAAGAAAACGTCTGCAATTTTTTCATCAACAAGCAGAGTTTCCATCGCATTACAAACACCATAGCGATGAGTTTTTGCATTCAATGTAATAGGTAAGGCTTTGTGAAGGTCTGCTTGCGCTTCGACAAATACATGACAGTTACCATCAAGATGCTTAATAACAGGAATACGTGCTTCATTCGTCACACGCTCAATTAAGCTTTTACCACCACGTGGAACAATGACATCCACATATTCAGCCATAGTAATAAGATGGCCGACTGCCGCACGATCAGGCGTATCAATAACTTGTACTGAATGTTCAGGTAAGCCTGCTACTTTTAAGCCATGCTTAATTGCTTCTGCAATTGCTTTATTTGACTCAAGTGCTTCTGAACCACCACGCAAAATAATGGCATTGCCCGATTTGATGGCTAAAGATGCTGCTTCTAGCGTGACATTTGGGCGTGATTCGTAAATCATCCCAACGACACCTAGAGGTACACGCATTTTGCCAATTTGAATACCTGTTGGGCGGTATGCAAGATCAGTAATTTCCCCAATAGGATCGACAAGCGCGATCACATCTTTTAAACCTTGCAACATTCCTTTAAAACGTGCGGGCGTAAGTTCAAGACGATCAAGCAATGCGCTATCGAGCTGATTGCTACGACCTTTATCCATGTCCACCTGATTCGCTGCCAAGATTGCTGCCTGATTATTTTCCAAAGCAGTATAAATAGCAGAGAGTGCATGATTTTTAAGCGAGGTAGAAGCACTTGTTAAGACGCGTGAGGCGTCACGTGCTTGTTGCCCGACTTTTTGCATATATTGTTCAATTGAATCTTGCATAGCCGTTTTTAATCGTTTACCAATGACTACGATAGTAGCAGTCAAATGCGGAACAATGAATGGCTTTTTTTGAAAAATGTGACCGCTATAAAAAAACATTTAAATATTTTGCAAACTATTAGCGACTTAAACAAGATGAGCGGTCATTTGAGCGATTGCGTATATTTCACACAATTGTTTAGAATGTTATTGTGCAATACAAACTAATACAAATTTTAAAGTTTTGTGCATAAAAGATTACGTGTTCAAGAAGGAACTCTTGCAGCATAAAAAAATTACAGCAAGGAGGAAGCAAGGATATGAATTCCATTATTCAAATGGATTCGGAGATAAACCAAGCTTATGCCGGTTTTGGCTTTTTCGATATCTACCATAGAGATAGTTTTAAACAACCTGCTCGTACAACATGGATTGACGGCTGGAAGATTGAATATATGGCAATTGCCGATCCAAAAACGATTCACAATACGCCAATTGTGATTGTGGGCGGTGCTTTCCAGAATTTTAATTCTTATAAATATTGTGTTGAACAATTGTTTGAAAGCGGTCCGGTCATTTTAATTGATTTACCTTCTATGGGCGCAAATCAGCAAATTACCAATCGGGATACAGGAGTATCTGCGGGTACTTTAGAATTACCTGATCTATCTAAAATGTTGGGACGCTGGCTGGATATTGTTGGACTACAAAAAGTTTCCGTGATGGGAATGTCTTTGGGGTCGGTGATAGCCTCTTGCTTTGCTTACCATCGTCCAGAATTAATGGATCGCATGATTTTGATGGGTGTCATGCAAAAGACCCGAAAAAGTTGGCGAATGATTTTGGAAGAGTCCCTCAAACTCATGCAAGAAAACCGCATGGAAGAGTTTGGGCAAGCTGTGATTTTGTATTTGGTGAATCATGCAAAATTAGATAAAACCCGCATGTCACCTACAGCCAAAAAATTATTTTTTAGGCAAATGGCTGAGTTTACGGGTACAGAGCGAGAGCGTTATGAAATTAACTGTAATCGTCTTTTGCGTTTAACTGACGTGCCAATTCCAGCGTGTAAAACTCTCGTTGCTGCAGGGCAGTATGACAGTTTCACTCTGCCACATGAAAATGCAAATTTTGCTTTGCAATGTCCAGATATGGAATTTGCACTTATTGCAAACGCGGACCATGTACCTCAGTTGCAGCGTCGTAAAGAAACTATGAGTTTGTTCACTACTTTCTTGAAGGGGAAATCTATCCATAATTTGGATGGCATTATTCCCATGACACGTGAACAAATGCAAAAGATGGAACGCCGTGGTGAAGAACGGGTTCGGGTTTTACAGCCAAAAACTCAACTTACTCACCGAGAGTTTGATGTACAGGTGCCAGTGACGATCGTTGATGTCACATTCTTTGGTATGTATTTAAAAATGGATGATGTTTCGAAGCTGGATTTTGTAAATGAACATCCACGTGATTTAGCACTGCATTTAGAAGATGAAGAAGGTACTTTTTCAATTGAATGTTTAATTTTTGAAAGTACAGCGCACGGTATTCGAGCTTTATTTAAACATGGTAGTTTTGAACTTGCTGATCGTTTAAGTCGTTTTATTGCTCGTCAAAAACAAACTGTTTAATCTATTCCTTATAGTTGGAAGCTCGTAATTTTCGAGCTTCCAATTTTTTATGCTTATTATTTTGTTTGGCTGTGGATTATCCAGACCAAATCACCTAAATGTTGCTCATGATCATTGGAAGGAACTTGCCCAAAAAATATTTGTGGCTGTTCAACTGTGGCATGTTGAAACCCAGCGTCTTTAAAAAAATCCTGCACTTCTTGAGGGCTTTTAAAATGAAAACTAAAGGAACTGCGGGACATTAATTTAAGTAGCTTACTACTGTTCCAGATCAGGGTCGCCAGTTTGTTTTTAATTGGTTCAGGGTACAGATCCGTTAAATAATGGAACGTTTTAAAAGCAGCACCGTAGTGAGCGATCGATTGAATGAGTTGTTTTAATAAATCTTTATCGAAATAGTTAATTAAACCTTCACTAATTACAACCAATGGACGGTTCGGGTCAAATACCTCAAATGCTTGTGCAAAGGCTTCTGTAAATAAATCAACCGATAAAATTTCAGGCGCATTTTGTTCAATTTGCTGAAGTGCATTTTGTTTGGTTTGTGCCATATCGGGTAAATCAAGCTCCCGATAGGTAATTGAAGGGTAATGCTGTCTAAACCACCATCCGCGAGGGGACAGGCCACATGCTATTTCTAAGACTTGTAGATCAGGATTTTCTTGAATTAACTTCTCTAAATGATGGTCAAGCATGGTATGGCGTTGTGTGAGTGTGGTGCGCATGCTGCCACCCACATATTTCTCGGCCCAAGATTCTATTGGGTGAACCAAATACGCCAGTGATTTGCCTTTAGTGGTAGCAAGTGCTTCGTGAGAGATCCCCATTTGGTACCAGATATAGCCGGTATAGTGTGCAGTAAAAGAAATATGGCGGTGTTTAGAAAGTTGTTGTGTCATTCGTCCTGAGCTCGATTTATTGTTTTTCTGTGATCTTTATTGCCTAAGCACTATAAGATCTTGAATTGAAATTACGTCATTTAAGTTGATTAATACATCACGACGGAGTTTTACTATTTTAAATGTTTCATATCGGGATTAACCTTCGGTTCGACCTACTTTTGTTTTGGCAAAAGTAGGCAAAACCATTGTCATCTGCAAAACCTGTTAGATGTATCCATCTGTCTTATATATTGCAAATACAATACTTATTAAGGACTACGCAGGTTGCAGATGACGCTTCTACGTATTCATAATTTAGATCGAATTCTTAAACTCTTCAATGGCTGTTTTGACAGCTTGCCACTCATCTCCTAGCGATAAGGTTTCACCAATCTGAATTTGTGGAATTTGACCGCGCATACGTTCTAAGCGTTCTTGGTTTGGCAGAGCAAGTTTTTCGATACCTTCTAGTGCTGTGCATGCTGCATTACGGTCATTACACACAAGCCCCATATCACAACCCGCAGAAAGCGCAGCTTGAATACGTGCATCTGCACCGCCTGCTACACACGCGGCTTGCATAGTTAAGTCGTCAGAGAAAAGTACACCATCAAACTTCAAACGGTTGCGTAGAACTTCTTGAATCCAAAAAGGTGAAAAACCAGCTGGATTTGGGTCAATCTGATCATAAATAACATGTGCTGGCATGAGTGCATCAAGCTGAGGCATGAGCTTGATAAAGCTTTGCATGTCATGATTATAGATTTCATCATAGCTACGGCTGTCAATTGCAGCTGCGACATGAGAATCTGCTTTCACGGAACCGTGGCCCGGGAAGTGTTTGCCCGTGTTTGCCATTCCGGCTTTTTTCATGCCTTGCATAAATGCGCCAGCAAGAGGTGCGATATCCTCAATATTTTTAGAGAAACCTCGGTCACCAATCACGTCACTAATTGCATTAAGGTCTAAAACTGGTGCAAAACTGAAATCAATACCTACAGCAAGGACTTCGGTTGCCATGAGCCAACCACACTGTTCAGCTAGCTCAAGTGCTTTTTGAGGTTGGGTAATATAAAGTTCACCAAAACGGCCCATGGCCGGTAATAAGGTAAAACCAGATCTTAGGCGCTGAACTCGACCACCTTCTTGATCGACAGCAATTAAAATATCTGGACGAATTTGACGCATGTGGTCTGTTAAAGCACGGACTTGTTGCGGAGATTCAATATTTCGTGCAAATAAAATCATGCCACCGACTTGCGGAGCGCGTAATAGTTCAATATCTTCTTGAGTAAGTTCTGTGCCGGCGATATCCAGCATCAATGCGCCAATCATATTGGTTCCATTTGAATTTTGATTGAAAAACAATAAGCGAATTTTGCAATGTTTTGCTACATTTTGTCAGTACAGAATATGATAAAACTACACGGTATAAACAATTTAGTTGGTTAAGATTTTGAATCTGCTTAGTTCATATCGAAAACAGAGCATGTAAGATAGGAACACCCAAGGAAGTATTAAAAATTTATGAAACTTCAAACTATAGCTTGTGCAGTAGCGATCGCGACTGGCGGTTTATTCTTCTCTCATACGATGAATGAAGCGAGAGCAGCAACGAATACTGCTGTGGTTTCTCAATCGATCCAGCCAACGCAAGAGCAGGCTTTGGTAGCCCGCCAACTGGCAACTTTAGTTGATCGCCAACATTATTTGAATATGCGTCTGGATGCAACAACATCAAATCGTATTCTCGATATGTATTTAGATAACCTTGATCCAGATCACTCATTATTTTTAGACGCTGAAGTTCAAAATTATAAAAAACTATATGGTTCAAATTTTGGTGCTTCATTAAAAGCGGGGAACTTAACAGGTCCATTTGCAATTCATCAGCAATATCGTGAACGCTTAAAACAATTTTATGAGTTCATGTTGGCTGAGTTGAAACAACAGCAAAATTTAAAACAGCCAAATAGCTATATTGAAGTTGATCGTGAAAAAGCACCGTATTTTAAAACGACGGCTGAGCAACAAAATCACTGGCGTAAAATGTTGGTTTCGCAGTTAATCAACTTAACCATTAGTCGTGAAGAAGAGCAGGCTAAACAAAAAGCGCTTAAAGAAAACCCTTCACTTGCTGATGGTCAAGACTTAACTGGCCCAGAAGATTTAACGCCAGCTCAGACCTTAACTAAACGTTATACACGTCAGCTTGAAAGAATTAGTCGTGTGAAAAGCGATGATGTGTTGGACAAAACATTAAATGCAATGTTGGCGACCTATGATCCACATAGTAACTATTACCCGCCAATTGATGCGATAGAACTTAATCGCCAAACGACCTTGCAACTAGAAGGTATTGGGGTATCGATTCGTCCAGAGCGTGGCAATGAAGATTACACCAAGATTGAAACCATTGTAGAAGGTGGTCCTGCTAGTAAATCTGGCCAAGTGAAATCAGGAGATCGAATCGTTGGTGTCGCCCAAGAAGGCGAGAAAATGATTGATGTGGTTGGTTGGTCAAGTTCTGAAATTGTTGGGCTTATTCGTGGTAAACGCGGAACGAAAGTAACATTAAAACTTCTTGGTGCTGGTGCATCAATGAGTCAGGCACGTAATGTGACTTTGGTGCGTGATGTTATTCAAGAAGAAGATGCTGGTGTTCGTTCACGCACAGTTGAAGTGACACGTGATGGTAAAAAGCACGTATTGGGCGTAATCGAAATTCCATCATTCTATTTTGACTATCGTTCACGTCGTGCTGGTCAACAGTACCGTTCAGTTTCGGAAGATACTGCAAATGCTTTTGAAGCGTTAAAAGCGAAGAAAGTAGAAGGTATTATCATTGACCTACGTAATGACCCAGGTGGTTCATTAGAAGAAGTTGCACGTATGCTGGGTCAAGTGATTAAGTCTGGTCCAGTTGTCCAAATTCGTGATGGTAATGGCAACGTTAGTGTTTTTGAAGACAACGATGGTGGTCAGCAAATTTACACTGGCCCCCTTGCTGTGATGGTGAACTTAGCGTCAGCGTCAGCGAGTGAGATTTACTCTGCTGCAATTCAAGATTATGAGCGCGGTATTATTATTGGTAGTACAACAACTGGTAAGGGTACAGCTCAGGTACAACTTGATACTCTGGCATACGGTCAAGCGACTTTAACTCAGCGTAAGTTCTACCGTATTACGGGTGGTAGTACACAAAACAAGGGTGTAGTGCCAGACATTAAACTCGTCGATATCTATAATGAAGAGTTTGGTGAACGTAAATCGAAGAATGCGTTGAAGTGGGATACGATTCCGACTGCACCGTTTAAGCGTGAAGGTTCTGTTCAGCCATATGTCGCGAAGTTGTCTCAGTCTTCTGAACAACGTGTAAGTGCTGATCCACAGTTTAAATATTTGAATAAACGTACTGCAATTGCCAAGGTAACAAGTGAGCAAAAGCAAGTGGTACTTGATATTGATAAACGCCGTGCAGAATTGCTTGGTTTAGAGAAACAGACTCTAGATGCAGAAAATGAACGCCGTGCAGCAAGTGGCCAAAAGCCTTTTGCAAACTGGGAAAGCTATCAAGCTTCATTAGATGCTCTAGCTGAATCTCGCGCTAAAATGAAAGCATCGCAACGTCCTGCATTGCCAGAAGAAGAAACTTTTGTGACTGAAGCTGCAAATGTACTTATGGATTATGCAAAATTGCAAAATCGCTAAGCGTTATTAAGTTTTAAGAGAAAAGCATACTGTCATCAGTGTGCTTTTTTTATTTTTCATGTCAGTAAACTGTCATGCATTTATCATCAAAGTGTCAAAAAAACTGCTTAATCTTTAAGCATGAAAATAAATACATTGATGGATGGCGCTATGCAAAGCTCATACGCGACAGCACTATTAAAACAACAGCAACTTCCTGAAAGCTTCCAATTCTATTTTAAACAAAAGCAGCAGTTGTCTAATACCCACTCATTACATGAGTTGGTTCGCCCGCGTTTAAAAATTGCGATTGTTACAGAAACATGGCCACCTGAAATTAATGGTGTGGCACTTTCATTATTACAGTTATGCCAAGGCTTACAAAAGCAGGGGCATAAGATTTTACTGATTCGCCCAGAACAAAAAGCAAAATGCCATGACTTTACACCAGAGCAAGAATGTCTGGTCATGTCGCAAGCGATTCCAAAATATCCGACTTTACAGTTTGGCTGGCCACAATATTTAAAAGTATCGAAAGCTTTTGAAAAGTTTGTGCCAGATGTAGTCCACATTGTGACAGAAGGTCCTTTAGGTTTAACTGCCATGCAGGCTGCAAAAGCAAAAGCTATTCCGGTTTCTAGCGGCTTTCATTCACCCTTTCAAGATTTTAGCCGATTCTTTGATTTGGCTTTTTTAGTCAAACCGATTCAAAAATACCTGTGCTGGTTCCACAACAATACTCAAGTGACCTGTGTGCCGAGTAAAGATACACAAGAAGCATTACGAGGTTTCGGTATTACGTGTCCACTGGTTGTTGTTGGGCGTGGCGTAGATACGACAAGGTTTTCACCAAAGCACCGTTCTGAAAGTTTGCGAAAGCAATGGGATGCCGATGAGAGTACTCGCGTTATGCTTTATGTAGGGCGTTTGTCGCCTGAAAAAGAAGTGCAAGTGCTGATTGAAAGCTATGCCAACTTACAAACTGTTCAGCCACATAAAACTAAGTTAGTTATTGTGGGAGATGGCCCGGATTTTGCTCGCTTAAAGTCATTGCCTGAAGCGAAGGGGGTTATCTTTACCGGAAGTCTGAGAGGTCAGGATTTGGCAGTTGCCTATGCGAGTGCAGATGTATTCGTATTTGCGAGTCAAGTTGAAACGTTTGGTAACGTAGTTTTAGAGGCAATGGCAAGCGGTTTGCCAGTTATCGCGTATGATTATGCATGTGCACATCAATACTTAACACATGGTGTGAATGGCTGGTTAAGCCCACTTGGACAAAAAAGCCACTTTATACAACAAATTTATCAGCTTCCTTCAGTACAACAACTTAGAGAAATGGGCGTACAAGCCTGTCATAAAGTACAGCAAAGCGGTTGGCAACTTCCGGTTCAGCAATTGGAGCAGGCATTTTATCAGGTAGTGAAGGAGCCCTCTGTGGACTTCACCTAAGTATCCTAAGATAGGAGAATGACCATGAAACTTAAGAATGCAAAAATAAAAATACTCGATTTAGATTTGAGAGGCTGTTTATATCTTAACAATTTCTCTCACTCACAACGTGTTGCCCTTTTTTTCAAAATCATCAGTCGTGTGGGTGATGGACCATTTTGGTATCTAATGCTGGCAATCGTATGGGGGATGCAAGGCATCACCTATAGCCTGCAAATCATCTACTTATTACTGGGTGGTTCTGTTGGAACGGCAATCTATAAATTTTTAAAACATAAAACAACGCGACCTCGTCCTTATCAGGTGCATCAGGTGATTGTGCTCGGTGAAAGACCACTCGATCATTTCAGCTTTCCATCTGGCCATACGCTTCATGCCGTGATGGTGACAATTGTCTTGGGCTATATCCAACCAGTCCTGCTTGCGGCAATGTTTCCTTTCATGGTGCTCGTGGCATTGTCTCGTATGGTGCTTGGTCTACATTACCCAAGTGATGTGATTGTAGGGGCTTTAATTGGCGCTGCTGTGGCAAGTTTGATTATTTTTTCTGCACCTTTATTGAACATCGCTTTATAAGCATCGGTAATTTTTATCAGCTTAAGCTAACGATTAGGTTTGTGGATTTGCTAAAGTACACAGTTCTTGATTTAGCAGATTAAACAGATAGGAGCCGCTATGGGCTTACGTTGGACAGATACAATTGATATTGCCATTGAATTGTCAGAAGCACATCCAGAAGTTGATCCGCAATGGATTCGTTTTACTGATTTACATGCATGGGTATGTGCTTTACCAGATTTTAATGATGACCCCAATAAATCGACAGAAGGTTTGCTAGAAGGGATCCAAATGGCCTGGATAGACGAAGTTCGCTAAAAACAGTAGAAAAAATCGCAACTTTTACACATACAAAGCTGATTATTGCCTATGACATCGGTATAATGCGGCAAATTTTTTAAAGTTTAAATCTTAAAATAAAGGAGCCACTCATGGCTATTGAACGTACTTTGTCTATCGTAAAACCTGATGCAGTGTCTAAAAACCACATCGGTGATATTTTTGCTCGTTTTGAAAAAGCGGGTTTAAAAATTGTTGCGACTAAAATGAAACACCTTTCTCAAGCTGATGCTGAAGGTTTCTATGCTGAGCATAAAGAACGTGGTTTCTTTGGTGATTTAGTTGCATTCATGACTTCTGGTCCAGTTGTAGTATCTGTTCTTGAAGGCGAAAATGCAGTTCTTGCACACCGTGAAATCTTAGGCGCTACAAACCCTAAAGAAGCAGCTCCTGGCACTATCCGTGCTGACTTTGCTGTAAGCATCGATGAAAACGCTGCTCACGGTTCTGACTCAGTTGCTTCTGCAGAGCGTGAAATTGCTTACTTCTTTGCTGACAACGAGATCTGCCCACGCACTCGTTAATCGAAAGCATTCAAACCAGATAAGTGGTATACTACTTATCTGGTTTTTTTATTCTCTCAAGAGAATATTGTTTGATTCTTGAACAATATCTTCAGTTTTTTGACATGGTTTAGGTAAATACACATGAGTTCTGCAGAGGTCGTTTCATCTGAAAATATTGATGGACAGCAGCAATCTTCGTCCACGCTGGTAATTCCTGCTGCCGAAAATAAAGTGAATTTACTCGGCATGTCTCGTACTGAATTAGAAAAATTCTTTGAAGACATTGGTGAGAAAAAGTTTCGTGCCGGACAAGTCATGAAATGGATTCATCAATACTTCATTACTGATTTTGCTGAAATGACCAATATTTCAGGAAAATTACGTGAGAAGCTTGAACAGATTTGTGAAATCAAGGCGCCTGAAGTTGTTCACCGTCATTATTCAAAAGATGGCACACGTAAGTGGGTTTTTCGCGTGGGTGATGGTGCAGGATCTTTGGTTGAAACTGTATTAATTCCTGCTGAAGATAAAACAGGCTTACGCAAAACTTTGTGTATTTCGTCACAAGTGGGTTGTGCATTGGACTGTTCATTTTGTTCAACAGGTAAACAAGGTTTCCAACGTGATTTAACGCCAGATGAAATCATTGGACAACTCTGGATGGCAAACTATTCTTATATGGAAGAAGTGCCCGTTGCCGAGCGCGAGCGTTCAGTGACCAATGTCGTGATGATGGGTATGGGTGAGCCATTGCTCAACTATGATGCCGTATTAAGCTCCATGCAGATTATGCTTGATGACTTTGCCTATGGCATGTCTAAGCGCCGTGTGACTTTATCAACGTCAGGTGTTGTACCGAAAATTGACCAACTTGCAAAAGACATTGATGTTGCTTTAGCAATTTCTTTACATGCACCAAACGATGAATTACGTAACGAATTAGTGCCAATTAATAAAAAATATCCATTGGCTCAGTTAATTGCAGCATGTCAGCGTTATATTGCCAAAGATGGTAATGAAAGTACGCGTAAACATGTGACTATTGAATATGTGATGTTAGAGGGCGTAAATGATCAGCCTGAACATGCACAGCAAATGATTAAATTATTAAAAAACTTACCAAGTAAAATTAATTTAATTCCATTTAATCCGTTCCCGCATGCACCATATGGTCGCTCAAGCCGAAATCGAATTATCTCGTTCCAAAAAACTTTGTCTGATGCTGGATTTGTGTGTACGATTCGTCAAACACGTGGTGATGATATTGACGCTGCATGTGGACAGTTAGTCGGTCAAGTGGCTGATAGAACTCGTCGTGCTGAACAGTGGCAGAAAAAAGTCACACAGCGTCAAGAGATTTTGCGGACACAAGGATAAATTGAGGGCAGGCTTTGAGTACTCCAAAGTTAAAAACGGTATTTTGTATGGGAGTTGCAGTTGCGCTTTTGGCAAGTGGTTGCCAGACAACGCATACGCAAAAAAAAGACCCAGAAAAAGCGGTAAAGGTGCGTACACAACTTGCTGCTGAACATATCCGTTCAGGTGACTTGGATTCGGCAAAGCGAGCTCTTGATCAAGCCTTAAGTGTAGATAGCCGTGATGCAACGGCAAATATGATGATGGGTATTTTACTACAGCAAGAAGGTAGTAAGCCGAACTTAGAAAAAGCAGAACATTATTTTAAACGAGCAATTTCATCTGAACCAGATAATGCTCAAGCACATAATAACTATGGTACTTATTTATACCAAATGGAACGCTATAATGATGCGATCGAGCAATTTCGTATTGCTGGCACAACATTAGGGTATGACCAACGCTATCAGGCGTTAGAAAATCTGGGGCGTATTTATTTAAAATTGGGTGATGTTGCGAATGCTGAAAAAACATTCAAGCAATCACTCCTTGCTAACCGCGACTCTTATATTTCAATGTTAGAGTTAGCGGAAATTTTTTATTTGCAGCAGCAGATTCCGGCTGCTACACAAATGTATGAGCAATATGCTCGTACAGTGGGGCAGAAAAATCAGGGTGCAAGAGCACTTTGGATTGGTGTAAGAGTGGCTCGAGCCAATGCGGATAAAATGGGAATGCAAGTGTTAGTAAACCAATTACGTGCTTTGTTCCCAGAAAGTCCAGAATATCAACGTTATTTGCAATTACAGTATAGTACTGAGGCCGTATGGAAATAAATCCTAATTCACAGCAGCCAACTGGCTCAAGCTTACCGACTTCTGCTTTAGGAAATATTCAACGTCCTGGTGAGTATTTACGTCAAATTCGAGTTGCTCAGAATAAAGAGTTAGGGCAAGTTTCTTCAGATCTAAACATGCCGGTCAAAACTCTAACCGCTTTAGAGCAAGATGATTATAAGTCATTGCCAGAAGCGACTTTTATCAAGGGTTATTACCGTTCATATGCAAAATATCTAAATACAGATGCGACGGCAATTATTCAGCGCTTTGATGAGATTTATGCAAATGATACCGGGCTTTTACCGAACCATGCTTTAAATAACTCACCAATTAAAATCATGGGTAAACTCCCTGGTTCTAACAGTGATCGTAATAAGAAATGGTTAAAGCGCGCACTGCTTGCAATTTTGGTTATTGCTGTTGTGTCATTGATTGTTATGGGTATTCAAAAATGGACTTCAAAGAAAGAAGATGCTGATTTACCTAAAGTAAATCAATCTAATGTTGAAGTTTTACCTATGAAAGGAAATGCCACCTCAACAGTGGGTGATCAATTGGTGCTAAACTTTAACCGACCAACTTCTGTTCATATTGTTGATGCAACAGGTAAAGTTTTGGCGACAGGTCGTCAGTCATCAACTTTAAATTTAAATGGTGAGTCTCCATTTCAGATTCGTCTTGATGATGCAACTGCTGTGTCATTAAGTTTAAACCAAGAACAGATTTCATTGTCTCCATATACGGTAAACGGTAAAGCTGAATTCCGTTTATCCCGCTAATACCATGAGTTGAGCGATACAATGATAGAGAACCCAATTAAACGTCGACCAACACGTAAAATCCGTGTTGGGTCGGTGTATGTCGGTGGCGATGCACCTATTAGCGTGCAAAGTATGACAAACACTGAAACTTGTGATGTTGATGCAACCGTTGCTCAGATTGAACGTTGCGCTGAAGCAGGTGCTGATATTATGCGTGTTTCGGTCCCATCTATGGAGGCTGCTGAAGCATTTGGCGCAATTCGTAAGCGCGTTTCAGTACCATTAGTTGCCGATATTCATTTTGACCATAGAATTGCCTTAGCAGTTGCAGATTATGGTGCAGACTGTTTACGCATTAATCCGGGGAATATCGGGTCCGACCAGAAAGTTCGTGAAGTCGTTGCTGCTGCACGTCATCATGGCATTTCAATGCGTATTGGCGTCAATGGTGGTTCTTTAGAAAAAGATTTACAAAAAAAATATGGTGAGCCTACAGGTGAAGCACTGCTTGAGTCTGCATTACGCCATATTGATATTTTAGATCGACTCAATTTCCATGAATTTAAAGTCAGTGTAAAAGCATCTAATGTATTTTTAACAATGGATGCTTATCGTTTACTTTCAAAACAAATCGATAATCCATTACATCTTGGTGTAACTGAAGCTGGTATTTACCGTACTGGTACTGTGAAATCAGCGATTGCCCTTGGCGGATTATTGATGGAAGGTATTGGCGATACGATGCGTATTTCGCTTGCTGCCGAACCAGAAGATGAAATCAAGATTGGTTTTGATATCTTAAAATCATTGGGACTTCGCTCTAACGGGATTAACTTTATTGCTTGCCCGAGTTGTTCTCGTCAAGAATTTAATGTTATTCAGGTGATGCAAGCTTTGGAGGAGCGTTTAGAAGATATTCGTACTCCAATGGATGTGTCAGTGATTGGTTGTAAGGTAAATGGCCCGGGTGAAGCAAAAGAAGCCGATATCGGGGTTGTCGGGGCGGCGCCTCGCTCACTGGTTTATCGTAATGGTGAGAAAAGCCATTTAATCGATACCGATCAATTGGTTGATGAAATCGAAACTATGGTTCGTCAACGTGTCCAAGAGCTTGAAGAAGCTAAATCTAAAGAAATTATTCGTAGTTCATCATGAGTTCAATAGTCGCAATCAAAGGTTTTAATGACGTCTTGCCAACGCAAACAGTAGCGTGGAGACGTCTCGAGCAATATTTAGCATCTTTAATGGATGCTTATGGTTATCAACAAATTCGTTTGCCGATTATTGAACAAACGGGATTGTTTAAACGTACTATTGGTGATGCAACCGATATTGTTGAAAAAGAAATGTATACCTTTTTCGATAAAGGTAATCCACCTGAGTCATTAACCTTACGTCCAGAAGGTACGGCAGGTTGTGTTCGCGCTATGCTTGAACATAACTTATTGCGCGGTGCTACGCCACGCGTGTGGTATATGGGACCTATGTTCCGCTATGAAAAGCCACAAAAAGGCCGTTACCGTCAGTTTCACCAGTTTGGCGTGGAAACTTTTGGTGTGGCAACACCCGATATTGATGCCGAATTGATTTTGTTGACAGCACGTTTATGGAAACGTATGGGTGTTGCTGATAAGGTTCAACTTGAGTTGAATACTTTAGGTGAGGCTGATGAGCGTACTGAATACCGCAATGCATTGGTTGCTTTTTTAAACGAGCATAAAGATGCGTTGGATGAAGATTCTCAGCGTCGCTTAACAACAAACCCGTTACGCATTTTAGATTCTAAAATTGAATCTACCCAGAAAATTCTGGAAAATGCACCGAAATTGCATGATTTCTTAAAAGAAGATAGTTTGGATCATTTTAAGCAGTTACAAGATTATTTGACTGCTGCTGGCATCCAGTTTGTAATTAACCAGAAGTTAGTACGTGGTCTGGATTATTACAACAAGACTGTTTTTGAATGGACAACTACGGCACTTGGTTCGCAAGGTACAGTATGTGCCGGTGGACGCTATGACGGTTTAGTTGGTCAGTTAAAAGGTAAGCCAGATCAATCAGTACCAGCTGTTGGTTTTGCGATGGGTATGGAGCGTTTATTGCTTCTACTTGAGCAGGTTGAACAGGCCGAAGTTATTCGTGATTGTGAAGTCTTTTTGGTTGCAGAGCCTGCTTATCAAACCAAAGCTTTGATTTTAGCGGAACAATTACGTGACCAGTTAGAAGCTGCAAATAGCAGTATTCGAATCAAAACAGGTTCGCAAGGCAGCATGAAAAGCCAGATGAAAAAAGCTGATCAGGCTGGAGCAATCTTTGCTTTGATTTTAGGGGAACGAGAGTGGGATGCACAGCAGCTTGCAGTAAAAGAACTAGCAACAGCTGAACAGTCACAAGTCGCAATTGCTGACCTCGTGCCATTTTTAATCCAAAAATTTACAAAATAAACTGAAACATCTGGAAAAGGACAATCACATGAGCTTAAGTGATGAAGAACAATTCGACAGCTTAAAGTCGTTCGCCAAAAAATATGGTTCTGCCATGATTAGCGGAATTCTCATTGCGTTGATTGCCTTTTTTGGGTGGACATACTGGCAAAAAAAGAATCTGGCAACTAGCCAAGTAGAAACTGCAAAAGTACAGCAGTTAATGGATGAGGCAAATGCAAGTGCCGATAATCCTAATGCCTTAAGTTCGGTAACTGCGTCGGCAGATAAAATTGTAAAAGATGATATCGACTCCGTTCAGGCAATACAGACTCAGTTTGTATTAGCAAAATTAGCCTATGAAAAACAGGACTATGCTGCTGCTGAAAAAGCATTAAAGAAAGTTGAAAATTCAAAAGTAAAAGATGAAGGTTTGATTCAAGTTGTAAAATTGCGTTTAGCAGATGCACAATTGGCGCAAAACAAATATGATGAAGCACTAAAAACCTTGTCTGGTAACGTCGATCCAGCATTTAAAGCAACGGTAGAAGAGTTACGTGGTGATATCTTTGTTGCTAAGAAAGATGTTGATTCTGCTAAAAAAGCGTATCAGGCAGCCTGGAATTCGTTACTAGAACGTAAACAAGAGCGACAAATTTTACAAATTAAACTCGAAAGTGTTGGCGTTTTAGTTGAAGATCCACAGATTGAGCGCCCAATTTTGGAAACACAGGTGGAAGAGTCTTAATGAATCAGAAATTCAAACTGCCTTTGGCAATTGCAATCGCATCGGCTGTACTGGTGGGATGTTCGAGTAATAAAGTAAAAGAAGTCAAACCTAATCCGCTACCGAAATTGACCGAGTCGAAAAAGACCTTAACGCCAGTGTTTTCGCGTAGTGTTTCTTCTACTGATAAGTCTGATCCATTACGTTTGCAACTTGATGCAAGCGACGGTGTGGTTTTCACGCTTGATCCAAAAGGCGAAGTAGCTGCATATCGTGGTAAACAACGCATTTGGGAGAAGAAAGTCAGCAAATTAGGCTTGAGCTCTGGTGTTGAAGCTGCTGAAGGAATTGTTGTTGTTGGTAATAGTAAAGGGCAACTCTTTGCACTAGATCAAGCAACAGGCGAACAGAAGTGGACTGCACAGTTATCGGGCGCATTGTTAAGCCCGTCATTGGTTCAATCTGGACGCGTTATTACCATTGCAAATGATGGTACTGTGTTTGCGCATGATGCTACTTCGGGTCAACAAGTTTGGGCTTATAAATTACCAAATGTACAATTTAGTTTGCGTGGTCAAGCATCACCGGTGAGCCTTGATCCTCGTACTGTATTAATTGCATCTGCGAATGCGTATGTTTATGCAATTGATACGATTAGTGGTATTCCACGGTTCCAACGTCGTGTTGCAGTAAGCGAAGGTCGTTCTGATATTCAACGTTTAATTGATATCGATGGTGATCCTACTGTAGCTGGACAGTTTATGGTAACGACCAGTTTCCAAGGTCAAGTAACTGTAACCGATCTTGCTTCTCAACGTGTAGTTTGGAGTGAAGATTCGAGCAGTACTAAACGTCCAGAAGTTTATGACAATAAAGTATTTGTCTCTTCAGCAGATGGTAAGTTAACAGCTTACGATTTAGCGTCTGGTGAAAAAATCTGGGAAAATGATAGTTTGTTAAACCGTCATTTAAGTAATCCGGTTGTGCTAGGACAAGATCTTGTTGTAGGTGATTTAGATGGCGTATTACATCTTGTTGAACCAACAACAGGTAAATTAATTGGTCGTTCAAAAACAAGTGGTGAAGTTAATACATTACGTGTTATCGAGAACCAACTTTATGTTTCGACCAGAAAAGGTGATTTAAGTATTTGGCAGAATCGTTAATTTCGTTCGCTTGTGCTAAAATAAGCGCTTAACAAATTACGCTGTTAAAAATATCGGGGTGTTTGAATTAAATCAGTTCAAAGCCCCGTCTTTTATTATGGTCATCTCTGACCTTAAAATATATCTCCTGTACTGTTTTTAATGCTCATGCCATGAGATATGGCTGGTCTTGGATTAAGGTTATTGTATGAAACCCGTTATTGCGCTCATTGGTCGTCCGAATGTCGGAAAATCAACGTTATTTAACCAGATTACCAAGAGTCGTGATGCACTTGTAGCCGACTTCGCGGGCCTGACTCGTGACCGTAAATATGGTGATGCGACTTATCAGAATAAGTCTTTCATTGTTGTTGATACTGGCGGTATTGGTGAAAATGAAGGCGGTATTGATAACTACATGGCCGAGCAGTCAAAAACAGCGATCAATGAAGCAGATATCATCATTTTTGTGGTTGATGCGCGTGCTGGCTTATTGGCTTCGGACGAGCAAATTGCCCGTGAACTGCGTACTTTGGGTAAAAAAGTTTACTTGGTTGCCAATAAAGTTGATGGTGTTCATGCAGAAGCTGCGTTGGTTGAGTTCTACAAACTTGGTATGGGTGAACCCTTACAAGTTGCTGCAAGCCATGGACGTGGTGTACAGCAAATGCTTGAGGATGTCTTAGTAGACGTACCTGAAGATGAAAATCCAGAAGAGCATGACAAAGCAACAGGTTTGCGTTTAGCGATTATTGGTCGTCCAAATGTGGGTAAATCGACTTTGGTCAATCGATTGCTTGGCGAAGATCGTGTAGTAGCATTTGACCAACCTGGTACAACTCGCGACTCTATTTATATCCCATTTGAACGTGATGGTCGTCAGTACACATTAATTGATACAGCGGGTGTGCGTCGTAAAGGTAAAGTTGATGAAATGATTGAGAAATTCTCAATCGTGAAAACGCTACAAGCCATTAAAGATGCACATGTGATTGTGGTGGTGTTGGATGCCCGTGAAGGCGTAGTTGAACAAGATTTACATTTGATTGGTTACGCACTTGAAGCTGGTCGTGCCATGGTGATCGCCATTAATAAATGGGACAACATGACCGAATACGATCGTAAACAGTGTAAGTTGGATGTTGATCGTCGTTTTGACTTCATTCCTTGGGCGAAAGTCCATTTAATCTCGGCATTGCATGGCACTGGCGTAGGGGAAATGTACCCAACCATCCATCGTGCTTATGATTCATCGCACTTAAAAGTTTCTCCTGCGAAATTAACCCAAATCTTAAATGATGCGACTGAAGCGCATCAACCACCAATGATTGGTGGTAAGCGTATTAAAATGCGTTATGCGCATATGGGTGGGCAAAATCCACCAACGATCGTAATTCACGGTAATAAAGTCGACAAAACCCCAGCGGATTATCGTCGTTACCTTGAGAATGTGTTCCGCAAAGTTTACAAACTGGAAGGAACACCAGTACGTGTCGATTTTAAAACGTCGGAAAACCCATTTGAAGGACGTAAGTCACAAGTGGATGAGCGCGTTGCGGCACGTAAACGTCGTTATGTACAGAAATTCAAAAAAGCTGAGAAAAAGTTTAAACGTTAAGCTTTTTAAAGTTAAAAAACCCAAAGTCTTCTTTGGGTTTTTTATTGCAAATAAATGAGCATGTGCCAAGAGTTATGAAAAAGTGTGAATGATAAACGTAATTTTTTGTAAATTTCATAACGAATGCTATAATCAGCATCTTTATAAAATAATTTATATTCCGACAGAATAATGCTGCTTAGGGTTCACTTTTAGCATGGTAACATTACATCTTGCTCAACTCACATTTACACATGCTCAGCCCTCATATACAGCCCTTGACTGTATTCCAGCTATGCAGCGTAGACGGTTATCGCCATTAGCTAAACTTGCTTTAAATAGTGCGCTTGGTGCATTAGATGGCAGTAAAGCTGATTATATAGTTTGGGTATCACGATATGGTGACGAGTCTAAAACGTTGAATATCTTACAAGACGTTTTAAGTGAGCAAACTCCATCACCTACACAATTCTCAACGTCTGTTCATAATGCAATTTCTGGGCTTTATTCTATTTTATGCCAGGATGACACGCCATCTACCAGCTTAAGCTGTTCATGGACTGAAAGTTTGATTGAGGCCTATGCTCTTTTAAAGTCAATGAAAGATATCCAGCGGGTATTGGTCGTTGCCTATGATGAACCCTTACCCCAAATTTATGCTGAGGCGGTCGATTTCCCTGCCTATGCGATTGCTGCTGTCGTTACTCTAGAGCAACCTAATTTACAAATTACTTCGTGGACGCATACAGATGAAGCAGATGCTCCTACTTTTGCTCATTTTTGGCAGGATGCTGACCAGTTAATATCTGCATTTGGGTGGAACAAATGCTAAATCTTAAAAATCTGAAACAAAAGGGTAATTATTGCTGGCGTGTGGCTGCAACTGGTTTTAGTTTTGCCAGTTTCGGGCTGGGTGGTATGGCAATTGCCACCGTCATTGCACCCGTGCTGAATGCCACAACCTCTGATTCTGAAAAGCGCCAGCAGCGTGCGCAGAATGTGATTAAGTATAGCTTTAAAGGCTTTACCGAAATGATGGTCAAACTGGGCATCATGACTTATTCGGTTGAAGGTTTGGAAAAGCTACAGAATAGTCGCCAAGAGCTAGTCATCGCCAATCATCCGAGTTTGATTGATGTTGTAGTACTAATTGGTATGATGCAGCAGGCTAATTGTGTGGTGAAGCAGTCTCTTTGGTCGAACCCCTTTACTAAAGGACCTGTACAAAGCGCGGGTTATATTTTGAACGCAGGCTCTCAGCAATTTGTTGAAGACTGTGTGACGCGTCTGAAAGAAAATAATGCGGCTTCTCTTTTAATTTTTCCAGAAGGAACGCGTACTGAAAAAGGGATGACCCTAAACGAATTTCAGCGCGGTGCAGCCAACATTGCCATTCGTGCAAATGTACCAATTCGCCCAGTAATTATTACCTGTACACCATCGACATTAACCAAGAATGAAAAATGGTACCACGTACCATCTCGACCATTTCATATCGAAGTGAAAGTACTCGATGCTGTACAAGTTTCAGATTTGTTAGATGATTTAACAGTAGGACCTAAACAAGTTCGTCAGTTAAGTCGTAGTTTTTATAAAATTTTTGATGAAGAGTTATCTTGAAATGAGCAATCTTGCTGATGAACTAAAGCAAATGATTATTGATGTTTTGGCACTAGAAGATATCACTATTGCGGATATTGATACAGAAGCTCCATTATTTGGAGAAGGTTTAGGATTAGACTCGATTGATGCACTGGAGTTGGGACTAGCTTTGAAAAAGCGTTACAACATTCATTTAAATGCAGAGTCGGATGAAACCAAACAGCATTTTAAATCAATCCAAAGTTTAGTTGCTTTAGTTGAAGCACAGCAGAAGTCATAAGGAGTGTGATGATGTTATCTCAAGAGCAAGTATTAACTAAACTCCGCGAATGGATGGAAGATTTGTTTGAAATTGAACCTGAGTCTGTTCAACTCGATTCAAACTTATATTCAGATCTTGATGTAGACAGTATTGATGCAGTTGATTTAGTTGTAAAAATTAAAGAGTTAACGGGTAAGCAAGTAAAACCTGAAGATTTTAAAAATGTGCGAACCGTACTGGATGTTGTGACGGTTATTCGGAATATGACTGCTGAATGAAACTCGTGATTAAAGGGATGATTACAGCACTTTTTGTGTTGTATCCCTTTATTGTGGGTTGGAGTTTGACGCACGGTCAATTTGTTTGGGTGAGTGTGTTACTCATCGGATTAGGTGTGGTCAGACTTTTTAGTAAAGGCAACTCATTATTATGGCCCTTAACTGGTTTTGCCATTGTTTGTGGCAGTCTTAGCTTGCTGTCACATAATCATGCTTGGTTAAAGTTATATCCGGTTGGCATGAGTTTGGGTGCATTGGTTATTTTTGCACTGACACTGATAAAACCACCGTCTATGATTGAACGTTTTGCCCGACTCGTTGAACCTGATTTACCTCCTTCTGGTGTGCAGTGGACCAGACAGGTGACTAAGGTATGGTGCATTTTCTTTTTCTGTAATGCATTGATTGCTTTAAGCACCGTACTTTTTACATCGACTCAGGTTTGGGTCATTTATAATGGCTTTATTTCGTATGTACTAATGGGCATTTTGTTCGTTGGTGAATTTATTTTGCGTAAGCGACATCAGCGTTTACATTCTTCAAATCATTAATTAAAAACTATGCACTGTCATTTTCAAAAATTCATCGATTCAGCTCATCCACTTTGTATAGATGCTGCTCTACATTCGACTAGTTTTACTCAATTTTGGCAGGACGTTGCCTTACAAGCTGCTGCAATTGCTCAAATGGAAAATTTAACTTGGGCATTATGGGAAGCAGACAGCTATGAATTTCTGGTTTTATTTTTTGCCGCTTTGTTAGCAGAAAAACAGGTACTTTTACCACCAAATCGAGTACGCGAATTAGAACAAGATTTCGCAGCGCAGCAGATTTATTTTTTAAAGCGTCAAGATGTTGAAAAAGTTGTTCCTTTATCTTTAACCTTAGATGATGCTTTTCTAGAGCAGGCGCAACTCTATTTTTATACATCAGGTTCAACTGGTGAACCTAAAAAAATCCCAAGAACACTCAGACAATTACTCAACGAAGTTCAAGGATTAAGCCAGAGCTTTACTTTCGATGAGCATGCAATTGCGATCGCAACGGTCAGTCATCAACATATTTATGGGCTACTGTTTAAATTATTGCTACCACTAGCAGCGGGTCGAAGTTTTTATTCCCCTCAAATGGCATTTCCTGAAGATGTAGTACAGGCTCAAAAACAATTAGAAAAATTGCGATTAAGCAATTATTTGATTTCAAGTCCGGCATTATTAAAACGCTGGACCACAGATGTCATTTTACAGCAATGCCAAATGGTCTTTAGTTCGGGTGGCAAACTGGAAAGTGGTGTTCGTCCTTTATTAAATCGTCCGATTATTGAAGTTTTGGGAAGTTCTGAAACAGGTGGTATTGCCCATCGTGCTCAAGATGAGGATGCTTGGACTGCTTTTAGCAATGTGGCTATTCGTATTGAAGACCAACAGCTCATGGTAAAGAGTAATCATGCCTATGAGGATGATTGGATTACCACAGGTGATGGCGCAGCATGGTCAGATGCAACGTGTCAGACTTTTAGGCTTTTAGGACGTACAGATCGAATTGTTAAACTTGAAGAAAAGCGTCTGAGCCTAGATGCGATCGAGCAAAGCATTCAAGCTTTAGATGCTGTACAGCAATGTCATGTACTGGTACTTGAACATGAGCATCGCCAAATATTGGGATGTATTGTTGTTTTAAAAGAAGATGCACGGGAACAGTTACAGCAACTAGGTAAGTCGGCTTTTGTTGGTCATTTAAAACAACAGTTGAAAGACAACTTGGAAACTATAGCGATTCCACGTCAATGGCGCTTCTTAAGTCAACTACCGCAAAACTCGCAGTCTAAACTCAATAAAAGCTATTTACAGACTCTATTTAAGCCTATGTTACAACCTGTGGTTTTGTCGCAGTCTCAAAGTTCAGATGACTATATTTTGAGCCTTGAGTTTCCACCAGAGTTAGCGTGTTTTAAAGGGCATTTCCCAACACAACCGATTTATCCTGGGGTCGGACAAATAGGTTTTTTACAACATTTTGCTAAATCAATTTGGTCGGACTTAAATTGGTGTCAGGGTTATGAACAGCTAAAATTTCAAAATCTGATCCGTCCTTATGCAATTGTACAACTTAAGCTTTCTCGAAAAGAGCATAAAGTGAGTTTTGAGCTACGCGATTCAGAACAGATTTTGGCTTCTGGGCGTTTATTATTCGCTTTGCAAACGAAAGTCGAGGGTTAAAAATGCAGACCAACTATGGCTTTGTTATCCCAGTTTATAACCATCCCCATTATTTAGATAACTTGATTGCCTATCTAGATCGTTTCCATTTGCCGATTGTATTGGTGAATGATGGAAGTGATGATGCTTGTAGCCAGATTTTACGGGCATTGGCCGATCAATACTCCCAAATTCATCTTATTGAACATGAAGTGAATAAGGGCAAAGGGCAAGCTGTGATTACAGGATTACGTGCTGCACATCGATTGGGTTTAAGCCATGCTTTGCAACTCGATTCAGATGGGCAACATCACTGGGATGACATTCCTAAATTTATTGAACAGTCCCAGCAACATCCCAAAGCTATGGTGATTGGTCAGCCGTACTTTGATGAATCTATTCCTAAAAAACGGTTGTATGGTCGTTACATTACCCATTTTTGGGTGTGGCTTAATAGTTTGTCTTTTGAGATTAAAGACAGTATGTGTGGGTTTAGAGTGTATCCACTCGAGAGCACCATTAAAGTTTTGAACAGCGCTAAGTTTCAGCCACGTATGGGATTTGATAGCGAAATTTTGGTGCGTTTAAAATGGGAAAATACCCAATTTATTAATGTGCCGACACCTGTTGTTTATCCAGAACAAGGTATCTCCCATTTTCATGCTTGGCGAGATAACTTGGGGCTGAGTAAAGCACACGCAACTTTGTTTGTAGGCATGCTGATTCGCTTACCGAAGCTGTTAAAACAAAGGCTGCAAGGTTAATTATGTCAGATTCAGCTTCTCCAAAATGGAATGACATTAAAGAGCGAGGAGGCATGGCGCCCCTCATGCTTATGTTGTGGTTTTACCGTTTTGGTGGACGTTGGTTATGCAAGTTGGTGATGTACTTTGTCATTATGTGGTATTGGCTGTTTGCCGCCACAGCACGACAAGCTTCCTTAATTTATTTACAAAAACTGCATCATTTTTCTGGAACACAGTCTCCCTTTACCCACGAACCAACTTGGGCAAATAGCTATGCGCATTTTATGCAATTTGGTGAATGTATTTTAGATAAGATTGAAGGTTGGCTAGGCCATATCTCAGAGCAAAATCTAGAAGTTTTTGGGCATGAAAACTTTTCTCGGCACTACCAAAAAGGGGCGCTGATTGTGGTCTCCCATTTTGGAAATATTGAATTGCTTCGGGCAATTAAGTCAGAACATCCCCAGAAAATTAACGTGCTGGTTTATCAAAAACATGCGACCAAGTTTAATGAGTTTTTGAAAAAGCTAAATGATAAGGCTGATGTTTGCTTATTGCCCGTCGATGAGTTGGGCATTGAAACCGCTATGATTTTACAAGACAAAATGCAACAGGGTGAGTGGGTGATTGTTGCTGCGGACCGTGTACCTGTGCAGTCAGATCGTGTCCAGCATGTTGACTTTTTAGGGGAATCAGCAGCCTTTCCACAAGGTGCATGGATCTTGGCAAATTTACTGAAAGTACCTGTCATTGCAGTGTTTTGCTACCGGGTGCAGCAACAGTTCCAAGTTCATATTCATTCAATTGCCGAGCAGGTAAATTTACCGCGTGCTAACCGTATTGAAAGTATGCAAACCATAACTAAAACGTATGTTGCCGTATTAGAACAGCATTGTCTGCGTGCCCCTTATCAATGGTTTAATTTTTATAATTTTTGGACGAAATAACATGCGTGTGTTAACCGTAGGTGAACAGCCACTGAGTATTGAAGATGTCGTTTCGGTCGCAAGAGGCGAATGTCTGGTTGCGTTACCTAAGTCATCTTCATGGCGTGGCCTAATTCAAAAAGGTGCTGATTTTCTCGATCAGCTCCTTGAAGAAGAAGGTGTCATTTACGGTGTGACCACGGGTTATGGTGACTCGTGTTTAGTTGAAGTGCCATTACATCAGGTTAATGAACTACCACTGCATCTTTCACGTTTTCATGGTTGTGGTTTAGGTGAAAACCTAGATGTGATCACTGCACGTGCAGTAGTGGTGACGCGTTTATGTTCGTTGGCTCGTGGTTATTCAGGTGTGTCTTTGGCATTGCTTGAACGATTGGTTTGGCTACTCAATGAAAATGTGATTCCAGTCATTCCATCTGAAGGTTCGGTGGGGGCAAGCGGTGATTTAACGCCGTTGTCTTACATTGCTGGAACGTTAATCGGGGAGCGTGATGTCTATATTGATGGACAAATTACCCCTGTTGCTCAAGTGTATGCCGAAAAAGGTTTGCAACCATTAACACTCAGACCTAAAGAAGGTTTGGCGCTTATGAACGGCACTGCCGTGATGACGGCGATTGCTTGTTTAAACTATAAAAAAGCAGAACAGATTGCACTTGCGAGTACTTTAATTACCGCTCTGAATGTATTGGCATTGGAAGGTAATCCAAGTCATTTTGATGAAGTACTGTTTGCACAAAAACCTCATCCAGGGCAGCAGCAAATTGCAAAGCAATTGCGTGACTGGCTTAACAGTGAAGTACAAACAGCACATCAAAGTCCGCGTTTGCAAGATCGTTATTCATTGCGCTGCGCGCCGCATATTATTGGTGTGTTTGAAGACTCAAAAGTATGGTTACGTCAGTTCATTGAAAATGAGCTGAATTCAAGTAACGACAATCCATTGATTGATCCAGTAGGTATGCGTGTGTTGCATGGCGGTCATTTTTACGGTGGGCACATTGCACAAGCAATGGATAGCTTAAAAATTATGATTGCCAATATTGCTGACTTGATGGATAGACAGATTGCACAGCTAGTCGATCATAAAATGAATCATGGTTTACCACGTAATTTAACGGGCGCAACGGCTGAACGTTTACCACTGAATCATGGTTTTAAAGCTGTGCAAATCGGAGTGTCGGCGTGGACGGCAGAAGCTTTGAAAAACACTTTGGCAGCTTCAATTTTTTCGCGTTCAACCGAATGTCATAATCAAGACAAAGTCAGTATGGGTACCATTGCTGCACGTGATGCGAGCCGCGTGATCACCTTAACCCAGCAAGTAATTGCAGCACTTTGCTGCGCTAGTGTGCAGGCAATTCATTTAAAAGGTTTAACAGCACAGTTAAGCCCAACATTGCAGGCATTTATGCAATGGACCTTACAAAGCTTTGCATTTGTCGAAGAAGACCGACCATTACAAACCGAATTACAACAGATTGTTGATCGTTTAGACCAACTTGAATTGTTTAATCAACCAGAATTTATGGGATAAGGTGAGCCAATGCATGCAGATGTAATCATTGAAATTCCATTTCATGATGTCGATACCATGAATGTGGTTTGGCATGGACACTATTTAAAATATTTTGAGATTGCGCGCTGTAAATTGCTCGATCAATTTCATTACAACTATATGCAGATGAAAGAGTCAGGCTATGCATGGCCTGTGATTGAAAGCCATGTTCGCTATGCATACGGTATTGAGTTTGAACAAAAGATTCGGGTTCGCGCCATTTTAAAAGAATGGGAAAACCGTTTGAAAATTGATTATCTGATTTTTGATGCTGAGTCTGGGAAACGCTTAACCAAAGGTTATACCACTCAAGTGGCGGTGAATATCGAAGCTCGTGAAATGTGTTTCCAGTCACCTCAAGTTTTGTTTGATCGTTTGAATGCGTGGTCTGAGTTTCAACCGAAGAGGAATATGTGATGTCTCAATTCATCAAAACTTTAGGTTTAGGTGCTTCGATCTGGATGGGTAGTTTAAGTTCGGTCTATGCTGCACCGCCACAGATCACTCAAATTTTTCAGCAATTGTCGCAATCTCCTACAGTTCGTGCTGATTTCGAACAGCAAAAAAAACTGCCATCATTGAATAAAACCTTTGTGTCGAATGGCTCGTTATTGTTCGCAAAATCTTATGGCGTGGCATGGCAAATCAAACGGCCAGTACAAGCAGATTTGATTGTTACCCCAACAAAACTAGTGCAAAAAACGCAACGTACATTTAGCCAAATTCAGGTGGATCAATCACCTTATAGCTCTGTAGCAACTTTATTTTTGCAGTTAATGTCAGGTAATGAACAAGCCTTGGCAAAGAATTTTAATGTAGTAAGTGCGAACTATAGTCCAGCGGGTTGGAGCATGAGCTTAACTCCGAAAAGTAGCTTGTTTAAAAAGTTATTTGTGCGTGTTGATGCTCAAGGTCAACAGTACGTCAATCAAATTGTGATTACCGAAAAAGCCAATAATTTGACTACCATTCGTTTTAGTCACCAGACTTCTCAACCGACGACTCTAACGGCTGCTGAGCATGCGCTTTTCCAACTGGCAAAATAAGTTCACTGCACTTTGGTTAATTGCTCTGCTGCTCATTGCAGTGGGGCTTGGCGTGACTTGGCTGAACAAAGATATTCATATTCAAACCAATATTTTTGCGTTATTGCCTAAAGTTCAACAAGACCCAGAACTTGCACGTACTCAGCAGTACATGAACGAGCAACTTAACAATAAAGTATTTGTTGTTATAGATGCTAAAGATGAAGCTGCGATACAACAGGCGACAAGTTTTTTAACAGCGCAAGCGAAGCAAAGTACGCTATGGCAGCCACTCAAACCACAGCTTGATTTTGATCAATTTGCAAAACAGTTGTATCAACATCGAGCAGGGTTGTTGAGTGCTCAAGATCAAGCCTTATTGCAAAAAAAGGATTATGCTGCGCTGACTGAACAAAGCCTGATGCAGATGATGAGTCCAGGCATGCCTGTCACTGCTGAGTCACTTAAGCAAGACCCGCTACTGTTGTTTCCTCGCTATGCCATGCAGTTGGCGAATCCGTCACAACAAGATATTGAAATGGAACAGGGCTTTGCCACGATTCATCATGAGCAAGGTATCTCTCGGCTTTTCGTATTACAGTTAACGCAAAGTCCATACAATATTGATTATCAAGAACAAGTATCGAACTGGATTGAGCAAACTAAGCAAAAGTTAGCTGCAATGGGATTAAAATCTCATTGGACTGGAACTATTTTATTTTCAAATTTTGGGACGCAATCAGCTAAACAGGAAATCTCAACCATTGGTGTAGGTTCGACACTGGGCTTAATTTTTCTGGTTTGGTTCGGCTTTCGCTCACTGAGACCTTTAGCGACCGAGTTTATTGCAGTTTCGACTGGAAGCTTTGTGGCATTTGCGGTCACACATTGGGTGTTTGGTGAAATTCACCTGATGACATTAGTGTTTGGTGCAAGTCTGATTGGTGTCTGTGTCGACTTTTCATTTTATTTTATGGCGATGCAATCGCAGCATAGAAAGCTTGGTGGTTTTCAAATTTTAAAACCGCTATTACCAAGTTTGTTTATGGGCTTAATGACCACATTGGTTGCTTACATCTTTTTGAGTTTTACCCCATTTCCTGGGTTCAAGCAGATTGCAGTCTTTTCAATTGTAGGATTAACTGCGGCTTGGATTAGTAGTGTATTGTTATTACCAAGATTACCTGCACTCAATGCCCAGCCAGCAATAAAAGCACTGTCGTGGATTGGACAAGCACGGTTATGGTTTCAGCAGCGAGCTAAGATACGTTATGCCTTGATTGCAGCCGTTTTAGCAGTAGGTACGGTGAGTCTTTTCTATCTTAAAAGTAACGATGATATTCGTAATTTACAAGGTATGGATGCCAGTCTGAAACAGCAAGACCAAGCGGTTCGTGAGCAATTTGGCCAGCAACAAAGCAGTGATTATTTTGTAGTACGAGCAGCCTCTGCAAATGAAATGCAGCAACAAGAGCAGCAACTGATAGGGCAATTACAACAGTTGCAAGCAAAAGGAAAAATCAGTGCATTTCAAGCTTTGGGGCAATGGATTCCACCATTGGCAGAGCAGCAAAACAATGTACAACTATTAAGAAATATTCCAACAGCGACTTTGCAGCAATATGCGCAAAGTATGGGGCTAAATGTCACTGATGTTTTACAGTGGCAACAGCAACTGGCAACACAACCACTATTAGATTTTTCGGTATTTAAAGACCATCCTTTAGCTTTTTTACAGCCTCAAGCCAGTGAACGATTAGTGATGGTGACAGGAGTGAAACAGCCTGAAGTGTTAAAGCAGCTTCAGAATGATCACATACATTTCCAGCAACCTATTACCGAAATGTCGCAAATGTTTGCTGAACATCGAGTTCAGGCTCAGCATCTTCTGATTTATGCCTTAATTGGTCTGGCGGTTGGTTTGGCGCTTATTTATGGACTAAGTTCGATTGTGCCTTTGGTCCTGCCAGTAAGCTTGGCATTACTGAGCACTTTTGCTGTTCAGGCATGGTTAGGTGTCGAGATTAACCTGTTTAGTATTATGGCAACTTTCTTGATTATCGGGATTGGAGTCGACTATGCAATTTTTTACCGACATGGACATGATCACCCGCAAGTGGTTGGAATGGCGTTATTTTTATGTATGATGTCAACCTTACTTGGCTTTGGATTACTTTCATTTAGCCATACTTACGCAATTCATTGTTTTGGTTTAACGGTTTTATTCGGGGTTATTTTCTCGTTTATCTATGCGACTTTATTAACCCCCGCAGATGAAAAACATATCGTGAATTTACAAGACCATTCATAATTTG
This sequence comes from Acinetobacter sp. AOR14_HL, assembly GCF_027855175.1. NCBI lineage: Bacteria > Pseudomonadati > Pseudomonadota > Gammaproteobacteria > Moraxellales > Moraxellaceae > Acinetobacter > Acinetobacter sp. AOR14_HL. The sequence goes on along the minus strand of NZ_JAKTII010000008.1, from coordinate 29,753 downwards.
AATAAATTAAAAAGGAAGTTGTGCTATGAGCACTATAGAAAAAATTGACGTCGTAATTATTGGGGCTGGACCATCAGGTAGTTCTGCTGCGGCACTTCTTCGAAAAAAGGGTTATACCGTTACGGTCATTGAAAAACAGCATTTCCCGCGTTTTTCGATTGGTGAGTCATTGTTACCGCAATCTATGGCATTTTTAGAAGAAGCTGGTTTACTCGAAACGGTCCGTGAGCATGTTGATCAATACGCTTTTCAATTTAAAAATGGCGCGGCTTTTTTACGCGGTAAACAGCGTAGTTTTTATGACTTTACAGAAAAATTTACGGATGGACCGGGGACGACTTGGCAGGTTCGCCGTGCCGATTTTGACAATTTGCTAGCAAAGCAGGCTCAAGTTTATGGCGCAGACATACGCTTCGGACATGAGGTCTTAGATGTTGATGTTGCATTAGAACAACCCTTACTTACAGTGTTGGATGAAGAACAACAGCGTTATCAGATTCAAACCAAGTTTTTGTTAGATGCGAGTGGTTTTGGGCGGATTTTACCAAAGCTTTTAGATTTAGAGAGTCCATCAAACTTTCCGGTACGTCGTGCACTGTTTACCCATATTGAAGATGGAATTACAGACGACCCTGAGTTTGACCGCAATAAAATTTTAATTACTGTGCACGAAAAAGATCATCGTGCATGGTATTGGCTCATTCCATTTGCAGATGGTCGTGCTTCTTTTGGTGTGGTTGCAGAACAAGATTTTTTTGACAAATATACGGTCGAAAATGCTGCAGATAATGAACCTGAGGCAATGTTTAAGCGTATTTTAGCCGATGAGCCAAGCTTGTCACATGTATTGCACCGTGCAAGATTTGATACACCAGTGCGGACCTTGGTGGGCTACTCAGCGAATGTAAAACACTTGGCAGACCGCAACTATGCACTATTAGGTAATGCGGGTGAGTTTCTAGATCCCGTCTTTTCATCGGGTGTGACGATCGCTTTAAAATCTTCCAGCTTGGCTGTACCTTTGGTTGAGCGTGTCTTGCAAGGTGAGCAGGTAGACTGGTTGCAAGAATATGAAAAACCATTACGCCGCGGTATTCAGGTGTTTCGTGCCTATGTTGAGTCATGGTATGAAGGCGAGTTTCAAGATGTAGTGTTCTCACAAAATCAGAATGAAGGCATTCGCCGTATGATTTCTTCATTACTGGCGGGTTATGCGTGGGATGAAAAAAATCCAATCCATAAAAATGCCAAACGTAGACTTACTACTTTGGCAGAATATTGTCGTGAGGGCTTGGCACAAGAACAGGCACTTGAGGGGTAATCATGCAACGCAAATGGGCAACGATATTACTCAGTAGCTTTATATTTTTAAATGGTTGTCAGGTCATGCCACACGCCAAAGGGCTGCAAAGCCCACTATGGCAGGCACAAGCTTATCAACGGCAAGATCAGGTTGAAGTTCAGTGGAAGCAGCAAAGTTTTAGCTTTTTGTTATACCAACAGCAAAAGGGTGCTGTACTGGATATGGTGGCTTTGAGCCTGACAGGTCAACAATTATTTAAGTTACAGTTTGATGGACATCGGGTTCATGTTGAACAACGTATTGATCAAATGCGTTTATTGCCTTTTGAGTTTGTGGTGCGTGATCTTATGTTTGCGACATACCCTCAATTTTCACATTTAGGACAGCAAGCTGTAGAGATGAAACAACAAGCAGGCATGCAGGTTGTTTATATTGAAAAGCAGCCTGTGTTGCAGCTTAAACAGGGGCAAGGAAGCATTGAATTGATTAATCAACAAGTCCCTTATACCATGACGCTGAGTTCGATTGAAAATACGTTGCAAACAGAAGAAAGTCCTACACCATGAAACATTTACCTTCAGAAAATGCAGCCACAATGGCAGTAGGCATACAATTAAGTGTCGGTTTATCTGCATTAGGTTGCGAACTTAATCAAATCAAACAGGTATTACAACAGCCACAGCAAACCTTAAGTTTGCGAGATGATTTAATTGCTGATCGTAATGTTTGGGTGGGGCAATATACACATCCATTATGCTCGAATGTACCAGATACCTTACAGTCTGTAGATTCACGTAATCTACGTTTTGCATTAACTGCATTATCTGAAATCGAAGCAGCGTTAAGAGACTATACGGCATCCTTTGAAAATAAACGTTTGGCCATTGTGGTGGGCACATCCACTTCAGGTATTGCAGATAATGAATTATTACTTAAGCAATATTTTCAAGGGAAAACCGATCTTTCAATATCTCACTATCCACAAGAAATGAGCTGTTTAGCAAAAGCATTGCAGCAGTACTTAGGATGGGAAGGGCCAGCTTATACTATTTCAACCGCTTGTTCTTCAAGCGCTAAAGCATTAGCCGCGGGTCAGCGATTACTTCATGCAGATTTAGCCGATGTTGTACTGGTGGGTGGCGTCGATACCTTATGTCAGTTGACACTCAATGGATTTAATAGCCTAGAAAGTTTATCTGAACAGACTTGCCAACCCTGCGGTGTGAAACGTGATGGCATTAATATCGGTGAAGCTGCTGCGTTTTTTGTATTAAGTAAAGCCTCGGCTCCTGTAATGTTAATGGGTGCTGGTGAATCGATGGATGCATGGCATATTTCGGCTCCACATCCTGAAGGCAAAGGTGCAACTTTAGCTATGCAACGTGCACTAGATATGGCTCATATTTCAGCTCAAGAGGTTGGTTATATCAACTTGCACGGCACAGCAACTCCACAAAATGATGCGATGGAGATTAAGGCAGTACGACAAGTTTTTGGTGATTATCAAGTTGCTTTAAGTAGCACCAAACACAAAACTGGACATTGCCTCGGTGCAGCTGGCGCTATAGAAGCTTTTATTTGTGAACAGATTCTAAAAGATCAAAGTTGGTTGCCAGTGCATCAAAATGTTGAGATTGATCCGGATTTGGCTGACCAAAACTATGTGCAAGATGCCGAACTAAAACAGCCCATCCGCTATGTGATGAGTAATTCTTTTGCTTTTGGAGGAAGTAATATTAGTCTTGTTTTTGGAGTGAAGCCCTAATGAAACTTGATGCAATTCAATATATTCCTCATGAGCAGCCTATGGTTTTTATTGACCATTTAACAGCTGTTGCAGAAGGGTGCGCGCAAGCAGAGCTAACAATTACACCTGAGCTGATGTTCTGTGAAGCAGAAGGTTTGCCGACATGGGCAAGCATTGAAATTATGGCACAAACCATTAGTGCTTATTCAGGCTGGCAAGGTGAGCAGTCAAAACAAGCGCCAAAAGTCGGTTTTTTATTGGGAACACGTAAGTTAAATTTACCGATCCCTTATTTTGCTTTAGGTTCACGATTGATCATTCAAATAGAACAACAATATTTTCATGAAGGACTTGGGCAATTTTCCTGTGAAATCCAATATGCTGAACACTGCATTCAGGCAACGTTAAGTGTATTTGAGCCAACAGAAATACCATTTGAATAACCACAAAGAATTAGGAATACATTGTGACAAGACGAATTTTAGTAACGGGTTCAAGTCGAGGAATTGGGAAAGCGATTGCATTACAACTTGCAAAGGCGGGTTTTGATGTAACTGTGCATGCACGTTCGCGTCAGGCAGATGCTGAGCAAGTTGTACAAGAGATTCAAGCGCTAGGACAAAATAGCCATTATTTAATGTTTGATGTCACTGAGCGCCAGACGGTTCAGCAAATTTTAGAACAAGATGTAGAGCAACACGGTGCATTCTATGGTGTTGTATTGAATGCAGGTCTTACCCATGATGGTGCTTTCCCAGCTTTAACAGATCAAGACTGGGATGAAGTTATTTCGACTTCCTTAGATGGTTTTTATAACGTATTAAAACCATTAGTTATGCCAATGATTCATTTGCGTAAAGGCGGTCGTATCGTCACTCTATCTTCGGTTTCTGGCATTATGGGTAACCGTGGACAGGTCAACTACAGTGCTGCAAAAGCAGGGTTGATTGGTGCGACCAAGGCCTTGGCACTCGAATTGGCCAAGCGAAAAATTACCGTGAACTGTGTAGCGCCGGGCCTGATTGAAACTGAAATGGTGACAGATGAAGTCAAAGAGCATGCACTTAAAATGATTCCGTTACAACGCATGGGACAGGTCGATGAAGTTGCTAGTGTGGTGAAATTCTTGTGTTCAGATGAAGCTTCTTATGTGACCCGACAGGTTATCTCTGTGAATGGGGGGCTCATCTGATGAAACGCGTTGTTGTAACAGGAATGGCAGGGATTACTTCTTTAGGTGAAACCTCTGATGAGATTTTTGCCCAATTTGAAGCCGCCAAAAGTGGTATTCGTTACATGCCGGAATGGGAACAGTATGTTGACCTCCGGACCAAGCTTGCTGGACCTGTTGAAACTTTTCATGTTCCAAAACATTTTAACCGTAAAGTCACCCGTGGTATGGGGCGTGTAGCGCTTATGTCTGTGGTTTGTGCAGAAACTGCTTTGCAAGATGCTGGATTGCTTGGAAACGAAATTTTGTCTAGTGGCGAAGCGGGTGTTGCATTTGGTTCTTCTGCGGGCAGTGTAGAGGCCGTGGGTGAGTTTGCAAGCATGTTGCTTCATCAGAGCATGAGTAAGATCAATGCAACAACTTATATCCGCATGATGGCCCATACAAGTGCGGTGAACATGACCGTATATTTTGGTCTAAAAGGCTTAACTTTACCGACATCAAGTGCATGTACCTCTGGTTCTATGGCCATTGGGCAGGCCTATGAAGCGATTAAATATGGCAAACAACAGGTCATGATTGCGGGTGGTGCAGAAGAACTCAGTGCAGCAGGAGCCGCGGTTTTTGATGTATTGTTCGCGACTAGTGGCATGAATGACCAACCAGAAAAAACACCACGACCATTTGATGCTAAGCGAGATGGATTGGTGATTGGTGAAGGGGCTGGCTGTTTAATTTTAGAAGAATACGAACATGCCAAAGCTCGAGGTGCTCATATCTATGCAGAAGTGATTGGCTACGGTAGCAATACTGATGGTCAACATGTCACTCGCCCCGAGTCAGAAATGATGGGTCGCTGTATGCAATTGGCACTTAAAGATGCATCTGTAGAAGCTAAAGACATTGCTTATGTAAATGCACATGGCACCTCAACTGATCAGGGCGATGTAGCAGAAAGTCAGGCGACAGCAGCAGTTTTGGGACGTAAGCCGATCAGCTCTTTAAAAAGCTACTTTGGACATACGCTGGGGGCGTGTGGAGCTATTGAAGCTTGGCTGAGCATTGAAATGATGAATCGTAGTCGCTTTATTCCAACTTTAAATCTAGATGAAGTCGATCCACTGTGCGGCGATCTGGATTATATCGTTCAGCAGCCAAGAACTCTGGATGCTGACATTATTATGAGCAATAACTTTGCTTTTGGCGGAATTAATACTTCGCTTATTTTTAAACGTGTTAAACAATAAGGAACACAACAATGTTAAATAAAAAACTTTTATTTGTAGCAATGCTAAGTGCGGGTTTTACTGCCACTGTTCAGGCTGGAGATGAAGTACATCAGTTAAATTTTAAAGAAGCTGTAGACCGTGCAGTTGCAGATGGCACTTTAGATGGTTCGGTAAAGTTTTATTTAAAGGGTACAAAATCTGGTGGTAAAGTCATTCAAAAAGATGCGGTGACCAATAAAAAGACCAATGGTTTTGGTAAGTCAGCAGCAACGTCTTGTGACTGGGTTTTACGTTCAGCACTCATCCAAATGCAAAACAATGCTAAAGCACAAGGTGCAAACGCGGTTACCAATATTGTGAGCTATTTTAAAGCTAATGAAACCACAAGTACGACAACTTACGATTGCTATAAAGGTGCCATGATGGCGGGCGTTACCTTAAAAGGCGACGTGGTTAAATTCTAATTAATTTTAAATAAGGTCGGGATAATGTCTAAGCGTAATATTGAAGTCTACACACAGACATTGTCCCGGCTTCTTTTAAAACCTAAACAAGATTTTCCTGACTTTCGTGCATTTAATCATTATAAAAAACAGCAAATACATAACATTAGAAACGAGCTGATAGCACAGAAATTACAAATTACAATAACGGATTTAGAATTTGCAAAGCATGAGCATGGCAAGCCATATTTACTGAATCATGATTTAGATTTCAATCACTCCCATAGCCAACAATACTACGCTTTAGCGATGAGCCCGCATATTAAAGATATCGGTGTAGATGTTGAAGAACTAGACCGTAAAGTTCGTTTGGAAGCTTTAGCCCAGCATGCATTTCATCCTGATGAATATGAAACGTGGCTAAGCTTAGAACAAGACAGAGAATACTGGTTTAAAGTCTGGACGACTAAAGAAGCTGTTCTAAAAGCATCAGGTCTCGGTATACGATTAGATTTAAACACTTTAAATACCCAAGCACATCCTACAGACAATGGCGGAATATGTTCTCATCCACTTATTGGGACATTTGCTTATCAAAACTTCGTTGTGGGTAATATGATGTTAACAGTGGCATGGCGCTCAGAATTATCTTGCCGTGGTTTTCAGTTTCCTACAATTCAGCTTCATTCACTTGATACTTAATAAGCGAATAGCAGACATAAAAAAAACCGCGAATTACGCGGTTTTTTAGTTTAGAACAAGCTAAAAAATTAAGCTTGACCTTCAACAGCTTGAGCACGTTGCATATTTGCTTCGAACTCTGCATCAAAGTTGATTGGAGTAAGAAGTAACTGTGGGAAGCTACCTTTAGTCACTAAATCATTTACCGCTTCACGTAAGAACGGGAACAAAATATTTGGGCAATAAGCGCCTAAAATATAAGGTAAACGATCTTCTTCAATATTATCAATCAAGAAAATACCTGATTGAGTGATATCTACAATGAACGCTGTTTCGTTGTCGTTATCGGCTTGTACCACAACTTTTAAAGAAACTTCAAAATGAGTTGGATCAATTTTTTCTGCAGCAGAAGAAAGATTGATATTGAGTTCAGGTTGCCATTGTTTAGTAAAAACCTGCGCCCCAGGAACCTCAAAAGAAATATCTTTTGTATAAATACGCTCTAAAGCTAATTGTGGTTGAACTTGTTGTTCTTCGCTCATTGTTTTTTCCTTAATATGGATGCGATGTTAAGCCAATAATTCGTCGAGTTTACCTTCACGCTCTAAAGCATAAAGTTGGTCAAAACCGCCAATAAACTGATCGTTAATAAAAATTTGTGGGACAGTACGATGATTCGTGCGTTGCATTAATTCAACACGTACTTCCGGTGCTTCAACAGAAAGATTTACTTCTTTGTAAGCAATACCTTTACGCTCAAGTAACTGTTTAGCTCGAACGCAATACGGGCATACAGAAGTTGAGTAAACAATGACATTTGCAGTCATAATAATTCTCCTTAAGCTTTTGGTTTGCTTTTTACAAGAGGTAAGCCTTGTGCTTTCCAGTTACTAATACCACCATCAAGACGATAGCTGTCATGGTGAGCAACTTTTTGCAAAGCACTACCAGCAACTTGCCCGAGGTTGCAAATAAATACCAATGGACGCTCACTTGCTTTTAATTCATCAGCATGACTTGCAATTTGGCTGAAAGGAATATTGCGGCTGCCACTAATATGACCTTCACGGAAGTCTTTACTATCGCGCAAGTCGATCAGTATGGCATTTTTCGCTTTCACTAAAATACCAAGCGACTGTGGTGAAATTTTACGACCGTTACGCTGACCTTCAAAAATGAAGAACAACACGACCAAGACTCCGAGCGTACCAAACAAAATGGGGTGATTCCCCATAAACTCTAACCAGCGTTCCACAAGTCACCTAAAAAAAATTAAAAACAAAATTGACCTAGAGTATAGCGTATATAGATGGTGATCAAAATCACCACTTCAAGTGCAAAGCGGACAGAAAATTAGTTTTTTTGCTGTGCTTCTTGAATCTCATCATTTAAACGCAAAAAGCTATCTAGGCGCCGTGGCAAAATTTCACCAGATTCTACAGCGTGTTTTAGCCCACAGTTCTTTTCATGAGTATGGGTACAATTACGGAATTGGCAAGAACCTAAATGTGCTTCAATTTCTGGAAAGCCCATACGAATTTTTTCTAAATCAAGATGCCAAAGCCCAAATTCACGAATTCCCGGTGAATCGATTAACGCGCCATTTTTACCGAAATTCATTAAACGTGTAGAGGTTGTTGTGTGTTGACCAAGTGCAGAGTTTTCAGAAATAATATTTGTTTTTTGCTCTGCATCTGGAATTAATACATTAATTAAAGAACTTTTCCCTACACCCGATTGGCCAACGAAAGCTACCGTTTCGCCATCTAAACGTTCAGATAAAGCAGAGATATCTCCCTTTTTAGACTGACAAATCATCACCTCATAACCCAAAGTTTTATATTCTTCTAATAGCGTGAGAATTGGGTCATTTTCAGTGAGTAAATCTGATTTATTTAAGACTAAAAGTGCAGGAATGTTAGCGTCTGCGCAAGCCACTAAATAACGGTCGATTAATGTCGGAGCTGGTTCAGGAAGGGGAGAAAATACAATTACAATCAAACTGATATTTGCTGCAACTGGTTTAACCTTGTGATAACGGTCTGGGCGGGTGAGTAATGAGTTGCGTGGATGAATGGCAGTAATAATGCCTAAACCTGTGTTCGGGTCTGCTTGCCATTTAACTCGGTCACCAGTCACAAGTAACTCAAGGTTAGTTCGAGTGTGACAGCGCCATATGCTTTTGAGCTCGATAGGTTTCCAGAATGGTTCTGGCTCTCCTTCGGCAACTTGAGGTTTTTCTGGGTGATGCTCAGGTACAGAGAGTGCCTGTACTTCGAGTTGGCGGCCATAATGTTGTACAACGAGTCCGTCCAGATCTTGTGAAGTATCGGCCTCTTCTTGGCGAGTTTTGTGCTGTTTTTCAATACGACGTTGCTGCTGTTCAGTTAAACGACGCTTACGAATTAAAGCCATTCATATCCCAAAAAAACCACTGTTTGAAGATGGCAAAAATAGCATGAAGCGGCTATAGAATTACAGCGCAGATGCAAGAAATTTGCTACTATTGATGTTTTTACGGCATTTTAGAACGTACATACATGAGCAGTACTTTAAATACACGATTAATTTGGATTGATCTGGAAATGACCGGTTTAGATACCGATAATGACCAAATTATTGAAATCGCAACAATTATTACAGATGATAATTTAAATGTACTTGCCGAAGGTCCGGTCTTGGCTATCCATCAACCTGATCGTATTTTAAATGCAATGGATGAGTGGAATACCCGCCAACATGGACAATCTGGGTTAGTTGAGCGAGTTCGTCGTAGCAAATTGACAGCTCGTGATGCTGAGCTACAGACTTTAGAATTCCTAAAAAAATGGGTCAATCCAAAAGTTTCACCGATGTGCGGTAACTCGATTTGTCAGGATCGCCGCTTCTTACATCGTCTTATGCCTGAGCTTGAGCAATATTTCCATTATCGTAATCTTGACGTGTCTACCGTAAAAGAACTTTCAAAACGCTGGCGCCCTGAAATCATGAGCGGTCTGAAAAAGAATGCATCGCATTTAGCAATGGATGATATTCGTGACTCAATTTCTGAGTTGAAATATTACCGTGAATACTTCTTTATTATGAATACTGATGGTAAAGATTGATTACGTTGTATACGTAATATGAAAGGGGGTTGCTGCCCCTTTTTTTATTGCTTAAAGGACATTGTTACAATAATGCCGAGAGCCTGATTTGGCTTTCATATTCATTTTGCTTAAAATGATGTTTTAAATTTTTATTATAAAAAGAGAGCATTTATGCAAAGTAATAACCCGATACTGACACGTGTTGAAACGGTCAGTGACTATAGTCAACCAATGACTGTGCAAGGTGCGATTCAAAAATCTGTTATGTTGACGGTCATTGCAGCGGCTGTGGGCATTGCTTTATTTTTCTACGCAGCTTTTACTGCAAATATTGGTATTGCTTACGCTGCTTCAATTGTCGGTGCAATTGGTGGCTTGGTTTTAGCTGTAATTACAACGTTTAAACCAACGACTGCACCAACATTGGCAATTCCATATGCTTTATTTGAAGGCGCATTTTTAGGTGGCATTTCTTTTACTTTTCAAATGAAATACCCAGGTGTGCCTTTACAAGCATTACTTGCCACTTTCGTGACAACATTGGTCATGTTTAGTTTATATAAATTCCAAATTATACGCGCAACTGAAAAGTTCAAGTCAGTTGTGATATCTGCTTCGTTAGCGATCTTTATTGTATTTATCGTACAGATGATCATGCGTTTAGCATTTGGTTCTAGTGTTCCTTATATTTTTGAAAGTAACTGGTTAGGGATTGGTTTTGCTGCATTTGTTGCTGTGGTTGCTTCACTGAACCTGATTTTAGATTTTGATTTAATTGAAACCAACGCAGCATATCGTGCGCCAAAATTCATGGAATGGTTGTGTGGTATCGCATTACTTGCAACTTTAGTTTGGATGTATATCTCTTTTTTACGTTTGATTGGTTTGTTATCTGACGACTAAAATTATATTCATTTAGAAGTCGCTCCTCATGAGGGGCGATTTTTTTTCGTGCGATTTTTGAAAAAAGATGCATTATGCAATTTCGAAAACCGTTGAATATTGGCATTATGCTTTAAATTGTTTTGAGTGAGATCGGCATGACACAAGGACTTTTAGCAGGTAAACGCTTTTTGATTGCAGGCGTTGCTAGTAAATTATCAATTGCTTTTGGTATTGCCCAAGCATTACACCGCGAAGGTGCAGAGCTTGCGTTTACTTATCCAAACGAAAAATTAAAAAAACGTGTGGATGAATTTGCTGAGCAATTCGGTTCTAAGCTTGTGTTCCCATGTGATGTTGCAGTTGATAGCGAAATTGACAATGCATTTGCAGAACTTGCAAAACATTGGGACGGTCTAGATGGTGTAGTTCACTCTATCGGCTTTGCTCCTGCACATACACTTGATGGTGATTTTACTGACGTGACTGACCGTGACGGTTTTAAAGTTGCTCATGACATCAGTGCATACAGCTTTATTGCGATGGCACGTGCTGCAAAACCATTATTACAAGCTCGCCAAGGTTGCTTATTGACTTTGACTTACCAAGGTTCTGAGCGTGTTATGCCTAACTATAATGTTATGGGTATGGCAAAAGCTTCTTTAGAAGCTGGTGTTCGCTACTTGGCATCAAGCTTAGGTGTTGACGGTATTCGTGTAAACGCGATTTCTGCGGGTCCAATTCGTACATTGGCTGCTTCTGGTATTAAATCTTTCCGTAAAATGTTAGATGCTAATGAAAAAGTTGCGCCATTAAAACGCAACGTAACCATTGACGAAGTGGGTAATGCAGCATTATTCCTATGCTCACCATGGGCTTCAGGTATCACTGGTGAAATTCTATATGTAGATGCTGGTTTCAATACAGTAGGTATGAGCCAATCTATGATGGATGATGAATAATTAGATTGATCTAATTTATATAATAAAGCCGCTTTTATAGCGGCTTTGTTTTGACAATCTGATTTTTATTTTTCGTGCGATTTCAAAATTAATATAAATATATCGTTAGTCCTAATTATTCGTTTTTGGGATATGGCCCTTCAATAGACCATTCATGATTTTCGTAATATTCAAGCCACTCATCAAACATTGGATTCTCTACTGTCTAGGTTAATAGACCAGTTTATAATTTAGTAAATACTTAAAAATTCGATTTGTTAAGCTGTACTTTGGTAATTTTATATCGCCGCGCAGAGCTTACGTGGCAAAAGTACATAGTTAAGCAATTTATACTATTTGTTCTCTTATATATTCTTTTGCCTGGTTTAATATATCTTCACCCATTGTTTTGGAAATTAAGTCATCAAGTTCACCTGCTATAAATTGTTCGAAAGAAACAGACTTTGAACCACTCGAATGAGCAAAACGCCCACATGTACAAATGACATTTTTTTCCTTGTGAATTATCAATTCATATAGCTCATCTCCAATGTTATCTAAAGTCCACTTTTTGATAATTCCATTTACCCAAGGTTCGTGCATTTAACTACTCTCTTTTGATATATCGTTGTGATAATAAAATATAATTAATTGGATTTTCTATCTTATTTTTATCGACATATAAAAACAATATTTTCGTCAAGATGCACAATAATCAAGAGTTATCAGCCCATCGAAAATGAGCTGATAACTCTAATTGAATAAAGAAATAGCAACTATAGTGCTATTAATTCGGCAGTTCTTTTACAGGTGAACCACCTAAAGCTTGCATGAGGGTGACATACGCGTTGTATTGGCTTTGTTTAGTTTCAACAAGGCTTAAGCGTGCAGTACGTGTAGTTTGCTGAGCATCAAGAAGTGTTTTTAATGCGACAGCACCATAACGATAACGGACTTCAGTTAAACGTTCAGTTTTTTCTGCAAGTTCAATATTACGCTCTTGTAACGCTACTTGTTTATCGAGTTCTGTACGACTTGATAAAGCATTTTCTACATCAGCAAAAGCCTGATAAAGCGTCTGGCGATATTGAATAATCGCTTTTTCATAATCAAGATTGCTAATCGCAATATCTTTCTTCATATCGTTATATTGCAAAAACGGTAAGCTTAAACTTGCACCTAAAGTTAGGGCAGGGTTACGTAACAGTTCTGTCAATGATGTACTTGTTGAACCCAAACTACTGGTTAAGCTAATCGATGGATAGTAGCTCGCCTTAGTAGCATCTTTAGTCGCGAGCGCCTTTTTCAAACGAAGCTCAGAGGCTTGTAAATCGGGACGGCGCGATAAAATATCGGCAGGTAGGCCTGCACCAATTGCTGGTAGTGCATTGCGTGGCAAACGTTTAGGCTCTTGAATGTTTAACTGTTGCAATGGTTCATGTAAGAGCACGGCAATGGCAGTACGTGTTTCAACGAGTTGTTGCTCGATCTGGCTTAGGCTCGCTTTTTGGCTTTGTACAGATTGTTCTGCTTGAGTAAGATCTACACCTGAAACAGCACCAGCTTTATACTGAATCTGCACCAGTTGATATAGCTTTTGTGAGGTCGCCAGACTCTGCTGAGCAGTCGCATAACGTTCATTTAAATAACCGAGTTGCCAATACAATTTAGCCGTGGTTGCAATTAAACTTTGTCCAGTGGCTTGTAAGTCTTGTTCAGTTGCTAAAGCTTCCCATTTGCTTGCTTCAGTTTGGCGTGCAAGCTTACCAAACAAATCAACCTCATAGCTTACGCCCGCACTCATTGATAGACCTTTAGCGCTATCATCTCCTGAGTTTAAATCAAAAGAATGTCCAGTAGAAACACTAGAGCTAGTACGTAAGCCTTGCTTGTTTGCTGTTAGGTCAGCTTGTAAACGTGCTTGTTTTAAGGTAATCCCTGCGACAGCTAAGTCACTGTTACGTTCTAATACATTGCTTACGAGCTGATTAAGCTGTGCATCACCAAAAAGTGTCCACCAACGGTCAGAATATTGATCGGCAGACATGGTTTTTGCTTTTGTGGCGTCATACTGAAAACTACCCGGAACTTGTACCGCAGGTGTTTCGTAAGGTGTTTTTACTACAGCAGCACATCCAACAAGAGAGCTTGTGAGGAGAAGTGCTGTGCTGAGTTTAGTCATAGAGAAAGACATGCAATTTTCCTTATTCTCGTGATAGTGCTGCAACTGGGTCGAGTTTTGCCGCATTCTTGGCTGGTAAGAAACCAAAAACGACACCAATCAGTGTTGAACACACAAATGCTGCAATAATAGAAGTGCTTGAATAAGCCACGCTAAAGTTACCGCCAGCAAATTTATTAATGAGTTGTCCAAGGCCAAGTGACAGTAAGACACCAAGCACACCACCAATTAAACAGACTAAAATTGCTTCAATAAGAAATTGCTGCAAAATATCACTTTGACGTGCGCCTACAGCCATACGTACACCAATTTCCTGAGTACGTTCAGTCACAGAAACCAGCATAATATTCATTACCCCAATACCACCAACGACCAATGAAATTACGGCAATTGCTGAAACCAGAAGGGTCATCGTGCTGGTTGTTTTCTCGATGGTTTGACGGATACTGTCACTGTTCATAGTGAAAATATCTTGTGCACCATGGCGCTGGGTTAATAAGTTTACAATCGCATTTTCTGCGGCTGTAGTTGAATATTTATCATTAATACGAACCACGATATTGCGTACATTGGACTGACCTAACATACGGCTCATAACAGTTGTATAAGGCATATACACATTTAACGTGTCATCTGAGCCCATGCCGCTTGTTTGCGGTTCTACAACCCCGATAATGCGCGCTGGTACGCTACCGAGCAGTACGACTTGGCCAATTGGGTTGCTACCATCACTAAAGAATTGTTTTTGCGTATTGGTATCAATCACTACATCTTGTGAACGATCACGAACACTACGTTGATCAAAAGTTTGCCCATCTTTAAAGACCAAACCTTTTACATCGAAATAATCATTACTCACACCATTAATGGTGGCGTTTGCTTCATTCTGTTGATAGCGCATAGTCTTGGATGTACTGACCATCGGACTGACTGCACTAACATAAGGTTGAGTCATTAACGCATCGGCATCGGCAGGAACCAAGGTCTTAAAGCTTGCAGTTTTGGAGTTGTCACCAAAACCACGGCCCTGAAACACCGTAATCGTATTGGTTCCCAGACTACTAATATTGCTTAAAATTTGCTGTTGAGACCCTTTACCTAGAGCGACCACGGTAACAACAGATGCAATACCAATAATGATGCCAAGCATGGTTAAAAAAGTACGCATGCGATGGGCATTCATAGACAGTAAAGCCATTTGGAAGGCTTCAGATAAACGGTCTAAAGTTGAACGCCATGCAGAAATACTTTTGCCTTTCTTCTGTTTACCTTGTAAAGCAGGAGCGGCATCAGGATCAGACTTGATTGGTTCGGCTGCTTGATCTGGAACATTAGGACGGTCACTAATAATTTCTCCGTCACTAATCTCGATAATACGAGTCGCATTTTTTGCAACTTGCATATCGTGTGTCACCAGAATAATAGTGTGACCAGCAGCATTGAGTTCACGCAAAATACGCATAACTTCAACGCCACTATGTGAGTCGAGTGCTCCTGTTGGTTCATCCGCAAGGATAACGTCACCACCATTCATGAGGGCACGAGCAATAGAAACACGTTGTTGCTGACCACCAGAAAGCTGACTTGGTCTATTAAGTGTTTTAGTGCCTAACCCTAATTCGGTAAGTAGAGCTGTTGCGCGTTGTTTACGCTCAGAAGGCGTAACACCTGCATAAACAGCTGGAACTTCGACGTTACCTTCAGCAGATAAGTCACCCAGTAAATGGTAGCGCTGGAAAATAAAACCAAAATATTCACGACGTAGTCGAGCGAGCTGATCTGGCTCTAACTTACCAGTCTCTTGCCCACTAACTTTGTAACTACCACTGGTAGGGCGGTCTAAGCAGCCCAAAATGTTCATGAGCGTTGACTTACCCGAACCAGACTGGCCGACAATGGCAACCAGTTCACCTTCATAAATGGTAAGGTCAATCCCTTTTAAAATTTGTATTGTGCTTTCGCCAGCAGGGAATTCCCGGACCAGATTGCTGACTTCAAGCAAAGCTTGTTTTGTCATGCTTACATTCCCATTGGGCCACTACGGCGACGGTTATTACTACTATTAGCTGATGCAGCAGAAGTATCTGCGCTATCGGCAATGACAACTTGATCACCTTGTTTTAAGCCCGCAAGAACTTGCGCATTTACACGGTTGTTGATGCCAACCAAAATCTGAGTTGGTTTAGCTGTGCCATCGGCTTGTAATATGCGTACAACACTTAAAGTTAACTTGCCTTGTTCAACTAGCTGTTTTTGCTCGGCAGTCAGGTTAAGACGCTCCAAACGAGCTCCATTTCCTTGAGACTTTTTAGCAGCTTCAGGTGTGGAGCTTGCTTTATCAGATGATTGGCCTGATTTCCTTTGACCTGAAAATTGTTTAGAGCTAAGCGCTGATGAAGGAACGAGCAGGGCATTTTTAGCTGAATTTAAAACGATATAAACTTGAGCAGTCATATCAATACGCAATTTACCATCGGTATTTGGCACATCAAATAGGGCATTATAGTAAACAGCTGAACTCGTTGTTGAGCTTGTCGTACTTGTTGATTCGCTAGAAATTGAATCAGGAGCAGGTTCAATTTGACGTAAGGTTGCGTAACGCTTAGTGTCTTCACCTAAGGTAGTGAAATAAACCTGTTGGCCTTTCTCAACTTTCATAATGTCAGCTTCACTGACTTGCGCCTTAATCGTCATATTTTGTAATTTTGCAATTTTGACAATTGTTGGCGCACTTTGGTTTGCGTTTACCGTTTGACCTTCTTCCGTCACAATTGCGACAACCGTACCATCAGTTGGAGCAAGAATACGTGTATAACCAATATTGGTTTGCGCCGTAGATCTAGTCACTTTTGCAGATTCAATTTGCGCATCTAATGCTTTGATTTGTGCTTGAGCTGTTTTATAGCTTGCTTCAGCAGATTCTAGATCTGCGCGTGGTGTCGCATCTTGCGCATACATTTGTTGCTGACGGCGGTATTCAAGTTGCTTTTCATTCAAAGAAGCAACTTGTTGAAGGCGCTGTGCTTCTAAATTTTTAATATTCGCATCAGAAGTTTTTAAACTATTTTCTTGTGTGGTTGAATCAATTTGCGCAATAAGTTGACCTTGCTTAACCTGATCGCCCAGTTGTACATACATCTTTTTAACCTGACCAGATACCTGCGCACCGACACTAATAAGTTTGGTTGCATCAAGTGTACCTGTTGCAAGTACATTATTTTCAATATCCCCGCGCGTTACCTCGGCAGTAATATATTGTGGCTGCTGCTGTTTTGGCTTGAAAAACTTCCAGGCTAAAAGAGCAATAATGACTATACAGACGATGATAATAACAAGTTTGATTGGCTTTATTTTTGGCATGGCGAGAGGTCGAAAAGTTTAAAATTTAATTTAGTATAAAAGCGAAATGAGGATAAAACGTGAATTTTTATGATATTTCAGGAATGAAGAAAAATGATTCAGCCGAATTATTGTATAAATAGTGTTTTCCCACATAATTCAGCAATCGCCTGCTGCATTAAATGTTCTGCATTTTCGTTCGACATTCCTTTAATTGCTGCATCAATTTGCAATAGAAGGGTAGACCAGCCTAAGAACTGTTGTGGATTTAGCCTTCTTAAGGCTTGTTGATATAAACCAACCTTAGTTTTCCATATACCCAGCTGTAGGGCATTATGAGGTTGCTCAAACAATTGCATCAACAAGCGCATTTCTTTACTTAAAGTCCATAAAATCAGACTATCTGGTTCGCCTGCTGCAATTAGATATTGAAAAATCTTAATAGATTGGCCAAGGTTGCCTTCTAATAACGCATCACTTAAATCATAGGTGGTATAACGTGATTGATCTTGCAAACAAGCATATAAATGCTCAATCAAAATCAGTTTTTGGTCTGGAAATGTGTCTCTTACACGCATCAAGCTATTTTTAGCTGCGAGCAAATTGTGCTCATGATGTTGCATTAACCATTGCCAAGCATCATTGTCGAGCTGAATCTCAAGCTTTTCTGCTTCTACGTTTAAAATACGTTGACGGTCTTGTGGGTAATTTGCCGTTAGAGCAACTACAACCCCATTTGCTTCAACAACTTGAAAAAAAGCAGATTTTAAGCTGCTACTATCTTGTTTGGGTAAAACAATTAATAACAGGTTATGTTCATTATGTTGTATATAGCTTTTAAGTTGTTTTAAGCCATTTGCATCAGGTTTTATATTGCCGTGTACTTCAATAGCAAGCTGTTGAGAAAATAAAGATAAGCTATTAAGTGCGTTAAAGACATTTTTCCAGTCGCTCACGCTACTAATATCATAGCGCTGTCTTTCAACTTCTTGTTGTTGCCAGCTTTTGCGAAAGGCATCTAATAAATTTTGTTCTAATAAGGGCTCTTGCCCATGCAAAATCCACGCACCCCGAGCTTCCGGAGTACGTTTTAAGGCTTGTAAATAGTCAATTTTCATTGCAGGCAAAAATACAGATTAAGGCTGAGCTTTTGGCAAACGATTTGCTGAAATCTGACGAGTAATTTGTTGTGCAATATCATCAATCACAATATGTTGTAAGTAGGTTTCTTGCTGATTTTCAGTGTTGACTGTTGCCAAGTCATATTGATAACTACGAGATGCAGTTAATGAGCGTGGTTCAGTAATTTTATTACCCTGACGATCTTCAATCTGGAAGGTTACGGTTAGGCGTAATAATACTTCTGTCAGTTTTCCATTTAAAAGCTGACGACGTGGTGTGTATTCCAAAACACGGAGTACATAGGCATCACTATCATTACTGAATTGAACACCATTGGCAGCCAAATACACTTTTAACTGCGTTTCCAAATCATCAGTTTTAGCTGGTAACTCAAGGCTTAACTTTTTATAAACAAGCGGAGTCGCAGTCGGGTTGGTTCCTTTTAAGTGAAATCCACACCCGACTAAGCCTGCACTAAGGCCTAAGGTTAAAACAACAGCGGCTAAACGTTTGGCTAAGTGCATGCTTGATCCTCTCATTAATAACTTTAATTAAACCACGAGGTTAACTAGTTTATTTGGAACCACAATTTCTTTTTTTGTTGGTCCTGTTAAGAATTGTTGAACTTCTGGCAGAGCTTTAGCTTGAGCTAATAGATCTTCTTTAGAAATATCAACAGAAACTTCAAGTTTACCGCGAAGTTTACCGTTAACCTGTACAACAATCGTTTGCGTATTACGTGTTAACGCAGAAGCATCGACTTCAGGGAACGTTGCTGCTGTAACATCTGTACCAAATTGAGCCAATAAAGTTTGGCTTAAATGTGGTGCAAACGGTTCGAGCAAAGTTAAAAGTGTAGTGATCGCTTCACGTTCTACAGCAATGTCGTTGTCATCTTTTGCTTCAAACTTGTTGCTTGCGTTTAACAACTCCATTAAAGCAGCAATAGCAGTATTGAATGCATGACGACGTTCAATATCATCACTTACCTTTTGAATGGTTTCGTGTGTTTTACGACGTAAATCTTGAGCATCTTTAGACAAGTTTGCAGTATCGATTGTAGAAGTTGAGTTTCCTTTTTCAAGGAAGCCTGCTACAAGACGCCATACACGTTTCAAGAAACGGTTTGCACCTTCAACACCTGCATCAGACCATTCTAAAGATTGATCTGGTGGAGCAGCAAACATCATGAATACACGAGCAGTATCTGCACCGTATTGATCAATAATCGCTTGCGGGTCGATACCGTTGTTTTTCGACTTAGACATTTTTTCTTGTCCGCCGATCACAACTTCTTGACCATCACCTGAATATTTTGCAGAAAGAATACGACCTTTTTCATCGCGTTCTAACTCAATATCAGCTGGGTTAAACCAAGTTTTCTTACCATTTTCTGCTTCACGGTAGAACGTGTCTGCAAGCACCATGCCTTGAGTTAACAAGTTGGTAAATGGTTCATTACCTTGTACAACGCCTTCATCACGCATTAATTTGTGGAAGAAACGTGCATAAAGTAAGTGAAGAATCGCGTGCTCAACACCACCGATGTATTGGTTCACAGGAAGCCAGTTTTGAGCTGCTTCAGGTTTAACCATACCACCAGTGAAGTCTGGAGAAGCATAACGTGCATAGTACCAAGATGACTCTACGAAAGTATCTAAAGTATCTGTTTCACGACGTGCATCGCCACCACAACAAGGACATTTAGTTTCATAGAATTCAGGCATTTTATTAAGCGGGTTGCCTGAACCATCTGGTACAACGTCTGTTGGTAATACAACAGGCAGTTGATCTTCAGGTACTGTGACTTGACCACAAGTATCACAGTTAATCATTGGAATTGGACAGCCCCAGTAACGTTGACGAGATACACCCCAGTCACGTAAACGGAATTGAACTTTAGAATTTGCTAAATTTTGTGGTTCTAATTTTGCAAGGAATGCATCAAAAGCAGCTTGGAATTCTAAACCGTCAAACTCGCCAGAGTTAACAAGTTTACCTTCTTTAGAACCGTACCATTCTTGCCACTGGGTTGCAGAGTAGTCTGCATCGTCAGCGCCTTTAGCATCAATGACTTGCTTGATTGATAAATTAAACTTGTTAGCAAATTCAAAATCACGTTCGTCATGTGCAGGCACCGCCATAACAGCGCCAGAGCCATAAGACATTAATACGTAGTTTGCGATCCAAACAGGAAGCTCTTCACCAGTTACAGGATGTTTTACAAACAAGCCTGTTGCCATGCCTTTTTTCTCAGCTGTCGCCAAGTCCGCTTCTGCAACTGAACCCATGCGGCATTCTTCAATAAATGCAGCCAATTCAGGGTTAGTTTCAGCAGCTTTAAGCGCAAGAGGGTGTTCTGCTGCAACAGCAACATAAGTCACGCCCATAAGCGTGTCAGCACGTGTTGTATAAACAGTTAAGCCATCAGCATAAATTTCTGTATTGGCAGATGGGAAAGTAATTTCCATGCCTGTAGAGCGACCAATCCAGTTACGTTGCATGGTCAACACTTGTTGAGGCCAGCCGTCTTGTAGGGTGTCAAGATCGTCTAATAATTCTTGTGCATAATCCGTAATACGGAAGTAGTACATAGGAATGTCGCGTTTTTCAACCAATGCACCTGAGCGCCAGCCACGACCATTTTCAACTTGTTCGTTTGCCAAAACTGTTTGGTCAACCGGATCCCAGTTTACTGTTGAAAGTTTACGGTAGATCAGGCCTTTTTTATAAAGCTGAACAAATAACCATTGTTCCCAGTGATAATACTCTGGTGTACAAGTTGCGAACTCGCGATCCCAGTCTACAGATAGACCCAATTTTTTTAATTGGTCACGCATGTAGGCAATGTTTTCAAATGTCCATTTTGCCGGAGCAACTTTATGGGCAATTGCTGCGTTTTCAGCAGGTAAACCGAATGCATCCCAACCCATAGGTTGTAATACAGTTTCACCTTTTAAACGGTAAAAACGGCTAATTACATCGCCAATTGTATAGTTACGCACATGCCCCATATGCAGCTTGCCGCTTGGGTAAGGAAACATTGACAGGATGTAGCGATGTTTACCTTCGACAGTGTCGGCAACTTTAAAGACTTTACGATTTTCCCAATCTTGTTGAACTGATGGTTCAATCGTGTTTGCTTGATATTCGGGGTCAATGTGAGAAATAGTCATAGACGTAAGCTATACAACGAAAATTGAAATGAAAGATTGCTGCACAGCATAGCGCAAAATAAGGGGAAATGTCAGTTTTTAGATCAGGATTTTATCTTTTAATATGAGCAATAAACATTTCTCAATCTATTCTTCTTTATTTTAAATAATAGAAGAGTGGTGAAAATATTCACCACTCTCATTTTGGTTATCGTGCTGCTGCGGATGGGGCGGGCGGAACTGGTACAGCGGGTACACCTTTGTCCTGTTCTAAGTTAGCTGTTTCTTGCACTACTTTATCTGTTTTATCTTGAGGTTGTTGTTCTGAGGTGGGTGTCGAATTTTTTACGGATGGTTGGCTGCCGTAAGTTGAAACTTTGTTCAAATGTTTTGCACTCTTAGGTGGCGGAGTCGTGGTGTAATGTGTAGAGCCACTTTTATCCATCCATTTATAATATTGCTGTGCCTGACTTTGACTTGAGTAAATTAAAATTACCGTTGTTACTACTGTATATAAGCTTGTTTTTAAATAAGATAAATTCATATCAGATCTTCCCCAAAAAAGCTGACTATATTTAAATAAAGTTTATAAATAAGCAATTTACAATGTATGGTTTTATATAAAAAAGAATAATTATTTTTAATAAATAGGGATTGGAACTACCAAATTTTAGATTAAAAAAGAAGCAGCTAAAAATTTTTATGGAAAAACCTTTTCTTTAATCTTGACTTTAGTGAATTAAACAACAAAAATGCTTCCTTTAGTTTTATATGCGATTATTTGATCACCCTTCGAATAACCGTCATGTTTTGTAATAGACATTCTCTCTAGCCGAGAGATTGATTTTACTTAAAGTATGTATATCCAGACATGCTTTATTAATGTTAAAAAAGCTTATACGGCTGAAAAACAGAAATTTTTCTATTGCAACGAAAACTAGACAATATGTGTGCTATAACAGTGCAGACAATTCAATGAATGAAACACTATTTGTGCCTTCCATAAATAGTGATAAAGAATTTAGGGTGAATCACGTTGGAACTTTTATCTGGTGGTGAAATGCTCGTTCGTGCTCTTGCGGACGAAGGCGTTGAACATGTTTTTGGTTATCCAGGCGGCGCTGTATTACATATTTATGATGCGCTATTTCAACAAGACAAAATTAATCATTACCTCGTACGTCATGAACAAGCTGCTGGTCATATGGCAGATGCTTACTCGCGTGCGACAGGTAAGACTGGCGTAGTACTGGTCACTTCTGGACCTGGCGCAACTAATACTGTGACTCCAATTGCAACAGCTTATATGGACTCAATCCCAATGGTGATTTTGTCTGGCCAAGTTGCATCACATCTTATTGGTGAAGACGCTTTCCAGGAAACTGATATGGTGGGTATTTCACGTCCTATCGTGAAACACAGCTTCCAAGTTCGTCACGCAAGTGAAATTCCTGCAATTATCAAAAAAGCATTTTATATTGCATCAAGTGGCCGTCCTGGCCCAGTTGTAGTCGATATTCCAAAAGATGCGACAAATCCTGCAGAAAAATTTGCGTACGAATATCCTGAAAAAGTGAAGATGCGTTCTTATCAGCCACCTTCACGTGGTCATTCTGGTCAAATTCGCAAAGCGATTGATGAACTTTTAAGTGCTAAACGCCCTGTAATTTATACTGGTGGCGGTGTTGTTCAAGGTAATGCATCTGCATTATTGACTGAGTTGGCTCATTTGTTGGGCTATCCAGTGACAAATACACTTATGGGTCTTGGTGGCTTCCCTGGCGATGATCCACAGTTTGTGGGCATGTTGGGTATGCACGGTACTTATGAAGCAAACATGGCGATGCATAATGCTGACGTCATTCTTGCAATTGGTGCACGTTTTGATGACCGAGTAACCAATAACCCTGCAAAATTCTGTGTGAATGCCAAAGTTATTCATATTGATATTGATCCGGCGAGCATTTCAAAAACGATCATGGCGCACATTCCGATTGTAGGGGCGGTTGAGCCTGTACTTCAGGAAATGTTGACGCAATTGAAACAATTGAATGTGTCTAAACCTAACCCTGAAGCAATTGCTGCATGGTGGGATCAAATTAATGAATGGCGTAAAGTTCATGGCTTGAAGTATGAAACACTGGCTGATGGCACAATGAAGCCACAGCAAGTTGTTGAAGCTTTATATAAAGCGACCAATGGTGATGCCATCATTACTTCGGATGTGGGTCAACACCAAATGTTTGGTGCGTTGTACTACAAGTACAAACGTCCACGTCAATGGATTAACTCAGGCGGATTAGGCACCATGGGCGTAGGTTTACCTTATGCAATGGCAGCCAAGTTAGCTTTCCCAGATCAACAGGTAGTTTGTATTACTGGTGAAGCTTCAATTCAGATGTGTATTCAGGAGCTTTCAACTTGTAAGCAATACGGTATGAATGTGAAGATCTTGTGCTTGAATAACCGTGCTTTAGGTATGGTTAAACAATGGCAAGATATGAACTATGAAGGCCGTCACTCAAGCTCATATGTTGAATCATTACCTGATTTTGGCAAGTTAATGGAAGCTTATGGTCATGTTGGTATCCAAATTGATCATGCTGATGAACTAGAGTCGAAGCTTGCTGAAGCAATGGCAATTAATGATAAATGTGTATTCATTAATGTCATGGTTGATCGTACAGAACATGTTTATCCAATGCTGATCGCAGGTCAGTCAATGAAGGATATGTGGTTAGGTAAAGGGGAGCGTACATAATGAGACATATTATTTCTGTACTCGTTGAAAACGAAGCTGGTGCGCTTTCTCGTTTGGTGGGTTTATTCAGTCAACGTAACTACAACATTGAAACGTTGAATGTAGCTCCAACCGAAGACCCAACTTTATCACGTCTGACGTTAACTACTTATGGCGATGACCATAAGATTGAACAGATTACAAAGCAGCTCAACAAACTTGTTGAAGTTGTAAAAGTAGTAGATTTATCAGAAGGTTCACACATTGAGCGTGAACTGATGTTGATTAAAGTAAAAGCGTTAGGTGCTTCACGTGCTGAAATTAAGCGAACAGCGGATATTTTCCGTGCGCAAATTGTAGACGTGACACCAACTACCTATACCATTCAAATAGCAGGGACAACTGAAAAATTAGATGGTTTTATCGATGCGCTTGCAGAAAACACTATTCTAGAAGTCGTTCGTTCAGGTGTATCTGGTATCGCCCGTGGCGAAAAAGTATTAGCCATTTAATTTTTTAAAAGTATTTTAGCGGAGAACACAAATGCAAATTTTTTACGATAAAGACTGTGACTTATCAATCATCCAAGGCAAGAAAGTAGCGATTGTTGGTTACGGCTCTCAAGGTCATGCTCATGCACTTAACCTTAAAGACTCAGGCGTAGACGTAACTGTAGGTTTACGCGCAGATTCAGCTTCTTGGAAGAAAGCTGAAAATGCTGGTCTTAAAGTTGCAGAAGTTCCTGCTGCTGTTAAGCAAGCTGACCTCGTAATGATTTTGACTCCAGATGAATTCCAATCACAACTTTACCGTGACGTGATTGAGCCAAACATCAAAGAAGGCGCAACTTTAGCATTTGCTCATGGTTTCTCAATTCTTTATAACCAAGTTGTTCCACGTAAAGACTTAGACGTAATCATGGTTGCTCCGAAAGCACCTGGTCACACAGTTCGTTCAGAATACCAACGTGGTTCAGGTGTTCCTGACTTAATCGCAATTCACCAAGATGCTTCTGGTAATGCACGTAACGTTGCTCTTTCTTATGCTTCAGGTGTAGGTGGCGGCCGTACTGGTATTATCGAAACTTCATTCCGTGAAGAAACTGAAACTGACTTATTCGGTGAGCAAGCAGTTCTTTGTGGTGGTGCGGTTGAACTCGTGAAAATGGGCTTCGAAACTTTAGTTGAAGCTGGTTATGCACCAGAAATGGCTTACTTCGAATGTTTACACGAACTTAAATTGATCGTTGACTTGATGTTCGAAGGCGGTATCGCTGACATGAACTACTCAGTATCTAACAATGCTGAGTATGGCGAATATGTAACTGGTACTGAAGTAATTAACGAACAGTCTCGTGAAGCAATGCGTAATGCATTGAAACGTATTCAATCTGGCGAATACGCGAAGATGTTCATTCAAGAGGGTGCATTAAACTACCCATCTATGACTGCTCGTCGTCGTCAAAATGCTGCACATGGTATTGAAGTAACTGGTAATAAGTTACGCGCGATGATGCCTTGGATTCAAGCAAACAAAATCGTAGACAAAGAAAAGAACTAATTTTCTTTTTCTAAAAAAGCTTTAAAAGAACCCTGCATTAAGCAGGGTTCTTTTTTTATACTGTTTTTATTTGAATATGAAAAAGAGCGATTGAGTCAACTTGACTGGATTAAATAAATTCTATATTTTTCATATAATTGGCTGCTTATTTTTTATTTAGTCTATTGATTTATAAAGTAAAAAATACTTGACCAAAAGATAGATAATGTTATTGTTTATAACTGACTGAATAAGTCAAATTTACTAAAATTTCTTTAACATGTTTAATTGTATTTTGGGCAATGAGTTGAACAAAATAAAAAAAAGTATTGAATAATCATGGAAGTCCACTATGGGTCATGTTGATTACGATAGCACATTGATCGTCGGCTCTTTTATTGCAGCTGGCATCATTTGCTTTCTTGTAATTTCCATGGAACAATTAATATTCAAGCAAATCTATAAAAAATTTGAGTTTTTAATTTTATTTATCAATGGATTATTGCTGGCATCAGCAATTAGCATTGTTCATATTATTGGTATACAAGCTTATCATCTGTTTGAAACAGTCAACTCGAATATTCCTTTAATTAGCGTTTCATTTGCCATTAGTGCTTTGCTATCGTGCATCGCCATGTGGTTGACTTCACGTTTTACGCTACCTTTATTCCGGCTCATTTTAAGTTCTATTATTATGGGAATCGGAATTTCAGCTTCATATTACATTAGTATGTTGGGCTGGAATATTAATATCTACAAAAAAGATTACACCTCTTTCTTGCTATTATTTTCTGTATTAATTGCGATGAGCGGTTCAGGGCTGGCATTTTTATTAGCCTATAAATTAAAAGATACCGAACGTCATCGTCTAACTTTGAAAATCGCATTTTCGGTAATGATGACCTTAAGTATTATGGGAATGCACTATACGGCGCTCATTGCAACGAATATTACTGATAAATTTATTAGCCAATATCAGGCTGAACATGACCTATTATTATTTACGATTATCTTGGTCACATGTTTGGTACTGGTCGCAAGTTTTATTGTTGCGATGTTGGAGCAGCGCCTCACTCAACAAAATTTAGAGTTGCGTAAGGCAAATAAAGAATTAGCAAACCTCTCGATACAAGATAATTTAACTAAACTGCCAAACCGTCTTTACTTGGTTGATTATGCAGAAGTATTACTTTCAGATCATCGCTATAAAGACCAGAAAATTGCTTTTTTATATATTGATTTAGACCGATTTAAATCGGTTAACGATGCTTTTGGGCATCATATCGGTGATCAATTACTCATTCAAATGGCGAACCGTTTGCATTGGCAACTCAATGAAAAATGTAAGCTGCTTAGAATTGGTGGTGATGAGTTTTTGCTTATTGCAGAAAATACAAATGCAGACGAAGCAGTTGTTTTGGCTGAGAAAGTTTTACAACTGATTCAGGAAAGTTATCAAATTTCTGGTAAGGAAATTAATATTTCTGCAAGTTTGGGTGTGGCACTCTTTCCTGAGCATGGACAGAATGTTCAGGACTTACTCATGAACGCTGATGCCGCCATGCTCATGTCTAAAGAACAAGGCCGAAATACGTATACCATCTTTAGTTATTCAACCCATCAGCAAGAAACGAGAAGTCAGTCGAAACTGATCAATGATCTTTATAAAGCCGTAGAAGAAAAACAGTTCATCTTATATTACCAACCAAAATTTAATACCAATCTTGAAGTTTGTGGAGTTGAAGCATTAATCCGTTGGAATCACCCAGCGTTAGGAATACTTACGCCGCATATGTTCATTGAAGGTGCGGAAAAAACGGGTTTGATCATTCCAATGGGATATTGGGCGCTTGAGCAAGCTTGCCTGCAAATTCAGGAGTGGGAGCGCAGTAACACCCCATTTTATCCAGTTGCTGTGAACTTATCGGCACTACAATTTGAAAATAAAAAGTTATTTAGTACACTCGAAGCATTATTAAAAAAATATCAAATTCAACCTCACCACTTAATTGTTGAGATTACTGAATCAACTGCAATGCGGCATATAGACTTGAGTATCCGAGCTTGTGAGCGCTTACGTGACATGGGAATTCGTGTTGCCATTGATGATTTTGGAACAGGGCATTCGAGCTTCTTATATTTAAAAGACTTACCCGTAGATGAGCTGAAAATTGACCGTGGCTTTATTGTTGATTTAAAACCGGGTTCAAAAGAAGAAGTTATTCTCGAAAGTATTATTCATTTAGCGAAAAAGTTAGGTTTAACCGTAACGGCAGAAGGCGTGGAAACTCAGCAGCAGGTTGAGATTTTAACGCGTTTAGGCTGTCAGCAATTCCAAGGTTATTTATTGGGGATGCCAGTTCAGGTTGATCAGCTCATTGAGTCTCAAGGCGCTCATTTTGCTTAGTCTTAATAGATAGATTAGGCTACTCCAATTTTTTAAAAGACTGATGACTGAGTTCTCAATAAATTTTCAATTAAAACTATTTGATTGTATATAATATTTAAAATAATAATTAATTTAATCTAATGAAAAACAATAAGAAATTTAATAACTTGTCATAAAAGCTACATTGACACCTGTAAACTCTCAGATTATCCTTTGCAAGCTGGCCTACATTGCCAGTCGGTTTTAGCAGACCGTGATGAAAGATCGCATCAGAGTTATTCCGTCTGAGGGATAGTCTTATGCGTAAACTCCTCGTCTCCTCCCGTAGCGGTAGGATAATCTGACCCCATAAAGTTGGACAGCTAATTAAGCAGTTTTTAAAAACTGATTTCTATATTGTACAGGGGATAAACCTTGTAACTTCACCTTGATTCTCTCATGATTATAATAATGAATGTACTCTTGTATGGTTTTCTCTAATTCATCAATTGATTGAAATTTTTCACCATGAAAGCACTCCGATTTTAATATTCCGAAGAAGCTTTCTATTACAGCATTATCCAAACAATTTCCCTTACGAGACATACTTTGAATTAAACCCTGTTGTTTTAATTGCTGTTGGTAATGAGCCATTTGATATTGCCATCCTTGATCGGAATGGAGAATTGGTTTTTCATGTCGTTTAAGTTTAGCCAAAGCATGAATGAGCATATCTTTTACTAACTCATAATTGAGTTTGCGTTGGATTCGGAATGTAATAATTTCCCCATTAAATAAATCTATAATCGGGGATAGGTAAAGTTTTTCACCGTTCACATTAAATTCCGTTACATCAGTTGCCCATTTCTGATTTGGTCGATTTGCTTTAAATTGCCGTTGTAAAACGTTATCAGCCACTATCCCGACACAACCACTTTTATATGAGCGATATTTTAGTGCTCTGATACGTGATTTAAGTCCCATAGTTTTCATGAGTCGATATACACATTTATGGTTAATCATTATTCCTGTACTTTTCAGAGCAAGAGTAATTCTACGATAGCCATAGCATCCCTTATGCTTATGGTATATGGACTTAATCTGCTGTTTTAACTCAGTATATTTATCATTAGAGCGTATAGCTTTCATGTGGTAGAAATAAGTACTACGGGCTATCTTGGCAATACTGAGTAAGAGCTTTAATGGATAAATTTGCCTTAATTCTGAAATAATTTGAACACTGTCTGCAGTACAAATTGAATTTAAGTACGTTGCTTCAGTTTTAAGGCTTTTAGCTTTTTTAAAAAAGCGACCTCTGCGCGTAAAGCTGTAAGCTCATCAATGAGCTCTTGCTGAGACTTGTCTTTATCATCTCTTGTTGGTTTCACTGTTTTAGTTTTATCTTGCTTAGTCATATTGGTATAAGTCCGTTTAGTATTAAACCCAGCAATCCCTTCTTTATGATACAGAGCTAGCCATCTTCTTAAAATTGACGTCCCGCTCAGATTTAACCGTCTTCTTACTTCTCTTACGGGTATCTTATCAAGAAGCATTTGTATTGCATTGATTTTAAATTCTGAAGAATAATAAGTTTTTTGAATTTTAATATTAAGCCCATCAGTACCATGTGCCTTATAGTTTTCAATCCATAACCGAATGGTTTGGAGATCTACATTAAACTCTTTGGAAAGAATTTTATAGCCTTTACTACCATCTAAATAAGCCTGAATTACTTTGAGTTTTAACTCTTTTGAATGCTTTGGAACTGGCATAGGTCACACCTTATAAGTTTAAAAAGTCTAACTTATGGGGTGCAGTTCAG